>JAHEDW010000060.1 GCA_024641025.1 Gallionella sp.
ACGCTCGATGTTCCTGGTCTGGACGAGCCCGCTACCGGTCGGTTGGTCTCGATTCCGGAGCGCCAGTCAGCGATGATCAACGATCTTTTTTTGCGGCGCGGCCGATATATCGAAGCGGCGCACCCTGACGAGGTTCTGATTAGCGAGGTGTTCGCGCAGGCCAACAAACTCGATATTGGCGCCAGGTTTGGTGCGATTCTCAATGGCCGGTGGAGAGAGCTAACGGTTGTCGGCATCGCGCTTTCCCCTGAATACATATACGAAGTCGGACAGGGTATGCTATTCCCCGACAATATGCGCTTCGGTGTCTTGTGGATGGGGCGCGAGGCGCTCGCTTCTGCATTCAGCATGCAGGGCGCTTTCAATGATGTTTCCCTGACGCTGGCGCCGCAGGCTCACAACAAAGGCGCCGAGGAAGCTGAGGTCATCGCTAGTCTTGACCGGCTGCTGCTAACGTACGGCGGCTTAAGTGCCTATGGACGCAAGGACCAGCTCTCGAACCGCTTTCTCACCGATGAACTGGCCGAGATCAAGGCTTCGTCGACATATATACCCGCGATATTCCTGACAGTCGCGGTGTTCCTGATTTACATTGTGCTGTCGCGGCTGGTGGTAATGCAGCGTACTCAGATCGGTCTTCTCAAGGCATTCGGTTATCCTAACCTTAATGTTGGGTTGCATTACCTGAAATTCGCACTGGCTACCGTGCTGGTCGGGCTGCTACCGGGTCTGCTGATTGGACTTTATCTGGGCGAGCAAGTAGCCGTAATGTACCGGGACTATTTTCACTTCCCGCAACTTGAGCTGGTGATAAATTCCGGACTGATTGCCTGGGCGGTACTGGTTAGCTTGATCGCCTCATGTGCCGGCGCCATCGCCGCCGTGAAGCGGGTATCGGAATTGGTGCCAGCTGAGGCGATGCGGCCGGAGGCGCCGACACGTTTTCGCTTGGGCATGATGGAGCGCTCCGGTGCAATTCACAAGCTATCTGCATCAACGCGCATGATCGTCCGCAACCTGACACGCAAACCCTGGAAGGCGCTGCTTTCAGTTCTGGGTATAGGGATCGCGGTAGGCATGATGATGATTGCCCGTTTCATGTTCGATGCGGTGGATCATATGATGATGGTGCAGTTTGACATGGTTCAGCGCGACGATGTTACCGTGCTGTTCCACGAACCACGAGCGGCCAACTCTGTTTATGAAATCATGCGACTACCCGGTGTATTGCGCGCGGAGCCGTTCCGCGCAACCCCGATACGGCTTAGGAATGAGCATCGCAGCAAACAGATCATCCTTACCGGTTTGGCTGAAGACAGCGAATTGCACCAGATTGTCGATAATGAGTTACGCACGATTGCCTTGCCACCAGAGGGCTTGCTGCTCACCAAAAAACTGGGACAGATACTGGGTGTGGTAACCGGCGACTCCATCACGCTGGAAGTGCTAGAGGGCACTCGTCAGGTGCGCACGGTGATTGTCTCAGGATTATCCGACGAACTGGTCGGTATCGGCGCTTACATGGATGCGCGAGCGCTTACCAAACTTCTACGTGAAGACAATCTGGTTTCTGGCGTTTGGCTTAGCATCGATCCTGTTTATGAGGCGCAGCTCTATGCTAGGCTCAAGCACATACCTGCGGTGAGTGGTGTTGCGATTCACTCTGCGATGGTGAACAGCGTAAAGAATTTGATAGACCGCAGCTTCACTACCGTAAGCCTGATCGAAATGCTGTTTGCCGCCGTCATCATCGGCGGCATGGTTTACAACAGTGTGCGAATCGCTCTATCCGAACGCGGAAACGAGCTGGCCAGCCTGCGCGTACTCGGCTTTACTCAGCGGGAAGTTGTGTTTCTGTTGTTGGGCGAGCAGGTTGTGTTGACACTGTGTGCGATACCCGTAGGATTGGTTATTGGTTACGGAATGTGTGCAATGTTGGTGCCATTGTTTGACCGTGAGCTGTTCAGGCTCCCGCTAGTTTTCAACGCACAGACCTTCATCTATCCTGTTATTGCAACCCTGATCTCGGCTATCCTTTCTGCCCTACTGGTTGCCAGGCGGCTCAGGCATCTGGACCTGATTGCCGTGCTTAAGACACGTGAATGAGGAATAACATGAAATCGCGCTTGAGCAAAACAAGTTACCTGCTTGCTGCCATCGCATTATTGGTGCTGGCAGTGCTGCTATTTCGCACCGAGCCGTTGCGCGTCGATACCGGCAAAGTCGAGAAGGGAGGCATGCAGGTCACAGTCAGCGAGCAGGGAGAAACACGCAGCCATGACCGCTTTGTCGTGACCGCACCGGTGGCAGGAAAACTTGCTCGTATCATGCTGCATGATGGTGATGCGGTTAATCTTGATCAGGAGATCGCGCAGATCGCGCCACTACCTTTGAGTGTTCGTGAGCGCAGAGAGCTGATGGCAAGGATCTCTGCTGCACAGAGCCAGCAACACGAGGCAGAGGAGCTTCTGAGACATACCCAGGAAGATCTCGAACAAGCAAGGCGCGAAAGGAAACGTATCGAGCAACTTTTCAAGGATGGATTCATGTCGGTGCAGGTTGCCGAGCAGGCCCGCAATTCCGAAGTTACCATCGGCAACGAAGTTGCAGCCGCGCGCTATCGTGCCAAGTCTGCGGCTGCAGAGGTAAGTTTGGCCAGATCTGGGCTGATCGCATTGCAGGTCGGCAAGGAGGGGCTTATCAAGGTGCGCTCGCCGGTAGCAGGCCGCATCCTGCGGATCCCGGACAAGAGCGAACGTGTCGTAGCGGTGGGTGCGCCACTGCTGACCGTGGGCGATCTGGACAAGCTTGAGGTGGTGATAGAGCTGCTGTCATCCGAGGCGGTCAAGGTAAAGCCCGGCATGCCAGTCATTCTGGATGGTTGGGGTGGAAGCCAGCCGTTACGGGCTCAAGTGCAGCGAGTTGAACCCTATGCGTACACAAAGGTGTCAGCTTTGGGCGTCGAAGAAAAGCGCACCAACGTCGTGGCAGATTTTGTGGATGGAATACCTGAATTGGGTGACGGCTTCCGCGTGAATGCTCACATCGTCGTTTGGGAGGCAGATGAGGTAATCAAGGCACCTGCGAGTGCATTGTTTCGCTGTGATGATACGTGGTGCGCATTCGTGGCTGAAAGCGGCCGAGCAAAAAGGCGCTTCGTGAAAGTAGGTCATCGCAATGCGCGGGAGGTTGAGGTACTAGAGGGGCTTGTTCGTGGAGAGACAGTGATTCGTCATCCTGCCAATCAGATCGAAGATGGGACGAGGGTCGAACCGTAAAGGGGATGTAATGTGCTAAAAAAATTTTTCGCAAATGGGGCATTGGCATGACACAATTCAATAGAAAGCCATGAAAACCACACTTATCACAGGAGCCAATCGAGGTATCGGATTGGAGTTTTGCCGGCAATATGCCGCAGATGGCTGGCGTGTATTGGCTTGTAGTCGTATCCCGGAGAAGGCTGGCGAACTCAACAGTCTGGCCGATCAATATCCCGAATTGGTAAAAGTGCTAGTGCTGGATGTCGCGGATCATGTAAATATCGAGCGCCTCGCTCATGATCTGGACGAAGTATCTATCGACCTGCTGATTGACAACGCAGGCATCTATCCCGATTCCGATAAACATGGTTTCGGTCATACAGATTATGCTGAATGGGTGCAATCATTCCGAGTCAATACGATGGCACCACTCAAGATGGCAGAATCTTTCGTTGCGCATATTTCGCGCAGTAGGATTAAGACCATCGTGACCATTACCAGCAAGATGGGCAGCATCGCTGACAATAGCGGGGGAGGGAATTACCTGTATCGTACCAGCAAGGCTGCGGTGAATATGGTGGTAAAGAGCCTGGCCATCGACTTGAAGCAACTCGGGATCACGGCAGTCGTGTTCCATCCCGGTTGGGTCAAGACCGATATGGGTGGACCGAATGCTATGATTACTGCAGAACAAAGCGTATCGGGCATGCGCAAGGTGATCAGCAGCCTCACAATCGCTGACTCTGGAAACTTCTTTGCATATGACGGCCAGATGATTCCCTGGTGATACGCCTAGGCCTTCTGCGAGGATGACTACTTCAGTTTGCCATGCATTTGATCAAAGTCGAATTTGCTTCACATTCCGGGCGTCGGCTGACTTCACAAGGCGATAACCAACAACTAGCTGGAAACTGAGGGAAGTAACAGCAATGCTGACAGCTCAAAATGACTCAGAGAATCATCAGAAGCTGAACCTGAGATTTGGATTTTCATTCAACGATCTTTATGATCGGAATGGTTTGGTTCGTCTCGATGCTGCGTTCCTCGATTTTCTTGACGAAGGCAATGCCGGCCTACTAGCGCAGCTTAAAGAAGCGCGCCAATTCTCCGATCACAATCCTGGCAAGGCGCAATCGGAATTATTGATCGCGCTAGCGCCGCATCTCGAAGATTTCCTGGCCAGATTATTCGATATCGAACCGAAAGTGCAGGCATTAGCAGAAAAGCATCATGAATTGGCGCCGTTATATAGTTGCAAGCGCCTGTTCGTCCAGCGTCGGGCGATGACAATAGTGAAGCCGGAAGAGGTCGCGACCCTTAACGGCCCGGAGCTCGAGTCCAAGTTGACGTCACTGGTCGGAGCGCCATTCAGCGAACTTTCTTACGCTAAGTATGTGACCAAATGGATGGCGGATGAAACGGCCCACGCCGACGAATTGCAGCTCGCGGTACGTTATGCAGCTTGGGCAGTTCGAACCGAAGCCGGTCGAGCGCGTCACTACAAGGGTATCTTGTTCAAGTTGCCGGCCAAACTTGATTTTGAAAAGCTGGTTCCGCTGGGGACAGTAAACCTGGATGGTATCAACACGTATCGTCTCGGCGAAGGCCATGCGCTGCGCCGTCGCCAAGGTTTTAAACTGACCGATGCCGGGACCGATCTGACCGGCGCGCTCGATCAGGCGAATTACTGCATCTGGTGTCATGAGCAAGACAAGGATTCTTGCTGTAAGGGCTTCAAGGAAAAGCCGCCCGCCGACGGCGGCGGGGCTTCGTATAGGAAAAATGTCTTCGGTGTAAAACTGGCTGGCTGTCCACTTGAGGAGAAGATCTCAGAGTTCCATAAGGTCAAGACACAAGGTCATGCAATTGGGGCGCTGGCAATTATCACAGTTGACAATCCGATGGTGGCAGCGACTGGTCATCGCATCTGCAACGACTGCATGAAATCGTGCATCTACCAGAAGCAGCAGCCGGTCGATATTCCTCAAGCCGAAACGCGCACGCTCAAGGACGTACTCGATCTACCATGGGGCTTCGAGATCTACAGCCTGCTGACACGCTGGAATCCGCTGGATTTACGACGTCCTTACCCTAAAGCGCCGAGTGGACGTCGTGTATTGATCGCTGGGATGGGCCCAGCAGGATTTACGCTTGCACACCATCTGATCAACGACGGGCATACCGTGGTCGGCATCGATGGGCTGAAGATAGAACCGCTGCCGCCACACATCGGCGGTGTTGACACCAAAGGTGAACGTGTCATGTTTGCACCGGTCCATGAAACCGCAGAACTTTATGAGTCGCTTGACGAACGTGTGCTCGCCGGGTTTGGCGGCGTCGCCGAATACGGTATAACGGTTCGCTGGGATAAGAATTTTCTCAAGTTGATTCGCCTGTTACTGGAGCGGCGTAGCCAGTTCGCGCTGTTTGGCGGCGTGCGCTTCGGTGGCACATTGACGGTGGACACCACATATGCCGCCGGATTCGATCACATCGCACTGGCCAATGGCGCCGGCCGCCCGACGGTGCTTGATATCCCCAACGGCTTGGCGCGTGGGGTGCGTACTGCCTCGGATTTTTTGATGGCGCTGCAACTGACCGGCGCGGCAAAAGCAGGCTCCATCGCCAATCTGCAGATACGCCTGCCAGTTGTGGTGATTGGCGGCGGCCTTACTGCGATAGATACGGCCACTGAGTCGCTGGCATATTATCCGGTGCAGGTAGCAAAATTCATGCATCGTTACAAAGCACTGGTTGCCGAGAAAGGTGAGAATGCGGTTCGCCAGCGTTGGACGCATGAAGAGCAACAGGTCGCCGACGAGTTTTTGAGTCATGCGCTTGCCATAGACCGGGAACACAGTAATGCCACCGCAGCAGGCCGCGAACCGCGCATCATCGAATTGTTGCAGAGCTGGGGCGGCGTGAAGATCGCCTATCGCAAGCGACTGATTGATAGTCCCGCCTATACGCTCAATCATGAGGAGATCGAAAAAGCACTTGAGGAAGGGGTCAGCTTTGCCGAGGGACTGAATCCGACCTGTATTGAGACCGATGAATTCGGTGCGGTGCGTGCGATCCGCATGGCACAACAATTGCGAACCGAAGTTGGCGATTGGAGGTCAGGCGCTGAGATCGAGATTTTTGCGCGCACGGTTCTGGTTGCCGCAGGCACCCAACCGAACACCGTGCTGGCACGCGAAGACCCGGCCCACTTCAAACTCGATGGCCGCTACTTTCAGGCTTGCGATGAGAACGGCGCACCTGTAAAACCCGAACCCGCGATCTCCAAACCGAAGGTGGCACAAGTGTTGTTGGCAAAGCAATCCGATAGACGCTACATCAGTTTTTTTGGTGACCTGCATCCTTCTTATTTCGGCAATGTAGTCAAGGCGATGGGAGCGGCAAAACAAGGCTACCCTATGGTCAGCGCGGTGCTAGAACGAGTGAAACCGGCATCGAGATCTTCCGATTCGGAGTTTCTGGCGGAGATCAATCGTGCGTTGCGTGCCACTGTTCATAAAGTCGTGCGGCTTACGCCGAATATCGTCGAGGTCATCATCAAGGCGCCGATGGCAGCTCGGAGTTTCCGACCCGGGCAATTTTTCCGTCTGCAAAATTACGAGACCAATGCGCTATCAATCGATGGCACCTGTTTGGCTATGGAAGGAATCGCATTGACCGGTGCATGGGTTGATCCGCAGTGCGGACTGATCTCGACCATCGTATTGGAGATGGGTGGTTCGGCCGATCTGTGCGCGATGCTCAAACCCGGTGAACCTGTGGTGTTGATGGGGCCGACCGGGATGCCGACAGAGATTACTTCCGATGAGACCGTGACGCTGGTGGGAGGCGGATTGGGCAATGCGGTGCTGTTCTCCATCGGCCAGGCGCTGCGTGCATCTGGTTCGAAAGTGCTGTATTTCGCCGGCTACAAAAAAGTGATCGACCGATATAAAGTGGCCGAGATTGAGAATGCTGCCGATGTGGTAATCTGGTGTTGTGACGAACAACCCGGGTTTATACCTACGCGTGACCAGGATCGCTGTTATGTCGGCAATATTGTCCAAGCGATGGCTGCGTATGCGTGCGACGCACTCGGTACGCAACAGATTCCTTTTTCCAACACCGATCGAATTATCGCTATTGGCTCGGACACAATGATGGCGGCGGTAGGCGCAGCACGCCATGGGGTGCTGCAGCCACATCTGAAACCGCATCACTTTGCGATCGGTTCAATCAACTCACCGATGCAGTGCATGATGAAAGAGATCTGCGCACAATGCCTTCAAAAACATATCGATCCCTCGACTGGAAAATCCAGTTATGTATTTTCATGTTTCAATCAGGATCAAGCCCTGGATAGGGTTGATTTTCCCGGGCTTAGATCCCGGTTGCGTCAGAACTCGGTGCAGGAGAAGTTGACTGCGCAATGGATAGACCATTGCCTGAGACGCCTGCAGTTACGGCATTCCAAAATGGCATAGACATTCATCACTCCCGCCATATGTGGGAGTTGTTATTGAGCGCCGAATCTTTCCGCAAACGTGGCAAAATGCGCCCTCTGGATAAATTGAGGTGATTTGATGGAAGCATATTGGATCTGGTGGCTGGCTGCAGTGGTTCTAGTGATTGCTGAGATGAACAGCGGTACGTTCTATCTGATCGCCGTGGCATTCGGGTTGGCCACTGCAGGTCTTGCAGCATATCTGGGAATTGCGTGGATAGGACAGGCTGTAATTGCAGCACTGCTGTGCACTGTCAGTGTTGGCTGGATCTATTTCTGGAGAAGGAAGCAACCTCAGTTGCATGGCCAGGGTAACCTAGTCTACGACATTGGTCAGGAAGTGCATGTCACTCAATGGTTGGACGAGCGGCATGCTCGTGTCAATTATCGAGGTGCCGATTGGGATGCAGAGTTGGCAGACAAGATTGCGACGGATATGGGTCGTCAGGTCTGGCGCATCAGGTTAATTTCGGGCAGCCGATTAATCATTGAGTAGTATTAATATTTGAGTAGTGTGTCTCAGGAGAGAAAGCATGGATTTGTTCGTCGTCATATTGGGAGTGTTCGCTGCATTTCTGGCATTCAAGGCAGTAAAGATCGTTCCGCAGCAAAACGCATGGGTCGTTGAAAGGCTCGGGAAATACTATGCGTCTCTAGAGCCAGGATTGAACATTGTCATTCCTTTCATCGACCGTATCGCCTATCGTCATCGACTCACTGAATTTCCTATAGACATAGAGCCTCAGGTCTGCATCACACGCGACAATACTCAGGTGCAGGTTGACGGCGTACTGTATTACCAAGTTACCGATGCGGCACGTGCAAGCTATGGCACATCGAATTACCTTGCGGCCATCACGATGCTGGCACAAACCGCATTGCGTTCCGAATGTGGTAAGCGCGATCTGGACAAGTTGCTGGAAGACCGTGAAGCAATAAATCGCACTGTAGTGTTTGCGCTCGATGAAGCCAGTCCGACCTGGGGTGTGAAAGTATTACGTTACGAGATCAAGGATATCACCCCGCCGCAACAGGTTCTTGCTGCGATGCAAAAGCAGATTACTGCTGAGCGCGAAAAGCGAGCGCTCATCGCACAATCTGAAGGAAAGAAGCAGGAAGAGATCAACTTGGCCGAAGGATTGATGACCGCTTCAATACGTGAATCCGAAGGTACACGGCAAGCTGCGATCAACAACGCTCAAGGCGAAGCAGAAGCGTTGCTGCTGGTCGCAAATGCTACCGCTCAATCGATCAAGTTGGTTGGTAGTGCGATACAGAGCGAAGGTGGTCTCGACGCAGTTAACTTGAAAGTGGCAGAGCGATTTGTCGATGCCTTCAGTAATATTGCTAAACAGGGAAATACAATGATCATTCCAGGTAATGCCGCCGATATTGCTGGATTAGTTGCAACTGCGATGCAGGTTGTGAAGAAAAGCTAATTGGCAGTTTGCTTAAAATTGATGGCAAGAAATGAATAAGAGAAGTCAGCTTGAATACATCACGATAGTCGCGCTTCTAGTCACTTTCTTCGGGTATTTTGCGGTAAAGGTGTGGGATATCGATTTCTGGTGGCATATCGCAGCCGGCAGAAACATACTTGAGCGGGGCGAGATTCCTAACACGGACCCTTTCAGCGTATACGATGCCGACAACGTATGGGGGCAGACCATACTTAAAAGCCAATGGTTGGGGCAGGTCATACTGTATTCAATTTTTAACTGGTTGGACCTCGATGGCATCATATATCTGCGTGCCGGAGTACTGTCCCTTTGTCTTTACATCGTCTATTTGCGCTGTCGCCTTTTTGGGATATTCAGCTTGTATAGCTTGGCCATCACTGCACTGGCAGGTATGTCGATACTTCAGCATACTGGCGAGCGTCCTCAGCTATTTTCATTTTTGTATTCTTCGTTGATATTCTTGTTGATAGATGGATTTACCCGCAACGGAAATCGCTGGTTACTTTATTGCATCCCTTTGGTGATGATTCTTTGGAGTAACACGCACGGAGGAGCAGTACTGGGCGAGGTTGCACTTGGATTGTTTGGTACGGTCTATATAGCAGAGAGCCGCTTGGCGAGTGGACGTTTTAATACACCTGAGACCAAGCTGATGTTGTGGATAGTCTGTTTGAGTGGGTTAGCATTAATGCTCTCACCTAATGGCTTGACTACCTTCAAGCATATAATCGCCCTCGAAAGCAATCCTATACGAGATCTGACATCTGAATATGCCAGTCCATTGGAAATTTGGCGAGCCGCGTTGCCTTACTGGGTTTTCTTCTGTGTAGCGATTTTGTCTCTACCGGGCTTGTTCGGTAGGAAACAACTTAAGCAGGGTGCTGTTGTCGTTGTTTTAGGTATAGTCAGCTTAACCGGGTATCGTTATATACCGTTTTTTGTATTGATTTCTGCCCCTTATGTGGCAGCCAACCTGCAGCACCTTCTGCGCAGGATTAAACCCAATGAGGTCGCAGTCAACCTAACTGTGCTTTTGATCGCTGTCATGCTTCTGGGTTATGGGTTCAAGCAAGAAAAGGTGTTTCAGCACGGAGTTGTGGAGAATAAGTTTCCTGCTGGCGCAGTTGAATTCATGAAGGCCAACAAGTTAGTTGGAAAGACATTTAACACCATGAACTGGGGTGGATATCTGATTTGGAATTTAAATGGTGCAATCAACGTGTTCGTGGATGGAAGAATGCTCGATCCGGCGCGTATTGTTCCTTATACCCACATCTTGTGGGTAACAAAGGAAGGGCAGCACTTCTTTCAGCAGGGGGACTTCGATCTGGCTCTGGTGCCTTACGGAAACATGTTCACAGGCGAGCGTTATCCGCTGGTAAATTATCTACAAAGTCGACCTGACTGGCTGACCGCATATCGAGACGAGACTGGTTATCTTTTTGTAAGGCGTAAATCGGGTGAATACTGAAAACTTGGAGGAAGGACTGTGGACTTAAAGGAAACTTGCCTAGATTCAAGGGTGATGTATGACGGCGATTTCATCCGTGTCCGGAAAGACAGCGTAAGCCTTCCGGATGGCACCGTGAGCAGCCGTGAATATATCAATCATCCCGGTGCTGTAGCGGTACTTGCGTTGCAGGACAATGGCAACCTGATAATGGAAAGGCAATACCGCTATGCGCCCAAACGTGAATATATCGAAATTCCTGCCGGTAAAATCGATCACGGCGAAGATATTCTGCTAACGGCTCGACGCGAATTGCTCGAAGAAACTGGCTATGTTGCGACCGAATGGATTCATCTGACTACAGCATGGCCGTGCATAGGTTACGCGGATGAGCGCATGGAGTACTTCCTGGCTCGTGGTTTGACCCATCAGGGAAGCAAGCTGGATGACGGAGAATTTTTAGAAGTGTTCGAGATTTCCCTGAAGGAATCGTTAGAGTGGATACGACAAGGAAAAATCAACGAAAGCAAGACCATACTAGGGTTATTCTGGCTCGAAAAATATCTCAATGATTGGAAATGATATTTACATCTTTGATCAATATCCATATTTGTCATTTCTAATGAACAATTACATAGAAAATTTAAATAGTAGATGCACTTAGCGGTTTACACCTAAGGAGGAAGTTGTGGAAGACCTGAAATTCAGTAACGATGTATTGTTCATTTTGCTCGGTGCCATCATGGTGCTAGCAATGCATGCTGGGTTCGCTTTTTTGGAACTGGGAACAGTGCGCAAGAAGAACCAGGTTAACGCGTTAGTCAAGATATTGACCGATTTTGCTGTTTCTACTCTGGCATATTTCTTCATCGGTTACATGATTGCTTACGGGACCAACTTCTTTTCCAGCGCGGAGCAACTAGTGCAAAAAAGTGGTTATGATCTGGTGAAATTTTTCTTTCTGCTTACTTTTGCAGCTGCAATTCCGGCTATCGTATCCGGGGGTATTGCTGAGCGTGCAAAGTTCAATCCACAGATGGCTGCTACATTCATGGTAGTCGGGTTTGTCTATCCCTTCTTCGAAGGCATCGCTTGGAATGGACATTTTGGGATTCAGGGTTGGTTGGCTTCTGCATTTGGAGCAGGGTTCCACGATTTCGCTGGCTCGGTAGTGGTTCATGCGGTTGGTGGCTGGATAGCATTGGCAGCTGTCATCCTGCTCGGCGCTCGTCGTGGTCGTTACAGCAAGGAAGGACGTATCTCTGCTCATCCTCCGTCAAGCATACCATTCCTCGCATTGGGCGCGTGGATACTTACGGTAGGCTGGTTTGGTTTTAATGTGATGTCTGCTCAGGAGATTACCAAGATCAGTGGATTGGTAGCGGTCAATTCCCTAATGGCAATGGTTGGCGGCACTCTTACAGCTTTGTGGTTCGGCAAGAATGACCCGGGTTTTGTGCATAACGGGCCTTTGGCAGGGTTGGTGGCAATCTGCGCAGGTTCTGATTTGATTCATCCGGTAGGTGCGCTGCTAGTAGGTGGCGTAGCAGGCGCACTGTTCGTTCTAATGTTTACATTGACACAAAACCGCTGGAAAATCGACGATGTTCTTGGTGTTTGGCCACTGCATGGTCTATGTGGCGCATGGGGTGGGATAGCTGCAGGAATATTTGGCCAAAAGACTTTTGGTGGACTTGGCGGAGTTTCTTTCATGTCTCAACTTTGCGGTACCATCCTGGGGGTGGCGATTGCTTTTCTAGGTGGATTTGCTGTTTATGGGATATTGAAAATGCTTGTCGGTATACGCCTTAGCGCCGAGGAGGAATTCAATGGCACTGATTTAAGTGTACACAAGATCACGGCGACTCCAGAACGCGAATCTGGTTGGTAGTGATGATTGATAGTAAGTAATAAAGTCTGTCGGGCGAGAATAGAGTCTGTCGGAAAAGGGATTTAGAGGAATAAAGTCTGTCGGAAAATGCTCTTAAGTAATAAAGTCTGTCGGAAAGTGATGTTTTGAGACAATTAAAGTCTTAAATGGGAATGGAGGCTCTATTAAGTTGAGCCCCCTCAGTAAGCTGACATGAGAAAACTGACATATCCGCCATCTTCTCATCCACTTCGGTCGATCAAGATTCTTTGGAAAGCATTTTGATGATATCTCCTCCGAACATTGAAGGAGACTTCTGGGATAATTTCTTGTTTGGCAGCACATCGGCCATTGTTGCCTGTCAGTACCTGAGTTTTGTGGGGCAGCTCCAGAGTGGTATGCTGCCGCTCAATTACATGGGAATCAGATGACTCGA
>JAHEDW010000114.1 GCA_024641025.1 Gallionella sp.
CCCTTACTTTTCCGGCCCGCCGATGGGTATCGGCATGCTGACTGCAGGCATCATCCTCGCCATCATGGTCATCCCTTTCATCGCATCGGTGATGCGCGACGTGTTCGATGTCGTGCCCACCCTGCTCAAGGAATCTGCTTACGGGCTTGGCGCAACCACCTGGGAGGTGATGTGGAATGTCGTTTTGCCTTACACCAAGGTGGGTGTCGCTGGCGGGATCATGCTGGGTCTTGGACGCGCACTCGGCGAAACCATGGCAGTCACCTTTGTGATCGGCAATGCACATGACCTGAGCAAGTCGCTATTGATGCCAGGCAACAGTATTTCTTCTGCGCTTGCCAACGAATTCAACGAAGCCGTAGGCGACCTCTACACATCCTCATTGATCGAGCTAGGCCTGATCCTGTTCTTCATCACCTTCGTGGTACTTTCAATCGCCCGATTCATGCTTTTCAAGTTGGGCCAACGTGAAGGGAAAGCCTCATGAATGTCTTCCCAAGTCTTTACACGCGTCGTCGCATCATCAATTCAATCGGGCTTTCCGTCTCGGTTGTGGCAATGCTGTTCGGCCTGTTCTGGCTGTGCTGGATATTGTTGACGCTGCTTGACAGCGGACTGCCCGCGCTAGCACCCATGGTGTTCACGCACATGACGCCCCCACCGGGAAGCACGGGGGGACTGCTGAATGCCATCGCAGGCAGCCTCATGATGACGCTGGTCGGTACACTGATCGGAACGCCCATCGGGATCCTGGCCGGCACCTATCTTGCCGAATTCGGCCAGCGCGGATGGCTCGCACCCGTCACGCGCTTCATCAATGACGTATTGCTATCTGCACCTTCCATCGTCATCGGCCTGTTCGTCTATGAAGTATATGTCGTACACGTCAAACACTTTTCCGGATGGGCAGGGGCACTCGCCTTATCCATCATCGTCGTCCCCATTGTGATTCGCACGACTGAAAACATGTTGAGGCTGGTGCCGACAACATTGCGTGAAGCGGCCGCCGCACTTGGCGCCCCGCAATGGAAGACCATCAACTTCGTCACGCTGCGCGCGGCCCGCGCAGGCATCATTACCGGGGTGATGCTGGCCATCGCCCGTATCAGCGGAGAGACCGCGCCATTGCTGTTCACTGCATTGAACAACCAATTCTGGAGTAGCGACATGGATCGACCGATGGCCAACCTGCCGGTGGTGATCTTCCAGTTCGCAATGAGTCCCTATGAGGATTGGCAAAACCTGGCCTGGGCAGGCGCACTGTTGATCACTTTCAGTGTACTGACGCTCAACATCCTCGCCCGGGTGCTGTTCCGGCAAAGTGCCACAACTCATTAACAATGCTTAAAAATAAGGCTTGCAAATGAACGCTGAAACCAAACCAAAAGAAAAAATCGCCGTCAAGGACCTGAATTTCTTTTACGGCAATTATCGTGCGCTCAAGGATATCAACCTGGGCATCGCTGAAAAAATGGTGACCGCTTTCATCGGCCCTTCCGGGTGCGGGAAATCTACCCTGCTGCGCACGCTCAACCGCATGTACCAGCTCTACCCGAAGCAGAAAGCTACCGGCGAGATCCTGCTCGACGGCATCAACATCCTGGACAAGAAGCAGGACCTGAACATGCTGCGCGCAAAGATCGGCATGGTGTTCCAGAAGCCTACCCCGTTCCCGATGTCGATCCATGACAACATCGCCTTTGGCGTTCGGCTTTACGAGAACCTCAGCAAGAATGACATGGACGAGCGTGTCGAATGGGCGCTCCGCAAGGCTGCTCTTTGGACGGAAGCAAAGGACAAGCTCAAGCAAAGCGGAACCAGCCTGTCTGGCGGCCAGCAACAAAGGCTATGTATCGCCCGCGCAATCGCCGTCAAACCGCAAGTACTCCTCCTGGACGAACCTACCTCGGCGCTCGACCCGATCTCAACTGCACACATCGAATTATTGATCGATGAGCTGAAGGAAGACTTCACCATCGTCATCGTCACCCATAACATGCAGCAAGCAGCGCGCGTCTCTGACTTCACCGCGTATATGTATCTGGGGGACCTGATCGAGTTCGGCGACACCAGCAGCGTCTTCACAAACCCCAAGCGGAAAGAAACCGAGGATTACATCACTGGCAGGTTTGGCTGATCAGGCCAGTCGTCAGGCAAGGCATAACCGCGAATCGCTAACCGGCCATTCCCAGCAACCCTGAATAGAAAAAACGTGTCCGGTTAAAACGTGGCCTCTACGCGCATGCCCAGCCACCACTTGTTATCCTGGTTAGGATCGGTCGGATGATCGATCAAGTACTGGGCCATCGGCTGCAACGCCAATCCGGGCATCGCCAGATAACGATAAGTCAGTTCCACCGATCTTTCTGAAACTGTTGGTATCCCAGTGGCGATGCGATACTTGTCTGCGTTGTGCTCCAGCGCATAGGCAACACCTAACTGATCTTCTTCATGCCCTTCAAACGGACCGGAAAATAGCAGCCCGGCACTCCAGGACATATCGAACTGCGTAGTATCTCCATCAGTCTTGCCGGCGCGCACGAAGCCGCTGATGCTTTCCTCGGTGCCTGACGGTTGATAGCGCAATACTTTTTCCATCATGACATAGTAACCGCGGCTGATCCGCATGACAGCCGGATCAAGCAAATCCTCGAAGCGTGCTGTATAACGCCAAACGCCCAGCGCAAACTTGTTGGCATGGGAATTTTCCGGACCACTTAAAGGAACTGCACCTTCCACGACGTTGAGTGCGCCATCCCCCTTGTTGAATTGCACATGGGTACCATGGTGGTTGTTTGGATCGCCAGGCACGCCGTCAAGCACAACCCATTGCAGATAGTATCCACCCGCTTCAGCCTTGGTGCGTATCCCGAAAGAGGCAGTCGGGAACACCGAGGGACCGTTTTGTCCGGTAGCCGCCATCTCAGCGCCGATACCATAAACAGGCTGCAAGAATATTCCGGATGCCTCGGTCGCATAGAACTCGGAGTTCAAGTCGTACAGACCTGCCAGCACCGATAACTGGTCATCCAGAAAAGTCTGCTGTACCCATGCCTGATAAAGCTTGGTGGTATTGGCACCCTCGGCTGTCTCGATATTGTCCAAACCTGCAGAGTGATCCCCTTGAACGGCCGGCTTGCTGCCGTGATTGCTCAGGATATAGATCAACGCGCTGCTGCCCTTGATGCCGGCAATTTTTTCGCCATCAAGCAAAAGCTTTATGTCCAGGTTATCAAGTCCGTAAGTTTTTTCGTTCGGTGGTGAAACCTTGCTCAGTACATCCAGTTTGTAGACGATCTCCCAGTCATACCCATGCTCGCTCATGGCAACACGCTTGCCCCCCCAGTCACCAAACAAGGTGTCGCTGTAATCTGTCGTGGTTAAAATTGGTTCGGGATTGGAAGTTGGACTTTGGCGATTCTCGGCTGCGGTTGCATTGAAGCCAAAGAATCCGAGAATAAATATCAAGCTGGATAGACGCATCATTGATTGATATCTCCCATGAGAAATTATAATTTTGTTAGCTGCATGGGGGGATAGA
>JAHEDW010000061.1 GCA_024641025.1 Gallionella sp.
TGGAAGTCTTGACGCGGATACCATGTTCCATGCCGTCAGCGCCCAAATAAGCACCCCACGGCCAGGCAGCGATTGCAATGTGGGTTGAAAGTGTCTTGGCCGATATCCCCATCGCTTCTGAACCGTAAAAGCAGATCGGGCGGACATAACATGACTCAAGTTTGTTGGCGCGCACCACCTCAAGTTGAGCCAAGTTGATGGTCTCTTTGTCAAACGGCATCTTCATCTGGAAGATGTGTGCAGAATTGAACAACCTGTCGGTGTGTTCCCGCAAACGAAAGATGGCTGTGCCTTTGTCTGCCTTGTAGGCACGCAAGCCCTCGAATACACCCATGCCATAATGCAGGGTATGTGTCAGAACGTGGGTAGTGGCTTCACGCCACGGCACGAGATTGCCGTCATACCAGATAAAGCCGTCACGGTCAGACATCGACATAATGGGATTCCTTAGAAAGGGTCAGATTAGAATAATGAATTCTAGCTTTATTCGGCAGAATTATGAAGGGGCGCTCGACAATATTGACGCTGTAATATGCATCTTCCCTGTTTGTAGTATTGCTAATTCGGGTATGATTATCTTGACCGGTTCAATGTTTTGATAACTTTACCCGGAATGGAGCTTGGAAGTATGACAATTTTACCCATGGTCACTGAAGAAACAGCAGATACGCAAGAAGACAAGTTGCACAGGAATCTGCTGATTTTTGCTGCTGCCTTCATGAACTTGGCTGTAGTGCTTTGGCTCGCGATCTACTGGGCCATGGGGCTTCATTTCTCGGCTAATGTTCCATTGCTGTATCAGTTGGTTTCGGTTGCGTCGCTGATATATTATTTCAAGACCAAGAAATTCGCTCCTTTCCGCTTCATTCAGTTGAGCCTGTTTCTGTTCTCTCCATTCATCATGCAATGGAGTATCGGCAGTTCCATCACATCTAGCGGTGTAACGTTATGGGCACTGCTTGCACCGATCGGTGCACTCATCGTAACGGGTTGGCGTGAATCCGTGCCATGGTTTTTTGCTTACATCGTGTTGACTATATTGTCGGGTATGTTCGATTATTTTCTTGGTTCGGGTGACCAGGTGGGTGTGCCGATAAGGACTGTTGGTGTCTTCTTCGCGATCAACTTTGCATCAATGTCCTCGATCATTTATTTCCTCGTGCGTCATTTTGTCGTGGAGATGGATAAGATCAAAAGCCAGTTGGATCTGCAACATCAATTGCTGGCCGAGGAGCAAAAAAAATCAGAGCGCGTTCTGCTTAATGTTCTTCCCAGTAACATTGCTGATCGCCTGAAGAACCACCAGGGATTGATTGCCGATGGACATGCCGATGTAACAGTAATGTTCGCTGATCTGGTGAATTTTACCCAGCTTACTGAAGCACTTTCCCCGGAACAGATGGTTACAATGTTGAATGCGATATTTACAGCGTTCGATGAACTTAGCGAGAAATACGATGTGGAAAAGATCAAGACGATAGGCGATGCTTATATGGTGGTGGGTGGACTGAACATAAGCAGGTCTGATTACACCAGCGACATTGCTGAATTGGCGCTTGAGATGCGTGGGTTTGTGGAAAGTCACCCTGAGCTTTCCAAATTCAAGCTGGGCATACACACTGGCATTGCCACCGGACCCGCTGTCGCGGGTGTGATTGGCACCAAACGATTTATCTACGATTTATGGGGTGATACGGTTAATGTAGCCAGTCGACTAACTGATGAGGCTGATTCAGGGGCGATCCTGGTGGATAAGACCACATACAATCGTATCAAAAACGGCTTTGCATTCGAGCCACCCTCATCCGTTCCGATGAAGGGAAAGGGTGATGTGTTGATGTACCGCCTGACAGCACGTTTAGGACCGAATGTTCTGCAGAAAGATGCAAGAAGTTAAGTGCCTGCAGAATGCAGTAGCGGCAATCAAATAGTTATCTTTCTCCGCCAAAAAGCAATTCCCATAAGTCCTTGCAAGCGCTTGTTTCAATTTCACCTTGTGCGATGCGGCAAGGTGACTGGTTATTGAGCCGCATGCGGTGTTGAGTCTGGCGTAGCGTACGATAGGCCATTCCCACCTGCGCGGAAATATCAACAGGAACCAGGCCAATCTCACCAGCAAGCTTCAGTAAAGCAAGATTGCCTATGTTTGCTGTCAATTCCGGGTGCTGATGGGCATAGGCCAGAATGATGTATTGAACCATGAATTCGATATCCACCATGCCGCCGCTATCATGCTTGATGTCGAACAAACCACTGTCATTGGGGTGGCCGTCGTGCATCTTTTGTCGCATGGCAAGTATCTCGGTGCGCAACTTCTGCAGTTCGCGCGATTGGCAGAGTACCTGCTTGCGAATCTGTTCAAAGGCCTCACCGACTTTCCTTTCTCCGGCACTGAATCGGGCTCGCGTTAATGCCTGATGCTCCCATACCCAGGCATGCTCGAGTTGATATTCAGCAAACGCTGTGATCGAGCTCACCAGTAAACCGCTTTCACCATTTGGCCTTAGGCGTAAATCGATTTCATAGAGTCGGCCTGAGGAAGTATAGCTACTGAGCATGGTGTTGATTCGTTGTCCTAGCCGTGCATAGTTTTCCTGCGCATCGGGATGGTCGTCGTCATAAAGGAAGATTAAATCCAGGTCGGATGCGTAGCCGAGTTCTTTGCCACCCAGCTTTCCATAGGCAATGATTGCAAACTGAGCCTCATCGCAATGCCGTTTGCGCGCAGTTGTCCAGCTTAGTCTCAGCACATGATGCAACATCAGATCTGCAAGATCGCTAAGATGGTCACTGAGTGTTTCCAGCGGAAGCAGGCCCTGCAGGTCCATCGCCAGCAAGCGGAAGGTTTGTTCCTGCTGTACTTGTCGCAGCACATCAAGAACTCTCTCGGCATCGCCTGCGCAATCGTCAAGCCTGTTCTGCAAATCATCGCCAACGGAATGCCAATCGGGTTCTTGATAGATTTCGCGTGCATCGAGTAATTCGTCCAGCAATGCCGGGTGCTGGGTTAGGTATTCACTTGCCCAAGTGCTGGATGCGACTAGTGTGGTGAGACGCTGCAATGCTTCCGGATATTCGGCAAGGAAAGCGAGGTAGGCGGCGCGACGACTGATACCTTCCAGCATGACCAGCAATCTGGACAATGTTCCATCAGGATCGTTGTGCCGGGCACTCAGGGCTATGAATTGAGGTACCAACTTATCCAATCTTTGCTTGCTCAACTCTGGCAGTTGTCTGTAGCGATTACTGTTGCGCAACTGTTGTAGTCGCTGTGCACTTTCGTTCGATTCATGGTAGCCCAGTTCATCGAGGCTTAGGCTCAACTCATCGGTGGTAATATTTTCGCGCCAAAGTTGTTCTCCGGCTTGGTCATCCTGCTGAGCACCGAAAATTTGTTCGAACTGCTGACTAACCAACGTGCGGTGGCGATCGAGTTCTGCCAGCAAAGCTGGGTAATCGTTGTACCCCATGGCCGTGGCGATGACTCTTTGATCTTCGTCCTTTTCCGGCAATTCCTGGGTTTGCTGGTCATCTAGGTATTGCAACCGGTGTTCCAGATTGCGCAGGAAAACGTAAGCTGAATCGAGATCAGCTACAACTTGAGCGGAAAGGTGGCCAGTTTCCATCAACTGTTTCAAAACGCTTTGAGTAGGACGGATACGTAGCTTGGGTTCGCGTCCTGCGCGTATCAACTGGAAAACCTGTGCGGTAAATTCGATCTCACGTATTCCACCGGGGCCGAGCTTGATGTTGTTGAGCCGATCGCTGCGCTGTACTTCCTGACGGATTTGCGCATGCAAGCTTCGCATCGAGTCGATTGCGCCAAAATCCAGATATTTGCGGAATACGAAAGGTTTCACCAGGCGTGTCAGATCGTCTATTTGAGGACTGTCTGCCGGAGCAATGACGCGTGCCTTGATCCATGCGTAACGCTCCCATTCGCGTCCTTGACTGAGCAGATACTCCTCTAGTGCGGCAAAACTCATCACCAGTGGTCCGCTTTCTCCATAAGGCCTAAGCCGCATATCCACACGGAACACATATCCGTTGTCGGTATGCTCGCTAATCATGGTAATCAACCGCCTCCCCATGCGGGTGAAAAATTCGTGGTTGCTCAGACTGCGAGATCCGTTGGATTCGCCGTCCTCAGGATAAACGAAAATCAAATCGATATCAGATGAGACATTCAATTCGCATCCACCCAGTTTTCCCATACCTATGATTAGCAGTTCCTGGTGAATCCCATTCGTTTCCCCTATCGGTGTGCCGAATTGCGCTCGCAATGCTTCCATCAGGCAGGATTGAGCAAGTTGAACGCACGTTTCTGCGAGGGTGGTCATGGCTTGCATCACCTCCTTCAGGTCGGCAAGGCCATTGAGATCGCGCAGTATCAGTTTGACCATCACCTGTATGCGAACCTTGCGCAAAGCGTGGCTCAACTCGGCTTCTTCCGCCAGATTCTGTCCGGAATGCTGGAATAAGTCCCTTATTTCAGCTTGGCTGCATTTGGTCGAGTAGGCTGTCCTCAACCAGTCAAGCAAATCAGGGTCAGAGTCAAGTACCCGTTTCGCATATCGGCTGCAACGCAATGTTCGTTGCAGCAAATCATCAAACGTTCTGGATTGTGTTCCTGGGGGATTCATATTCTTGTCCCCAGGGGCAAAGTGAGTTCCATATTGCTTTTCGGCAAGTTAGCGGTATTCATCGTCGAAGCTTCAAGTTAGAATGCATATTGTCGTCTGATTAACGTCCAGTCGCCAGTTGTTAGTAAAAAATCTTTGGAAATAGGCTACAAGCCAATTGCTGACGATCCGGAAAACAGTATCCAATAACTAATCCATGTTGAACTCTTTCACTTCCCGTCTTGTAGGGCGCAGTTTGAGCTGGTTGACGCGTTTTGCCATCGTAGCATCAGCTGTATCGGTTGTGCTTCTCGCAGTGTCTATCATTGCACTGAGATATTATCTTCTGCCAGATATTGAGAAGTATCATGAAAGAATCACATCTTCCCTTGCAAATGCAATAGGCAATTCTGTCAGTATCGGAAAAATCGAGGGTGATTGGCAGGGTCTTCGGCCGCGTCTTAAATTTACCGATGTGCGCATTCTTGATGACAATCAGCTACCCGCACTTGCGTTGCAGGGTATAAACGGAAGTGTTTCCTGGATGTCATTGTTCACCGCCGAGTTGCGACTGGCCAGCCTGGAAATCTCCAAACCAGAGTTGCTGATACGCCGTGATGAGCGGGGAATTATATATATTGGTAGCCTTGCGCTCTCCAAGCAAGGCGAAGGAAAGGGTCTTTCTGACTGGTTGTTGCACCAGTCGCGCATGGTTGTGCGTGATGCGCTTGTTGTATGGGTCGATGAGCAGCGGGCTGCGCCGCCTTTGGTGCTGCAACAGGTGAATTTAAGAATCGAGAGTTTCTTCAGTCATCACCTTTTTGCCTTGCAAGCTCAGCCTCCCTCGGAACTGGCGGCCATGCTGGATTTGCGAGGAGATTTGAAAGGTGGAAGCTTGGAAGATACAAGTGATTGGCAAGGCCAGCTTTTCGCTCAACTCGACTACACTGACATGATAGCCTGGAGATCTTGGTTTGATTTGCCAGTCGAATTCAGTCGTGGACATGGCGGTTTGCGTGGATGGGTGGGAATCAAGAACGGCAGGATGGTTGAGATCGTGGCTGATCTGGATTTGCGTGATGTGGCTACACGACTTTCCGAAGACCTGCCGGAAATGGAAATATTTGGGTTGCATGGACGGGTTGCGTGGCAGGAGCTTGCTGACGGATTCAACATTTCAACAAGAAATTTGGCGATGCGTTTGCATGATGGAATTGAACTGGGTCCCACGGATTTCTATTTCCTGACACAGGCTCAAAGTGACATGCGTCCTGCCGGAGGGGAAATGCATGTCAATCAAATACAGTTGGAAACTATCACCAGTTTGGCGAGATATATTCGTTTGGATGACGGGATGCGCGCCAAGCTGGATACCTATGCGCCGAGTGGAAAGCTTTCTAACCTCGATGTGCGTTGGCAAGGTGTCGCAGAGAACCCTGATAGTTACAAATTCAAAGGCCGACTCGAAAATATCGCAATCAATCAGGTGGGCCAGTTCCCCGGTTTTTCCGGGTTGACTCTGGATGTGGATGGTAACGATGAGTTGGGAAGGATAAGCATCAACTCTCGCCAGTTGAAGGTCGATGCCCCAGGAGTGATGCGCGAACCGCTATTCTTTACCACCTTGACTGGTCATGCAGGTTGGCAACATAAACGCGGGGAGTTGTATATCAACGTCGGTAATATCACCGTCGCAAACTCAGATTTGGCAGGGAATCTGTATGGAAGTTATCAAACCAAGACTGGCACCAAGGGCATATTGGATTTTACCGCCAAGTTGACGCGGGGAGACATTAGAAGTGCCGCCCGTTATACCCCGTTGGTTGCGTTGCACAAGGAAGGGAGTGACTGGCTGAATGGTGCTCTTCTGGCAGGACATACCGAGGACTTTCGTATTCGCATAAAGGGTAACCTGAGCGATTTTCCTCAGGATGGAACCAAGAGCGTAATCTTCAAAATTGGCGCTCATGCACGAGATGGGGTGCTGGAAATAGGCAAGGACTGGCCCCTTATTGAAAACATCACAGGTGAATTCCTGATTAATGGGAACAAGCTTGAGGTGAATGCTCAGTCTGCAAAAATCTTGGGTGCAAACTTGCAAAATATTAGTGTCACTATGCCCGAAATGACGAGCGACAACCTTCCGCTTGAAATCAGGGGTGAGGCAGAGGCAGCCAGCAGCGAGTTCCTAAGATATATCCAGCAAAGCCCAGTGCGCGGCTATATAGACGGGTTTACCGATGGCATATCATCCAGCGGTAACAGTCACCTGAATCTGTACGCACGTATTCCGCTGCTTGGTGATGACCGAGTAAGAGTGTCAGGCTACATTCAGTTGCATGATAACGACATAAAACTTGGAGAGGTACTTCCACAGTTGCGCAACACCCGCGGTGTCATAACGTTCACCGATTCTGGAATTCAAGCCCGGGGAGTAACCGCGGAGATACTTGGCGGACCGGCCTCGATTGATATGCAGACTGGCGATGGAGGAGTGGTGCAGGCAATCGTGCAGGGACAAAGCGACGTCGATGATTTGCGCAGCCTTGAAACACAACCTCTGCTGGATTATTTTCACGGGAGCACCGCATGGCAGGCAGATATCAAAATCATTAAGAAATCTGCACAAGTGACCGTTGAATCGGATCTTCGGGGCATCAGTTCCGATTTACCTCAACCTTTTGCGAAACCGGCCGATCAGTCAATGCCAATCAGGGTTGAAAAGAGCGGTGTCATTGAAGGCCAGGATACCCTAAAAATCGATTTAGGTAACTTGCTTGCTGCATCATTTGTGAGGCATGAAGATAAAGGCACTATGCTTATCAAGCATGGCATCATCGACCTTGGAAACATAGAACAGAAAGTCAGGCCTGATTTGATGAGGTCCAAGGGGGGGGTATGGCTTGTCGGGCATTTGCCGGTTTTGTCATTACAGGGGTGGGAGAAGTTGTCCGGGAAGTCGATTCATAAAGGACCCGCACTCCCTCTCGGCGGGGCCAATCTGCAGATCGACAAGCTTGAGGGTTATGGGTTGGACATAAGCAATCTTAGCGTCAATGCATCAAGACGTGGGGAAACTATGTTTGTTCAGCTAGCAAGCGACATGCTAACCGGTGAGGTGGTTTGGCAGCCACACGGATATGAAAATGAAGGGAAACTCAGTGTGCGATTGAACAACCTGACCCTTGCTGAAAAAGAAAAATCAGAAGTGACTTCCAAGATGAAAGAGCAGATTACGGCTTCCAAGGCAAAGAGTCCTCCCAGATTCCAACCGGAAGGTCTTCCTGCCATGGAACTTGCGATCGAAAATCTGCAAGCTTATGGTAAACGTATTGGCCGTTTCGAATTGGTTGGTCATCCAGATGGAAAAGACTGGAGGATGCGCCGCTTGCGGATCACTAATCCTGATAGCTCTTTGATGGGTGACGGTATCTGGTACGGAGACACGTCCACGGTCAGCAACAGTGATTTTGTTCCAGCCTTTGGCAATGACGAATTTTTATCTTCGCAAGTTGAAGCGAGCTACAAATTCATGCAAAGCCAGGTCAGCCTGCAGTTGGACATAAGTGATGCCGGGAAAATGCTCGCACGTTATGGCTACCCGAATACCGTAAAAGGAGGGAGTGGAAAGTTGGTGTCGAATTTGACCTGGTCCGACACACCTTTCGATTTCAATTATTCCAACTTGAATGGCACACTTAAACTCGATACTGGAAAAGGACGTTTTGTAAAAATGGAGCCAGGAATGGGGAAGCTTCTCAGTATTCTCAGCTTGCAAGCCTTGCCCAAGCATATCACGCTGGATTTTACCGACGTATTCAGTGAAGGCTTCCAGTTCGATAATATCAACGGCAATGCGACCATCAAAAATGGCGTGCTCGAGTCTCAGGATTTTCATATCGATGGTTCTGCTGCGAAGGTGACTATGAAAGGAAGTGTGGACCTGAACACCGAAACCCAGCAGTTGCAAGTAAGGGTATTGCCTACTCTGGGAGCGAGCGTGTCGTTGATCGGAGCATTTACTGCCGGACCAGCTGTGGGCTTGGGCACACTCCTTTTGAGCAAAGTATTGGGCGATCCACTCGATAAGTTGGTTTCATTTGAATACAATGTAAGCGGAAAATGGAGCGATCCAGAAGTGGTGAAGGTCGTAAGAGCACAGCCGAAGCAAAATAACATTATTGAATAGGAACAGGATCATGTCAGTAGGCGATACAACACAACAGCGCATAGCAGCACAGGTTAACGCTTTCAAAGTTGCTGCAGTGCAGATGGCTTCCGGGCCGAATGTGGCCGGCAATCTCAGTGAGGCAAGGCGCTTGATCGCCAAAGCAGTTGAACTGGGCGCTCGATTGGTGGTACTTCCAGAATTCTTTGCGATCATGGGCATGGGCGAAACAGACAAGGTTGCGGTTCGCGAGCAACCTGGGCAGGGACCGATTCAATCGTTCCTCAGCGAAACAGCACGCAAGCACAAGATCTGGCTGGTCGGAGGTTCGATCCCTCTGGTAGCTGAATCGCCGGACAAGGTTTTGAACAGTTGCCTGGTGTTCGACGAACATGGCGAACAAGTTGCACGCTACGACAAGATTCATCTTTTTGGACTGGAATTGGGCAACGAAAGTTTTGATGAGGCCAGAACCATAGAATCCGGGAATCAGGTCGTGGTCGTGGAAAGCCCATTCGGCCGCATCGGCTTGGCGATCTGCTATGACTTGCGTTTTCCCGAGCTCTTCCGTTCCATGAAGAATGTAGACATCATTGTCCTGCCGTCTGCATTCACCGAAACAACTGGCAAGATGCACTGGGAAGTTCTGGTGCGAGCGCGTGCGATTGAAAATTTATCCTACGTGATCGCCGCGGCACAGGGAGGCTACCATGTCAATGGCCGGGAGACTCACGGCAACAGCATGGTCGTCGATCCGTGGGGCAGGATTCTTGACAGGCTGCCACGTGGTTCTGGGGTTGTTATTGGAGATGTGAATCCTTCCTATCAGGCAAGTTTGCGCAAAAGCCTGCCTGCACTGACGCATCGTGTATTGTATAGCTGCGCACAATGAAGTCCGCTCAGCAAGCACAACCGTTCGATACGCTGTTCGCAACCGCACAGCGCTCCCTGTTGGCTCCTTATTCGATAAGCTCGACCAATCTTGAACAAGTGTTCTCCAGCATGATGGCGCACCGCCTGGATTATGCCGATTTGTATTTCCAATATAGTCGTGCGGAAAGTTGGTCACTGGAAGAGGGCATCGTAAAGTCTGGTAGTTTCAATATAGATCAAGGAGTCGGTGTGCGAGCAGTGAGTGGTGAGAAAACCGCCTTTGCCTATTCCGATGATATCAGCCTGAACGCCCTGGACAGTGCTGCAAGGGTGACCCGTGCGATTGCAAGGCAGGGAGGCACACAAAAAGTTCCTGTGCTGCATCACGGTTCTAGACGACAGATCTATCTGCCAGAAGACCCGATTGCCAGCCTCGATGACGCTGACAAAGTCGCATTGCTGGAAAGAATCGAAGGTTATGCACGCGCACTGGATCCGCGCGTAGTTCAAGTTATGGCAAGTCTCGCCGGTGAGTACGAAGTTGTGATGGTGGCGCGCAACGACGGCTTGATGAATGCTGATATCCGGCCACTGGTGCGGCTTTCTGTGCAAGTAATCATCGAGAGCGAAGGCAAACGCGAACAAGGATCAGCGGGCGGAGGCGGCCGTTTTGATTATGCCTATTTTGACGAATCGATTTTGCGCAAATATGCAGCACAGGCGGTACATCAGGCTGTGATCAATCTTGATGCCGCGGCCGCACCTGCAGGCAGCATGACAGTTGTACTAGGCAATGGATGGCCAGGCATACTTTTGCATGAGGCAATCGGCCACGGTCTGGAAGGTGACTTCAACCGGAAGGGAAGTTCGGCGTTCTCGGGACGCATCGGTGAACGTGTCGCTGCAGCGGGCGTTACTGTGGTGGACGATGGAACCTTGGCGAGGCGGCGCGGTTCCATGCAGATGGACGACGAGGGCAATCCCACACAATGCACCACACTTATCGAAAACGGTATCCTTAAAGGGTATCTCCAGGACTCGCTTAATGCCCGCTTGATGGGTGTGCCGGTGACCGGCAACGCGAGGCGTGAATCCTATGCACACCTTCCGATGCCGCGTATGACAAATACCTACATGCTTAATGGCGACAAGGATCCGCAGGAGATTATCGCTTCGGTTAAGCATGGATTATTCGCGGTGAATTTCGGTGGCGGGCAGGTTGACATCACGAGTGGCAAATTCGTTTTCTCCACGTCAGAAGCCTACATGATCGAAGACGGCAAAATTACTCATCCTGTGAAGGGCGCCACCCTGATTGGCAATGGTCCGGATGTGCTGACCCGTATTTCAATGATAGGTAATGACATGGCTCTTGATCCCGGTGTCGGCACCTGTGGCAAGGAGGGTCAGAACGTGCCAGTTGGCGTGGGGCAACCTACAGTGCGTATCGATGGATTGACGGTAGGTGGTACGGTTTAGGCATCGGTCGGGATAAGGTCATGGTCATGGAAGAGCGGGAGCGAAAATCGATGATCATGCAGACTTTTAATACCGTTGCGGAAGGTTACGATAAACCGGCGCTAAGATATTTTTCTGACAGCGCTCAACATTTGGCAAGTTTGATGGGGTTCGAGGGCGATGAAAGGGTGCTTGATGTCGCAACTGGAACCGGGAATAACGCCTTGGTGCTTGCATCGCATCTACCCAAGGGGTATGTGACAGGCATCGATTTCTCCTCCGGCATGCTTAACCAAGCTCGCACCAAAGCCGGCAGCGCGGCAATAAGCAACATTGATTTCCGCGAAATGGATATGCAGCATCTTGAGTTTCCTGACGAATATTTCGATGCGGCGAGTTGTGCGTTTGGCATATTCTTTGTCGAGGACATGGCTGGGCTACTCAGGCACGTTTCCAGCAAGGTCAAGCTAGGCGGTCGCATAGGCATCACCAGTTTCTGTGACAATGCCTTTCAGCCATTGGCGGAATTGTTCTTCAGTCGTATTGAAAAGTATGGCATCGAAAGGCCAACGGTATCGTGGAAACGAATCAGTACGGAAGAAAAATCGACTGAACTATTTTCCAGCGTGGATCTGGAGAATGTAAGGATGTTGCGCAAGAATCTAGGCTATTACCTGGAAAGTGCCGATGAATGGTGGGATTTGATCTGGTACGCAGGGTTCCGGGGCCTGGTTAACCAGTTATCACCCAAGGATTTGGAAAGTTTCAAGAAAGTGCATCTGGAGGAAATCCAACAACTTGCAAGCAGAGATGGTATCTGGCTGGACGTGGAAGTGCTGTATACGACAGGAATCCGGAAATTCTGTGTCTCTACACCGAATAAGGCATAAGCTCCTGTAATCACACCTTCATCGGGTATAATCCGCGCCCATGTTGATTCTACGCGGCCTATATTCTCCAGACTCTAAGCCTGTTGCGCTCACTATCGGTAATTTCGATGGGGTGCATCTGGGCCATCAGTCCTTGTTGAATGAGTTACGTGAAGCTGCACAACAACGGGGCTCTCAAACAGCGGTAGTAATCTTCGAGCCGCATCCACGCGAGTTTTTTTCGCCGCAACAGGCCCCAGTTAGGCTGACAAGTTTGCGCGAAAAGCTTGAGCTGTTTGCTGGGCTAGGTATCGATCGGGTGCATGTGTGCCGTTTCAATTCAGGTTTTGCGCAGATGAGTGCGACTGATTTCATCAATGCGCTGTATAGGAAATTATCTGCCAGATACGTTTTGATCGGTGATGACTTCCGTTTCGGCAGTGGGCGTGGTGGGGATATTTCGCTGATGGAGAAGATTGGCGGGCAACTCGGATTTGAGGTGAAGTCGGTAAGTACTGTTGCCCATGACGGGATCAGGATCTCCAGTACTGCGATAAGGGCCGCGCTCGCGACCGGCCAGCTACGTACCGCACAACGATACTTGGGGCGGCATTACAGTATCAGTGGTCGGGTGGTACACGGTGACGGGATGGGTCGCAAGTTGGGCTTTCCTACCGCAAACATCCAGTTGAAACACAACATCCCTCCGTTGTCCGGGATATTTGTTGTACAAGCGCACGCCGAAGGCATGGGAGTGCTGCAGGGGGTTTCCAGCTTGGGAGTGCGCCCGACGTTGAAGCGGGATGCCAAACCTGTTCTGGAAGTTCACTTGTTCGAATTTTCTCAACAGATATACAACAAGCATATACGCGTGGAATTTTTACATAAGCTGCGCGACGAA
>JAHEDW010000017.1 GCA_024641025.1 Gallionella sp.
TCATTGTCGGCAATACTGTTCTGTATGGCGCTACTTCTGGCGAATGTTATTTCAGCGGTGTCGCAGGTGAGCGTTTCGCGGTGCGCAATTCGGGTGCTACTGCAGTCGTCGAGGGATTGGGTGATCATGGTTGCGAATACATGACTGGCGGCATGGTAGTGGTATTGGGACAGACCGGGCGGAATTTTGCAGCCGGCATGTCCGGCGGTGTCGCATATGTACTGGACGAAGACGGTGGCTTTGAAAATCGCTGCAATCTGGCCATGGTTGCACTGGAGCCGGTTCCTGCTGAGGTCGACGCAAGTGAGACGGGCGAAGTGGAAATGCATGGTCGGGTACATTTCAACCATCTCGACAAGGCAGATGAATTCGCCTTGCGCGAGCTGATCGAGAAGCATTTGCGTTATACCAACAGTTCCCGCGCCAAACACATCCTCGATAACTGGTCGGACTACCTTAACAAGTTCACCAAGGTGATGCCAACCGAGTATCGGCGAGCATTGCAGGAGATGGCGGCGCAACAAGTCAATCAGAAGGAGGCAGCGTAATGGGCAAGCCTACCGGTTTCATAGAGTTCATGCGCATCAACGAAGCCAGCCTTCCTGTGGCCGATAGACGCAAGAACTACCGAGAGTTCGTGCTGCATCTGAACGACGAGCAGGCAAAAATTCAGGGAGCTCGTTGCATGGATTGTGGCATCCCGTTCTGCACCAGCGGTTGCCCGATCAACAATATCATCCCGGACTGGAACGACTTGGTGTATCGCGGAAACTGGCGTGAAGCGCTGGATGTCTTGCATTCAACCAACAACTTCCCGGAGTTTACCGGGCGTATCTGCCCTGCGCCTTGCGAGGCAGCCTGTACCCTGAATATCAACAACAATGCAGTAGGCATCAAGTCCATCGAGCATGCGATCATTGACAAGGGCGGCGAGAACGGCTGGGTCGTGCCTCAGCCACCAGAGAAGAGGACCGGAAAGAAAGTTGCCATTGTCGGCTCAGGCCCAGCAGGTTTGGCAGCAGCACAGCAACTAGCGCGTGTCGGTCACAGCGTGACGGTGTTCGAGAAGAACAGCCGAATCGGCGGATTGTTGCGTTACGGCATTCCTGACTTCAAGCTCGACAAGCGCCTTATCGATTGGCGTATGGCTCAGATGCAAGCTGAAGGCGTGACATTTCAAACTTCCGTGTTCATCGGCAAGGAAGCACCTGGCAAGAACACGGCCAACGATGCCAAAAAGACTATCAGTCCTGATGAATTGCTGAAAAAATTCGATGCAGTAATCCTGTCTGGCGGATCTGAAACTCCCCGCGATCTGCCGATACCAGGCCGTGAATTGAAGGGTGTGCATTTTGCGCTTGAATTCCTGATCCCACAGAACAAGGAGGTGGCGGGGGACGGCAAGAACCCAATCAGCGCGAAAGGCAAGCATGTGGTGGTGATTGGCGGCGGCGATACCGGCTCTGATTGTGTAGGTACTTCGAATCGGCATGGCGCTTTGTCAGTCACCCAGTTCGAAGTGATGCCTCGGCCACCTGAAAGGGAAAACAGATCTTTGGTATGGCCAAACTGGCCCATCAAGCTGCGAACTTCCAGTTCACATGAGGAAGGTGCACAAAGAGAGTGGTCGATCGTCACCAAGGAATTCATCGGCAACAACGGCAAGCTTGAGAAGCTGCGTGCCGTTCGGGTCGAATGGAAAGACGGCAAAATGAGCGAAATCGCTGGAAGCGAATTTGAGATCAAGGCCGATCTGGTTTTGCTGGCAATGGGTTTCGTCAGCCCTGAGCAGAAGGTGCTGGATGCCTTCGGTGTGGAAAAGGACGCTCGCGGCAACATCAAAGCCGATACGGATAGTTACCTCAGCAGTAAAGCGAAAGTATTCGCTGCGGGTGACATGCGGCGTGGACAATCGCTGGTAGTGTGGGCGATACGTGAAGGGCGCCAGTGCGCTCGTTCTGTCGACGAGTTTTTAATGGGATCATCGGTATTACCTCGCTAAATCAACCTTGGAATAGAAAATGAACTTCAAACTGAAAAATGATACTTTCTTGCGTGCACTAATGCGTCAGCCAACCGAATACACACCACTTTGGATGATGCGACAGGCCGGCCGTTACCTTCCTGAATATCGAGAGACACGCAAACGTGCCGGCAGCTTTCTCGGTCTGTGCAAAAGCCCAGACTATGCCACGGAAGTAACTTTACAGCCGCTAGACCGCTTTCCTCTGGATGCGGCAATCCTATTTTCTGACATCCTTACTGTGCCAGATGCGATGGGGTTGGGCTTGTATTTTTCCGAAGGCGAAGGCCCCAAGTTCGAACGTCCGTTGAATGACGAAGCAGCCATCAAGGCATTGCGCGTTCCGGATGTGGCAAAAGACCTGCGCTATGTTACCGATGCAGTTACTCAGATTCGTAAGGCGCTGGACGGCCGTGTACCATTGATCGGATTTTCGGGCAGTCCTTTTACGCTTTCTTGCTACATGGTGGAAGGTGGCGGCAGTGACGATTATGCCAAGGTCAAGACGCTGATGTATAACGCGCCAAAGCTGATGCATCATGTCCTTGATGTGACCGCGCAGGCAGTGACCACTTATCTGAATGCTCAGATAGAGGCTGGTGCACAGGCTGTGATGATTTTCGACTCATGGGGCGGCGTGCTGTCACATGCCGCATTTCACGAGTTTTCGCTTGCTTATACAAAGCGCATCGTTGACGGATTGATCAAGGAGAAGGATGGGGTTCGCATCCCTTCCATCGTATTTACCAAAGGCGGCGGCTTGTGGATTGAGAGCATCGCCGATACCGGTTGTGATGCGGTAGGTTTGGACTGGACCATGGATATTGGCATTGCCCGCCAAAAGGTTGGCAACAGGGTGGCGCTGCAAGGCAACATGGATCCTGCCGTACTATTTGCTTCGCCCGATGCGATTCGTGCCGAGGTCGAGCGCATTCTTGGAAGTTATGGATATGGCAGTGGCCATGTGTTCAATCTGGGTCACGGCATTTCGCAACACTCGAATCCTGAGCATGCGGCTGCGCTGGTTGCTGCAGTGCACGAATTAAGCCGTAAATTTCACTAGAAACTTGCATTAATTCTTATGAAGCGACTTGCCATCTGTCTAAGGTGGCAAGTTACGCCAGCCAAACCTGGTTGTACGAATGCTGCCATCTCTAATCAAAAGCCGCGGGTTGTTCCTGCGGCTTTTGCATTTCTGAGACAATCACTGCATTCGTCTGCAGAGAAATCATGCCTATAGTTCGCGTTGCCCTTGATGTGCCGCTGTCCACCTTGTTTGATTACATGGTGAAGGAAGGTGTTGATGTGGCTTTAGGTCAGCGGGTAATTGTCCCTTTCGGTCGCAGGCAGCTGGTCGGATTGGTGATGGAGACTGGGGTTGATTCTGATTTGCCGCCAGAGCGCACCAAAACAGTTTCACAGGTTTTGCAGGACAGCATGCCACTGTCAGCAGAGTTGCTTTATTTGATGCGATTTTGTAGCGATTATTATCGCTATCCCCTCGGACAGACAGCGATATCAACTTTACCCGGGCGCTTGCGCTCACTCAAGCCGGTTCTCAGCAAACCGCTTCTGAATTATTACCTGAGTGCCAGTGGCTCAGCGATAGATTTGCACAATTTTTCGAAGCGCAAAGTGGTGCAGCGGCGAATATTGGCAAAGTTGAAGGATCACCCATGTAATATCGCACAACTGAAAACGCTGTCCACGACAGCAGCTTCGCAGTTGAAGGACCTGATAGCAGAAGGGTTGGTCGAGTATAGTTCCTCAAACCCATCCAGGCCCCATCCTGTTGGAATGGCAGAGGAGAAGGCTGAAAGGGTTGTCGCACACACATTTGCCAACGCACATAGACTGACAAACGAACAGCTGCAGGCCGTGGATGCGGTTGAACATGTTCAAGGATATGCCTGCTTTCTGTTGCACGGGATTACCGGTAGCGGCAAAACTGAGGTGTATATGCATATGATCAATCATATGCTGAAGAAGGGCGGCCAGGTGTTGTTGCTGGTGCCGGAGATCAATCTCACGCCGCAACTTGAAAATTATTTCCTCGACCGATTTCCGGATGTAGCGTTAATTAGTTTGCACAGTGGTCTTTCCGAGGGAGAGCGCTTGCATAATTGGCAACTGGCGCAATCTGGAATCGCACAGATCGTACTTGGTACGAGGCTTTCCGTATTCGCGGAGTTGCCCAAACTGATGTTGATAATCGTTGACGAAGAAAACGACAGCTCGTTCAAGCAACAAGACGGCTTACGATATTCGGCGCGAGATGTGGCAATCATTCGTGCTAGTCAGCGCGGCATTCCTGTCGTCCTTGGTTCAGCCACACCTTCGCTTGAGAGTTACTACAACGCTCAAATCGGACGATATCAGATGCTCAAGCTGACAGGTCGCGCACAAGCAAAAGCGCGTCTTCCTGCGACAAGCTGTGTCAATATAAATCAAACCGTGATGCACCATGGCATTAGCGAGAATCTTTTGCGCGAGGTCAGTCAGCGCCTAGCACGCAAGGAACAAAGTCTGATATTCATCAATCGACGAGGATATGCCCCAGTTCTGATGTGCACCAGTTGCGGCTGGTTGTCCGGATGCAAACATTGTGCAGGAAATATGGTCTTGCACCTGAAAGAGCAACGGTTGCGTTGTCATCATTGTGGTTATCAAATTCGTGTGCCGAATATCTGTCCGAGTTGCGGGAATGCGGATCTACATCCAGTTGGCAGCGGAACCCAGCGTGTAGAGAGTGTATTACAGGAGCGCTTTCCAGATGCACGCATCCTGAGGGTTGACCGGGATAGTACCCGCAACAAGCGCTCATGGCAGAATATGCGCGCAATGATTCAAGCGAATGAAGTAGACATCCTGGTAGGAACGCAGATGCTCGCAAAGGGTCATGATTTCCCCGCGCTGACCTTGGTAGGAGTGCTTAATCCGGACACTGCACTATACAGCAGCGATTTCCGGGCAGCAGAAAGGCTTTTCGCTCAATTGGTTCAAGTGGCGGGACGTGCCGGACGTGCCGACAAGCCAGGCGAAGTACTTATCCAGACCGCCTTCCCCGATCACCCCCTGTTCCGTGCATTGCATAATTACGATTTTGAAGGTTGGGCAGCTTCGCAACTGTTAGAGCGGGAAATGGCCGGTTTCCCGCCGTTCGTGTTTCAAACTTTGCTACGAGCCGAGGGCAAGCAGGAGGCCGAAGTGTTCCGTTATCTGAATGACGCTCGCACGGCAGCAGTTGAATTGAGCAAATCCATGGAATATCAAGAGACAATGGAGGTACTTGGCGTAATACCCGCCGCGATGCCACGTCGCGCAAACCACTTTCGTGCGCAGTTGCTGATACAGGCAAAAACCCGCAAAGCCATGCAGCAGTTCCTGAAAGCCTGGCAAATTGCTTTGGATAATTGCCCGACTAAAAATCTGCGCTGCTCACTGGACGTAGACCCGCTGGAGTTTTGATCTGCAATCAGAAGTATAGAATACCAAACGAACACTTGTGAGCGTCAGGAACATCGGTTCCAGCGCAAATAAATCGAACCAAACAAGACTCTCAAATAAATGGCAATCGGTGAACCTGTTCTAAATCATTTCAGGATCACCTCCACAGAAAACAAGCTGCCGATTGGTTGATGTCCCAGGAATTATTGCGACAAAATCCAATCGACCAGGTTTTTTATTTCTCCCTTGTCGCTGGTGCCAATAATTTCGTGGGTCAGTTCCATGCCTTCCCCCATCTTTACCTTGGGCCCGGTCGTAATGAACTTTGTAATGCTATCCTCTGCATCCGCCTTGCCTTTGTATTTGATGGCGACATTCTTGTAGGAGGGCCCTACCTTGGTTTTGTCGACAGCATGACATTTTAAGCATCCGCTGCTCTTGGCCAGATCCTTTGCGGCATCTGCATCAACGCCTGCAATAGAGGGGGCGGCCATAAAAAAGGTTGTGGAAATTGTCAGCAAAGCACTAGCTATAATGTGGTTCTTCATTTCATTTCCTTTCTTTGGTTGATATCGATCTTGCTTTATTTAACATGATTCGTATTTACACGCTCATCCCACAAAACCTATGATAACGAGCACCAGCAACGTCAGGCCAATGGCAATCAAAGTAAGGCCCAATATCTTGGAACCCAGAGTCAATGCTCGCGGGGGAGTATCCACCAGATGCTTTTTCAGGTCTCCGGATTGAATCAAGCGATTGTATTGAGCAGTATGTTCGCGTTTGAATTCATCCATCGGAACTGACCCTGTGAACATCACCACATCAGGCGGAGGTAGCTTGTCAGGCCTGAAGTGATTGTTGAAGAAGTGCACTGTAAAGAGGAAAACTGCTGCAAGAAAGGCTTCTTCACCATGCACTATCATGGCAACATTAAATGCCCAGCCAGGAAGGAACGACGCGGTCACGTTCGGGAAGGCAAGCATCATCCCAGAGCTTCCGATAATGCCCATACCCCAGAACACTGCCCAATAGTCGAACTTCTCCCAGTACGTCCATCGGTCGAAAACTGGTCGCGGACCCTTGCCCAGAAACCATTTAAACATCCTGAAAATATCCAGGATATCCTGCCAGTTTGGAATCAGAGAATCAGGCCCGAAGAACTTGAAGGTTTTCCAGTTGCGAACAATGTTGGTTGTGACGCCAATCAGATGCAAGAAGAATATTCCAAGCATGATTGCGGCACTGGTTCTATGCACAATTCCAGCAGCTTTAGGCCCCCCGAACATCTGCATGATGAATGGTGCCCAAGTTGTCTCGGAATAAAATACCGACATGCCAGTCAAAATCAGAAGCATGACACTTAGTGCGAAACATAAATGTGCGATCCTCCAGATCAATCCGAAACGACGAATTTGCTTGCCATGTTGTTCTGGCAATTCATCAACGACTCTGTGTGTCATTTTGATTCCTTTCGTCTCTCTGGATGCACTTTTCTAGCCTTGCGGTCCTGTGCCTCCCGATACCACCACAAACCGGTGTGCAACCAGAAAAATATAAACACCCCAGCGAGTAGTGACCACATGAACCTGGAAACGATCCAGACCTGAGGGTAACGCTCAAAACTGCTCGTGTTCGCATGCGGGCTGAACGTAACGAATCCCTGCGTTGCCTCTTTGTGGCATTTTTGGCAGGTTTTTAAACGATTGTTTGGATGCACTTTCGACTTGGGATCGCTAGGACTCAGAATGCCATGACTACCATGACAGTCATAACACTTAGCGGTATAACCATAGCCCAACTTATTTACCTGTCCATGATAGGTGTCACGGTAAGTATCGAGATTTTCAGTGTGGCAGGTACCACAGTTTTCTGTGATCGATAGCTTGAATGTATTCTTTAAAGTGCTGGTAATGCTATGGCTGGTGTGACAATCGGTACAGTCAGCCGCTTTCAGGTTGCGCATTTCCAGGACGTTTTTCCCATGAATAGATTCAGCATATTCTTCGAGTTGGTCGGCATGGCAATTTTCACCGCAAACCATGGGAATCGTCAGGTGCCAATCAGTCCGCCGGGTGGTGCCTTGAGGAGGAACACTGAAAATATGTGTATTGTGACAGTCGTCACAGGCCGCATTTACACGTGTTTTGTCATCGGCGTTAGGTCGGGCGTGAAAGGAATTCTTGTAGGTTTCAACATTTCTTACTACTACTCCCAGGCGTGCCTTTTCATTAGTCAGATTCTCCTTCTTGGCCGTTTCCCATAATTCCAAATGGCAAGCAACACAATCGGGCTTTGGACCTGGACCAAGCTTGTGAGGAGAAGAAGCATCCGTTATCTCCTTGTGACAAGTGACACATTGCATTTCGTTATGGACGCTCTTTACGAACTTCTCTTGACTGATACCATGCGGTTGACCAGATTCTGATTTGGCGCCTGAGACATGCAGGCTACCGTTGCTCAATTCATGGCATCCCAAGCATGTCGCGTTATCAAGCTTTGAAAGCTGCTGCGCTTTGCCTTGTTGAGTGGATGCATCCTTGGCGAACGCATCTGTTTGGATCAGAGCAAACAAACCAGCCAAGCAATAAAATGTGATAACTACTAACTTGATGCTGCCAGGAATCCGTTTCATTTTTTATTACCCGCTCTATTTGAATGTTAAATTCTTGTGTGAACAGTAATTTCGTTGATTTTACTTCTCGACGTCTCGTGATTTCAATTTGGTTCTGGATTGATCAGTTAAATATCAATGACGAATCATTGTGTATGTAAAATTCTGGATTATCTTCTTCATCGTATGGCACGCAGCTAATGGTCTAACACCATATTGTTTAAGAAAATCGGTCTTTAAGTTGTAAATAGAAAATTATTGAGCGCTTGTCGACATGTTTCGACGGATATTAGTGAGCGGGTGCGCAATCCTTCCCAATCTGCATGTGATATCTTAATTTCTGAAGGAAAATTAATTGCTCTCATGTCGCTGGCCATGAATTGGTGTTTGGTCTGGATTGCTCAAATAATTATTTGGTTTGCGGATCATGCGGTGAAACCAAATTTCAATATTCTTTACTAATAGCAGGTGACAGGATGAAACCAGTTGTCACCTAATAAACACTTCAAACTTTAGCTCTCATACTAGGACTTTTAAATTCAGGATTCGATACCTCTTAAGTGCTATTAGCATATAGCCCTTAAAGACACTATATCTTAGCCACCTTCGCTAATCCTGTAAGAGTGCTAATGGATTATTAAGTAGAACCTGTCTACTCGGCAACTTGTGCAGAGTAATAAGTTGCAATCCCTTCAATGGTGGCATCAAAATATAAAATGGAACTCATCCGATGCATGGCAGAATTGCCGCGGTCGCCATCACGATAAACAGAAAGTGCATTTATCAAATAGGTGCGATTTTGTCCCTTGAGTTTGGGAGCCAACATTTCAGGATTTGTTCCGCCAAGGTTGTGGCAAATGTCGCATTTTTGAGCGAGCGTAGGAATCGGTTCAGGCGGAACAAAGCTCACCTGCATTGGTTGCTCAGATGCGAAATATTCGGCGATCTTCGCGATTTCATTATCCTTGAACTCACCGATTAACTGATGCATCGTGCTGTGCTCACGAACCTTGTCACGATAGGCTTTGATCATCTTGTTTAGGTATTCCACATCTTGCCCGGCCAAATTGGGAATACTGACGTCCTCACTTGAGCCCATAGAGCCGTGGCACTTATTACAGTTGTAGGTGAATTGCTTGCCCTCATACGGATTGGCAACTTTACTGGCGTGAGGTTTTGCCTTGTTCATTCCAAAGTAAATGGCTATATTTTCGATGTCGGCTAGACTCAGGTTTGTCAATTTTTCGTGCATTGTCGGCATAGTACGTGTTCCGTCTTGATACGCCCGGGTAGCCTTGACGATGTATTGTGGATGCTGTCCAGCCAAGTGCGGAACGCCAGCTTCTTTTGGATTCCCATCTATACCATGGCAACTGGCACAGGGTTTGCTGAGCTGTTCTCCACGATCAAAATAGGAATAAGCGCTGCTGGTTTCTTCTAGTTTTTTCAGGGGGGGAAGGCTCGCGTAGTAGCCAAGCACATTGCGCAGTTGTGCCGGCTTCAAATCCTTGGTGATGTCCATGGAGGAACCGCTGCTCCCCGAGCGTTTGCCATGATCGTATGTCTGAACCACCTTGAGAAGATAAGCCTCTACCTGGGCGGCCAGATTTGGTATGTTGTCCTTTACCCCGCGACCGTCCATGCCATGACAAGATGAACAACTTTTTAATGCGATCTCCTTTCCTGAAGCGAGATCCAATGGAAGCTGCTGGAGATTTTTTTGCTCTTGCTTGTCAGAACACCCTGCTAGAAGGACTAGCAGTAAGGAGATACCTGCAACATATTTGTTCATGATTTCCTCTGGTTTGATCTTTCGTTATTTGAGGGGCTCTAAACATCATAATATGTGCGTTCTACATGAGAAACGCAAGATGTAAAGCAAGCAAAGAGTAGGTACACCCTCATGCAAATCTTCCGCAATAATTTAACACAATCAAAATACTACGTGATGCAAAACATATATTGATATATATCAAAATTATTTAAATTTATTAAGGTATATCGATGAAAAGCTTCAAATATTGTCTACGCGAAAGCCGAGTTACGCAAACAGTGAACTTGTCAGGTTACATATTACATACAGTTAGACCGAAGTTTTCTACTTGTTTCCAATCCGTAAAATCTACAATCGTATTAGGGTCGGTTGGTCCCTTGGTCATCCACATGATAATACGTATCATCTGTCTGTCCCAGAAGCGATACTTCTTGTAATCAATCTTCCCGGCGAAAACTGCGAGCGCTTTTGGTTGCCAAGATGATTGCTTCAGAAACTTCTTCAAATATGGATTCGTCTCAGGTCGGCTTTTTTCTGGCTTGCGAGCAACAACATTTACTGAGAAGAATGCATTCGGCTTGCTGTCCAGAATCTTCTCGTTCAGCCTGACGAACTCGTAAACATGGGTTCTGTGCTTTCCGTAGCGGATACTCGCTCCGATCACCACCTTGTCGTATGGCATTATGTCTATATCTGGTTCGTCTGCAATTGACACCACCTTTGCCAGGTGAGCTTGCCTCACAATGATTTCTTGAAGTCGCAGACAGATTTCAAGCGTGTGGCCATCTGTAGATGAATATGCAATTAGAATCCTAGTCATGATCAGCAATGAAAACAAATTGTTTTGATGTACAGTCAATTGTTATTCCTGCTCCAAAAGATTGCAAGTCGTCGTATATCAAAATAGATGACGAAGAGTAGATCGGCCATAAGGCAAAAATTGAAGAATGCGTCTGAGAAATATTATTGAACGAAGCGCGTGTGTATATGGGTAGTTTTTTTTACGCGGAGTATAATGGTCGATGAGCAGCTATCATTAAGGACGGCGCAATGAAGAATGCTGGTATGAAGGGTTTTGCACTTTCGGATATGTCTTTGCCAGTAAAGGCGCTGTTTACCGGTTACCTGCTCGCGGTGGGATTGGGCTTGTGCATGGCAGGAGTTCAGATCATGCTGACCCACGGCATGGCAGACGGCAAGGTTGGCTTGTCTGTCGACGATATTGTGTATAGTTACTACGGCGATCGTAGCGGCTCCACTTTGGAATCCAAGCTCAATGGCTCAATGCAAAACAACGCCCCTCCTGAGGTGCGCTTAGAAATGATCAAATGGGTGAGAGCAGGCGCACCTGAGAATGAATGGGAAAGCACCATCAAACCTCATGTGGTCAAGTATTGTGGTGTTTGTCACGAGAATATCCCGGGTCTTGCAAACATCTCCAAAAAGGAAGTGATGTACACGATGACCAAGGTAAGCGAAGGTGCATCCGTATCAACGCTAACGCGCGTTTCTCATATCCACCTTTTTGGAATCTCGTTCATTTTTTTCATGGTGGGGTGGATATTCTCTTATGCTGACGGATTTTCCCCAATCGTAAAGGCGTTCTTGATTTTCACGCCATTTGGTTTTTTGATTCTAGACATTGTCTCTTGGTGGTTGACGAAAATGAATCCAAACTTCGCCTGGCTGGTTATCATTGGCGGTTTTGGATACAGCCTGGCTTCTACGGTGATGATTTTTACGTCGCTTTATCAGCTTTGGTTTAAGAATCGCAGGACTCAAATTGATTGATATTCGACAATCCTGATTGGCAATTACTAATGCATTCGGATGGTCGCTGATCAGAGTAAATCCTGCTAAAGTAGTTTTGCAGGAATCTTGGGAACTGATGGTATTTCGCAATGCATAGCAGAATTGCCGGTGAAATTATTAGAAATTTTGTCTTGAAAGAGGGATTATCTCAATGAAGCAACACATGAAAAACACCATTCTGCCGGTCGGCATCGCTGCCACGGCGCTTCTTTTTGTAATGACAAGCTTTCCTGCGCTTGCAATAGATGAAGTCAGCTACAAGAAGGATATTCGTCCTATCCTCAACGATTATTGCTTGAGTTGCCATAAACCCGGTGGCAAGGGGTACGAAAAAAGCGGGCTGGATATGCGCTCCTATAAGAGCCTGATGAAGGGAACCAAGTATGGTTCGGTGATCAAGCCTGGAGACAGTTATACCAGCATCCTGATCCAGGCGGTGGAAGGACGCGTTCACCCTTCCATCAGGATGCCCTACGGAATGAGTGGCGGACTGGCCAAGGACAAGATTGAACTGCTTAGAAAATGGGTCCAGCAAGGGGCCAAGGAAAACTAAGCAAAAAAAGCCGGCTTTCGCCGGCCTTGGTCAAAGTGAGCAGACCAAATCTATTTCTGTCCAAGGATCCAAGTCACCATGGATGAGATGCTTGCATCACTCACGGATGAGGGCGTGGCAGGCATCGGCATGGGCATATTGGGGAAGGAACCGGCGCCACCGCTTCGCACCTTCTTTTCAAGCATGGCTTGTGCATTTTTGTCACCAGCATATTTTGTCGCAATATCTTTCAAGGATGGGCCAATGCCTGACTTGGCAGGTGCGTGACAAGAACCACAACCGCTATTATTGAAAAGTGCTCCTCCGTCATCTGCGGCAATTGCCGGGGCAGAGATACAGATTGAAGCGGTAAGAGCGATAAGCAAGCGAACTTTCATGAAGGTCTCCTTTTGTGAATGAGGCGCACAAATTACACCTAGCCACGATTTACGTATTGATATAAATCAAGATTTGACCGTTATTGCCGGCGCAAGATACAACAAAAGATAATTGTGATGTCGCGATTTTTGCGTATTGTGACGAAAAAATTGATTGCGTGTAGAATGCGATACTGCATTAGTAAATGGTAATATTCGTAAGCTTAGATTTTGGAGAAGGCAATGGCTGAATATGATGATTTGGACGATACCGGGCGGCGTGACTTTCTTTTAAAAGTGACCACAGTTGTTACTGGTGCCGGTGCAGTTGCAGCAAGTATACCCTTTGTTGCCAGCATGAATCCAAGTGCGGAACTACTTGCCAAGGCAAACACTGAAGTTGACCTGTCTGATATTCCTGTAGGGGGAATGCACACAGTTGCCTGGCAAGGGAAGCCAATCTTCATTTTGCATCGCACCCCGGAATCGATCAAGGCGATGGAAGCTACCAACGGTGGGCTCAAACCGGAGCAGGATAGTGATCGTGTCAAGAAGCCTGAGTGGCTGGTTGTGATTGGCGTATGTACGCATATGGGTTGCGTACCGAACAAGGAAGGCCCGGGATGGACATGCCATTGCCATGGCAGCCAATACGATGATAGTGGCCGTGTCCTTCGTGGTCCCGCACCCAATAATCTGGAAGTGCCGCCATACAGGTTTATTGCAGACAATAAGATTATGATCGGTCAGGCATAGGAGAAGTCCATGGCAAACAAAATCATCGCTTGGATTGACCATCGCTTTCCGCTTACTAGCTTCATAAAGCATGAGTTAACCGGATATCCAACACCGCGAAATCTAAGTTATTGGTGGAACTTCGGATTTCTGGCGGGCATCGTTTTGATGTTGCAAGTGCTTACAGGACTGTTTCTGGCAATGCATTACAAGCCCGATGCGGCCATGGCGTTCGACTCAATTCAGCACATCATGCGCGATGTGAATTACGGTTGGTTGTTGCGCTTCATGCACTCAACTGGTGCGTCCGCATTCTTTCTGGTGATCTACATCCATATGGCGCGTACGCTCTATTACGGCTCATACCGTGCTCCCCGTGAATTGATGTGGTGGACCGGACAGGGCCTGCTATTGCTGCTAATGGCAACGGCCTTCATGGGGTACCTGTTGCCATGGGGGCAAATGTCTTTCTGGGGTGCGACCGTTATTACCAATTTGTTTCGTGCCACTCCGTTCATTGGTGACCAGGTGGTGGTTTGGTTACGCGGCGATTACGCAGTAGGAGATGACACACTGACACGCTTTTTTGCGCTGCATTACCTGTTTCCATTCTTGATTATCGGGGCAGTAGTGATACATCTGGTTGCGCTGCACTCGGTACGAAGCAGCAACCCAAGCGGTATCGACCTTGCTGACAAGGACAACATCCCATTCCATCCCTATTACACCATCAAGGATTTTTATGGACTTGGTGTTTTCCTGATGGCTTATTTTTTGGTTGTGTTCTTTTTTCCTCATAGCGTCCTTGAGCCTGCCAACAACATTCCGGCCAATCCGCTGATAACACCGGATCACATCGTTCCTGAATGGTACTTCCTGCCGTTCTACGCAATCCTGCGCGCTGTGCCAAACATGGTTGGCGGAGTGGTGGCGATGGGATTGTCCGTAATAGTATTTGCCTTTATGCCATTTTTGGATCGTTCACGGATTCCCGGTGGCGGACGCTACCGCCCAGTGTATCGAATCATGTTCTATTTGTTCATACTGGACATACTGGTTCTGGGCTACGTCGGTTACGTTCCGCCGACCAGCAAGACCATCATAATCGGACAAGTTGCGACTTTCATCTATTTTGGTTCGTTCATTCTTTTGCCTTTCATATCTAAAGCAGAAGATAAGTGGCTTTTCAAGCGCGGATTGCCGCCAAAGATACTCGCCTTGATTGCAAGCGAAGAGCAGGAAATCGCCAAAAGGGGAAAGCGATGAAAAAGTCGATTGCATTGCTTTCACTGTGCTGGATTTGCATGTCTCCAACTTTTGCAGCGGAAAATAAACTTGAGAAGTTCCAGACTGATACCAGTGTTATAGCAGTGGAACGCGGGGTTGATACGTTTATGAATGCCTGTCATGGCTGCCACAGCTTGAAATACGTTCACTATCGGGATTTGGCCAGATTTGGTATAGACAAGGAGAGGATTGCCACTTGGCGTGGTGATTCTACGCTCGACTCGGCAATGACCAGCCTGCTCTCTGATGAGGCAGCACTGCAATCATTTGGGAAGGTGCCTCCTGACTTGAGCATGATAGTCATGGCTCGGGAAGGTGGAGCTAGCTATGTGTTTGCTTATCTGACAGGGTACTACTTAACGCCGGAAGGAATGACCAGTAACCATCTATTTCCTCTGACGAAGATGCCGGACGCACTTGAGATCAGCACCGCGACTGACTCGGTCAAGCGATCGGAAATAATGGAACAGGCACATGATATCGTTTCCTTTCTTTCATGGGCTGCTGATCCACAAAAGGCGGAACGAGAGTCGTTGGGATATTATGTAATCGGATACCTGATTATATTGACCGTACTGCTATACAACGTAAAACTTCAGGTTTGGTCTAAACTGAAAACCTAGAAGACGTAGAACAAAGAGGTAGGATGGCGTTGACGTTAATTTTTCGCTACGGAATGCAGTCCTTCGCTTTACTTCGAAATAATCTTCGCAAGTTTCGCTTACATGTTCAGGGTATAAGCTATGGAAAGGCAGTTAATCGCAATCGTGGGGCTGGGTAGAGTCGGCTCGACATTCCTGGCTGAATTGCTTGGGCAGCAAAACACTGGTGTAGAGATCGTTGCTGTTGTTGAAGATGCCAATACACCAGGTCTTGAACTTGCCAAGGCAAGCGGCATCAAGAATGCCAGCATAGATGAACTAGTTGCGATGGGTAATAGCCTGGACATTCTTTTCGACCTTACACATGATGCAACTGCAAGAAAGGTGCTCCGGGAGAAACTTAGGGTGTCAGGAAATCTTCACACGATAGTCGCAACTGAAAACATCGCACGCATGATCTTGATGCTGATTTCGAGTGGCGCTGATCTGCCGAAGCTGAATACCGGCATTGAATACTGAGAATCTGCTTCCTCATGTTTGCGACCAAGCAACTCTGCAAGGTGTCATGAGCCATACTGATTTTATCCATTCGCTTACTGCCATAGTTAAGGCTGCTTCCGTATTGTCTGGTGAGTCAGCCAGTCCTTATCTTACCGACTGGCGCGGGCGTTATACCGGCAATGCATTGGCGGTCGTTATGCCGTCTGATACCGGTCAAGTTGCCGAAGTTGTCAAGTTGTGTGTGGCCAATAGTGTTGCCGTGGTGCCTCAAGGTGGGAACACCAGTCTGTGTGGGGGGAGCGTTCCTTTGCCGAAAGGCGCTCAAATCGTCCTGAACTTGTCGCGCATGAATCGTATTCGCGATTTTGATGGCATTAACTATTCTATGACCGTAGAGGCGGGTTGCAAGTTGATCGATGTACGCGAAGAGGCCGAAAAAAACAATCGTTTGTTTCCGCTCGGGTTGACCGCCACGCAAAAATATTGTGAGATCGGCGGTAATCTTTCCACCAATGCTGGCGGTATAAACGTATTGCGCTATGGAAATGCTCGTGATCTCGTGCTAGGACTAGAAGTGGTACTTCCTGATGGACGTATTTGGGACGGATTGCGCAGCCTGCGCAAGGATAATTCAGGTTACGATCTGAAGCATCTGTTCATAGGCGCTGAAGGTACGCTTGGCATCATCACAGCGGCAGTGCTAAAGCTATTCCCGCGGCCGAAATCGGTTGCTAACGCCTGTGTCGCAATCGGCGATGTGGAAATTGCAGTACGCCTGCTTGCACATGTGCGCACATACTGTGGAGATAGACTGAGCAGTTTCGAAATCATGTCGCGTTCCTGCCTTGAATTGGTATACCGCCATATTCCGGATGCGGAGGAGCCCTTTGACAAACAATCGGAATATTATTTGCTAATTCAAGTGGCCGACCTGTTGCCAGACCAGTTGGACGAATTATTGCGTCGGGCGATAAATGATTTCGAGCAAGGTACGTTGGTGTATTCAGTTACTTCTGACGCAGTTGCGGCAGAAAAATGGTGGAAGCTTCGCAAAAACATCAGCGAGGCACAGAAGCGTGAGGGCATCAGCATCAAGCACGATATATCTGTTCCAGTCAGTCGTGTTGCGGAGTTCATTTCGCGTGCCGACACCCTGCTGCATAAAACCTTTCCCGGAATTCGCATCGTGGCATTCGGGCACATGGGCGATGGCAATATCCATTACAACGTCTCTATGATGGAACCTTTGCAGAATCAGGCCTTCATTGCTCAACATGAAGGATCGGTAAACAAACTTGTATATGCGGTGGTACAAGAGCTAAATGGCAGCATCAGTGCAGAACATGGGTTAGGACAACTCAAGCGCGATGCGATCCGCGATTACAAGGATCCGCTTGAATTGGAATTGATGCGCAATATCAAGAAGTCTTTTGACCCGCTTGGACTGATGAATCCCGGCAAGGTGATCTGAAGCATTTATAACGGCGCCTGAATTGATTTCATAATGGGGCAAAATTTCAAGGGAGGCATAGATGGCAGCACAACCTGAAATTACAAACATGGCATTGTTTTGCGATTTCGAAAACATTGCTCTGGGTGTTCGCGATGCAAAATACGCGCAATTCGACATCAAGAAGGTGCTGGAGCGGCTTTTACTCAAAGGCAGCATCGTGGTCAAGAAGGCCTATTGCGATTGGGATCGATACAAGGAGTTCAAGTCGATCATGCACGAGGCTGCGTTTGAGCTGATCGAAATTCCGCATGTTCGCCAATCAGGTAAGAATTCCGCAGATATTCGTATGGTGGTCGATGCTTTGGACCTGTGTTATACAAAATCACACGTTGATACTTTTGTCATCATCAGTGGAGATTCGGATTTCTCGCCGTTGGTCTCCAAGCTGCGTGAGAACGATAAGTATGTTATCGGAATAGGCGTTAAGGATTCGACATCGGATCTGTTGAGTGCCAATTGCGATGAATTCATTTTCTATGACGATCTGGTGCGAGCACAAGAAGCGAAGAAAAAACAGGCCGCCAGAAAGGTGCCTGCAAAATCAACCGGGGGATCGGCTAAGCCTGCTAAGGCTAAGGGTGAGGAAGACAGGCGTCAGGAAGCGCTTGATTTCATCGTCGAGACTGTCGAGGCATTAATCGCAGAGCGCGGTTCTGATGAAAAGATTTGGGGCTCACTGGTAAAAACCACAATGCAAAGGCGCAAGCCTGGGTTTGCCGAATCCTACTACGGTTATCGTTCATTCAAGGAATTGGTCGAAGATGCACAAGCTCGCAACCTGCTGATGGTGGTGCGTGATGAGAAATCTGGTCAATACACCATAAGATTGCCGGCAATGAATTGAAGATTGCTTATTGCAAAACGAATTCAATCATCTTTCTCGCGAAGTCCCTCGAAAAACTCGTACGCCGCCATGCCGGCGCCGATCAGAACGACCAATGCCAATGCAATTTTTTGTAGTTTGATCACTGGTGGAGCAAGGAAGCCCAATACTGCCACCAGTCCGATCAATCCTGCAATTGTTTTAAACTTCATGGCTTCCTCACTTTCCTTGCTTGTTATTTGATCGCATTGAGCAGCCAGCGTGCCGTGCGCAGCAGCCTTGCATCATCACCGGAACGCCCCACCAGTTGCACCCCAACGGGCAGGCCGTTACTGTCCTTCAACAATGGCAGGTTTAACGCAGGCATGCCGCAGAAGGTCCACAGCGTGCAAAACGTCGGATTGCCCGTAGAAGCCAGGCCGAATGGCGCAGCACCAGCAACAGCAGGTGTAAGTATCGCATCGTAACGGTCGAAGATCTCGTCTAGTGCTTCAGTCAACATCGGGATGCGCGCCAACGCTTTCAGGTAATCGAACGCCTTTACATTGCGACCCCGTTCGATCTGTTCGCGAAGAGAAGCTGACAATTTGTCAGCTCCCTGTTGATACTCGCTCTCATAGTTGAATGCGATGTCTGCTTCCATGACAGTGTTATGCCAATCGAGCACGGTCGAGGCTGATTCTGGCAAAACGAATTCACCAACATGCTGACTTAGGTGCGCGACCAGCTCGCCGAAGCCTTCCTGTGTATCTGCATCAAGTTGCTGCCACCAAGGTGTCTTGATCAGCGCCAACTTGGGAGGCATTGGAGAATCCTCTTCGCATACGCGCAGTAAAGGCATGGTGGCACGGGGTAACATGCCAGGTTCATCGGGATCGTACGCTGACAGAACCTCTCCGAGCAGAGCGAGATCCTCGATGCTGCGAGCAAAGCCGCCTGGTTGGTCGAGATGCTCTGATTGGCGAAGTATGCCCTGGCGCGAGACCAGCCCGCGGCTGGGCTTGAAACCGAACACACCGCAATAGGCGGCAGGTCGAATCAGTGAACCGTTAGTCTGTGTACCAAGCGCCAGTGGAACCATCCCGGCTGCCACTGCTGCGGCTGAACCGCTAGAAGAACCACCCGGAGTGTGTTCAGGGTTGTGCGGGTTGCGTGTCTTGCCGGGTGCGTAGGTGGCAAGCTCTGTAGTTACTGTCTTGCCCATGATGACAGCGCCGGCACAACGAAGTAACTCGACGACCTTGGCATCGTGCCATGGGTTACGACCCGAGTGGAGTGGCGTTCCGTCTTCGGTTGGCATGTCGCCTGTATCAATGATGTCCTTGATACCTACCGGTACGCCATGCAGGGAACCCAGAGGTTTGCCGCTGGCACGCCACTCATCGGCGCGCCGTGCCTGAGTCATGGCATGCTCCTCATCGAAATAGATCCAGGCCTGTACTTCCGGCTCGCGGGCATGGATTTGTTCTATGCAGGATTTTACTAAATCTTCGGACGAAAAAAATCCTTCGCGAATGCCCTTGGCCGCCTGGTTTGCAGTGAGCCAGTTCAGTTTCTCCATGACGTCCTTGTATAGTTTTTCATCATCTGTTGCCGTAAAGCAAGTCTGGCAGCCAATAGACCAGTTGTGGGAATATGTACACCATTGCCATGGTCAAAAATACCATCATCAGGAACGGCATGCAGCCCCGGAAGATGGTCACCAGTTCGATGTGCTTGGGCGCCACCCCTTTCAGGTAATAGGCACTCATGGCCATGGGCGGCGTCAGGAAAGAGGTCTGCAGGTTGAGCGCGATCAGGATGCCGAAGAACATCGGGTCAACGTCGAAGTGAGGCAAGAGTGGCAGGAAGATCGGAACGAAGATGATGATGATCTCGCTCCATTCCAGCGGCCAGCCCAGCAGGAAGATGATTACTTGGGACAACAGCAGGAAAGTGATCGTATTAAGGTTCATGCTGAGCACGAATTCCTTGATCAGGCCTTCGCCGCCAAGGTAAGAGAACACCGAAGAGAAGGTCCACGAACCGACGAACAGCCAGCAGACCATCGCGGTGGTGCGTGCTGTCAGAAATACTGCTTCCTTTAACCGGTCCCAGGTAAGTGCCCGGTACCCAGCAGCAAGCAGGACGCCTCCCAGTGCACCGAGTGCAGCAGCTTCGCTCGGCGTGGCCAAGCCGAAAAGAATGGCACCCAACACCGAGAATATCAGCACTGCCAACGGCACGAAAGCCTTGGCCAGCAGCACGAAGACTTCGATCCAGGTAATGTTTTCAGTCTGCTCCTTGGGTAGCTTGGGAGCAAGGGAAGGATTGATCACAACACGAGTAACCACATAGACCATATAAAGGCTGGCAAGCAGTATGCCGGGTATCATCGCTGCGGCATAAAGCTTCACAACAGACATCGCTGCGGTCGCACCATAGACGATCAGCATGATCGAGGGCGGGATCAGGATGCCTAATGTGCCGCCTGCGGCAATGACACCGGTGGAAAGCTTTTGGTCGTAGCCAGCCTTGATCATTGCAGGGAGCGCCAGCAAACCCATCAGGGTTACCACTGCGCCAACAATACCCGTTGCTGTGGCGAACAGAGCACAAGTGATCAGCGCGGCAACTGCCATTGCGCCAGGAACTGCACGAAATGCAAGCTGCAGGCTATGGAACAGGCGGTCGAGAAGGTTTGCCCGTTCGACTATATAACCCATGAACAAGAATAGCGGCACCGCCACAAGTACATCGTTGTTCATAATGCTGAAGGTGTTTTGTGTCAGCAGGTAGAAGACCCGGTTGTCAAAAAATGCCTGATCCGGCTGAAAGTATGCGTAATAGCCGAAGAAGACGCCCATTGCCATCAGCGTGAAAGCAATCGGGAAGCCGAGCAGTATGATGAAAATGAATGAACCCAGCATCATCAGGGCAAGTTGCGGATCTGTCATTTGATCTCTCCAGGCAAGGCTGCATCGTGTTCCATCAGTTGTTTGTCCTGGATCTGGTGCAATATTGCTGTTTCCATTTCCTCGACGTCATGTAACCGCTCAGGCCATTCGCCCGTTCGGATGCAGATAATGCATCGCAGCATCTCCGCTATGCCCTGCAGAGCAAGCAAGAGGCCAGCCGCCGGGATAATCAGTTTGAGTTGCCAGATCGGCACACCGATCGGGCTGTTGACACTCACTTCATTAATGCGCATCGAGTCCATGGCGTAGTCCCAACCCGAGTACATCAGGGCGATGACGCCAGGGAAGAAGAAGATAATGTAGAGCACCAGTTCGATGCTGCTTTGAACCCGCTTCGGCATCAGTCGATAAAAAACGTCGCCGCGTACATGCGCTCCGCGCGACAGGGCATACGCGCCTGACATCAGAAACAAGCCACCATAGAGGATGTAGCTCATATCGAATGCCCAACTGGTCGGGTCATCCAAAATGTAGCGAACGAAAACTTCGTAGGAGGTGCCTAGTATCAGGACGATGATACACCAGGCAAAAGCGTGTCCGACCGACTTAGACAATTGGTCAATGCCATGCAGTAGCGTTTGAATAGACATATTATTTCCGCTCTAAGAAACAAGGCGGGGATGCCGAAGCATCCACCGCCATGGCTAAAACAACTCTTCTAGACGTTTCTGACAACAAGCAATCAGAAGCCGAGCTTGCCGAACATATGCTCATACGCAGCCTTGTAGTCGGCATTGTTGAAGAAAGTATAGTAACCGACTCGCTTGGCCCATGCTTTCTGGGATTCCCACACTTTTGCAAAGAACGGATCCTCGTCGGTCAGGCGCTTGACGATCGTATCCCAAGCCTTGAGTTGAACGTCGAAGATGCCTTGTGGGGTTCGCAGAATGTTTACTTTGTCCTTGGTCTTCAACTCCTGCAGATCCCTGGAATAATTGTCCATTGCAAGCGCATAGTTTGAAGTGGATGCAGCTTCTGCGGCATAACGTAGCAGTGCCTGCAAGTCTTTGGGCAAAGATTCATATTTCTTGCGATTGAAAACAATCTCGAAGAATTCCTGTGCCTGATGGTAACTGCCCATCATGTAGTTCTTGGCAACGTCCTGTGCGCCGAATCGACGATCGGAAGTTGGGTTGTTGAACTCGAAAGCTTCGATGACGCCTCGCTCCATCGCAGGTACGATTTCTCCACCTGGCAATTGGGTGACCTTGATGCCTAGTTCTTGCATCATGTCGGCTGCCAGTCCTACGGTACGGTACTTGAGGCCCTTCAGTTGAGAGGCGTTCTTGACCGGCTTCTTGAACCAGCCCAGCGGTTGGGTAGGCATCGGCATCGCGAAAAATCCGACCACATCCAGCCCGATCTTTTGCATCAGCTCGTTGTAGAACGGCAATCCTTCCTTGTGGATCCAGGCAAGGTTCTGGGCAGCGTCGCAGCCAGTGACTGGGCCGGAACCAAACAAAGATGCGACCTTGCTTTTGCCGTACCAGTAAACGGCAACCTGGTGGCCTGCATCAATCACTCCCTTGGAGGTTGCTTCCATCACTTCGAACGGCTTGACTACAGAACCTGCCACCAGATAATCGATGCGCAGGCGACCTTCGGCCATTTCATTGACGCGCTTGACGTACTCTTCTGCCATCTCGTTGAAGATATCTTTTGCACCCCAGGCACCTTGCATCTTGAAGACGATGGGGGTTTCAGCGACGGAGATTGACGGAAAGCCTGTGATAGCAGCGCCGGTAGTTACGGCAGCGGCAGTTGTCAGAAACTTGCGACGTGAAACGGTTTTAGGTGTCTCTCCTTGTTTGGTTTCTACTTCCTTGTCCATGATTTTCCTCCTTAGGTTTGACTTAATGATGCTGACTTGCTGCTTCTTGCTTCAATCGGCCTCGTCTCTGAGATATCACGTGACCGTTTGATTCTTTGATTTTCTATTTGCGATGTTCGCGAAACATCTGCAGTGGGGGCAGGGAATCCCGGTTTAAGGGGCGTTGAATGATAGGTGGGTGCAGCATAATAATGAGGTCTTATTGGAAATTGTGAAACTATCTCCATGCCGTTCAGGTATCGACCCAAAAGCAACAAAGAACGAGATTGGGAGTATCCTTTACTGTACCGACTCTTCTTGTGTTGACTGCGACTAAACGCATCAACATCGCATTGAGTTGAATGGTTTTTCAGTGTGACTTTTGTTGCTACCAGCAGCATTGACTCTCCCTTGAGACAGGCAAGATGTGTAAACTATAGCTCGGTGCAAGAATTTCAGATATATGAAGCAATCCCTAACACACGATACATTATTCATCTGACGATGACAACCATTCTCACCTAAGATGAAAAAATTCCTTGGCGCCATTGTGAACAAGACTAAAGGAAAACCAAATGTCTAAGCCTACATTACACCTATGGATAAATGGACAGCGAACCAAAAGCCTCAGCGATCGACTAGCAGAAGTGACAAATCCGGCTACCGGCGCAGTTGTCCGTCAGGTGCCGCTGGCCAGCAGCGCAGATGTTGAAATTGCGGTTGCTGCCGCCAAGGCAGCTTTTCCTTCTTGGCGAGATACTACCCCGCTACGCCGCAGTCGCATCCTTAACAAGTTTCGCGAACTCCTCGAAGCGCATCGCGATGAGTTGGCAAGCTTGGCAAGCGAAGAGCATGGCAAGACTCTGGAAGACGCAGCCGGTTCGGTTCAGCGCGGTATCGAGGTGGTGGAATTCGCTGTTGGTGCACCGCATCTGCTCAAGGGTGAACATGCCGAAAATGTCGGCCGTGGAGTAGATTGCCACTCCATGCTACAACCGATAGGCGTATGCGCAGGCATCACCCCGTTCAACTTTCCGGCAATGGTGCCTATGTGGATGTTCCCAATCTCGATAGCCTGTGGCAATACCTTTGTTCTCAAGCCTTCCGAAAAGGTGCCTTCCTGCAGCTTGCGCATGGCTGAGTTATTCAAGGAAGCTGGCCTGCCTGACGGCGTGTTCAACATTGTCCCAGGTGACAAGGTGGCTGTGGACACTTTGCTGTCCCATCCTGATGTTCGTTCCATTTCTTTCGTTGGATCCACACCTGTCGCAAAATATATCTACGAGACTGCTGCACATTATGGCAAGCGTGTCCAGTCACTCGGCGGCGCGAAGAACCATGCCGTCGTATTGCCTGATGCGGAACTGGATTTTACTGCTGATGCCATCATGGGCGCAGCTTACGGCTCAGCAGGCGAGCGTTGCATGGCGATTTCCACCGTGGTCGCGGTGGGTGATGTGGCCGATGCGCTGGTGGCCAAGTTGAAATCCAAGGCGGAGAAACTGGCTGTCGGTCCGGGCAACAAAAAAGGCATAGATATGGGCCCGGTGATTTCCGCTCAACATCGCGACAAGATTATTGGCTTCATAGCCAGTGGCGTTTCACAAGGCGCCAAGTTGGTAACTGATGGACGTAACATCAAAGTGCCCGGTAACGAGAACGGATTCTTCATCGGACCTACGTTGTTTGACAATGTTTCCACAGACATGACGATATACAAAGAGGAAATCTTTGGTCCGGTATTGATCGTACTGCGTGTTGCCAACTTTGAAGATGCCATCACCATGGTCAACAGCAATCCCTATGCGAACGGTACTGCAATATTCACTAGTTCGGGTGCCGCAGCTAGGCGCTTCCAGAATGAAATTGAAGTAGGCATGGTCGGTATCAATGTACCTATTCCAGTGCCGATGGCCTTCTTTTCGTTTGGTGGTTGGAAATCGTCTTTGTTTGGCGACCTTCACATGCACGGTATGGAAGGCGTATATTTTTATACTCGTACCAAGGCTGTGACAACGCGCTGGCCGGAGTTGACGGAAAAAAATACTTCCACGCTAGTGATGCCGACGCTGGGATAAGGCGCGGTTACAGAATTTAATTCATCAATCTAAAAGCACAGGAGCACGAAATATGGCGAACAACATTGGATTTATAGGTCCCGGAATCATGGGTGGCCCAATGGCGCTCAACTTGATGAAGGGCGGGCACAAGTTGTGGGTATATGCACGCCGCCCCGAAGCGATGAAGAATCTTGTGGAATCGGGTGCTACCGCTTGCACCTCTGCTGCGGAAGTGGCGAAACACGCCGACGTGATCTTCTTGATTGTGTCTGACACGCCAGATGTCGAAAGCGTCATATTTGGCGAAAGCGGTCTTGCCAAGCATGCGCGCAGCGGGAGTGTGATCGTCGATATGAGTACCATTTCGCCGACTGCGACCAAGGTATTCGCCGAACGACTGGCGAAACAGGGTGTCGATATGCTGGATGCACCAGTTTCCGGTGGCGAGACCGGTGCGATCAACGGCACACTGTCCATCATGGTGGGTGGTAAGGCAAAAGTTTTTGAGCGCGTTAAGCCGCTATTCGAATTGATGGGCAAGAACATCGTCCTTGTTGGGGACAATGGCGCTGGCCAAGTCGCCAAGGCATGTAATCAGATCGTGGTGGCGGTGACCATCGAGGCGGTGGCAGAAGCACTGACATTCGCCGGTAAAAACGGGGCCGATGCAGCCAAGGTCCGCGAGGCATTGATGGGCGGTTTCGCCGGTAGCAAGGTCATGGAAGTTCACGGGAAGCGCATGCTTGATAATGATTTTAAGCCCGGCTTCAAGGTCGGGTTGCACCAGAAGGATATGCGAATCGTGATGGAAACAGCACACCAACTGGGTGTTGCGCTGCCTGCCGCCGCGCTGGTCACTCAGCATCTGAACGCACTGATGGGCACTGGGGATGCTGAACTGGATTCCGCTGCAGTGGTTAAGGTCGTTAAGCGCATGTCGGGCCTGGAAAGCTGAGATCGTGGAAAGCATCGTGTTTCTCGACGCATCAACCTGTATCGCTGATATCCGTCGCCCGACATTCCGTCACCAGTGGAATGAATTTCCTGCAACCAATCCAGAACAGACTTTGGAGAGGCTCAAGGATGCGACGATTGTGATTACCAACAAGGTGCTGCTGCGGCGAGAAGTCTTGGAGCAGTTGCCCAGATTGAAGATGGTGGCAGTCGCGGCAACCGGAACCGACAACGTGGATATTGAATGCTGTCGTGACCGCGGCATCGTCGTATCCAACATTCGTGACTACTCAGTACACACCGTGCCCGAACATGTGTTCATGTTGATGCTGGCATTACGACGCAACCTGCTGTCATTTCATGCTGAGGTTCGTAATGGCGCATGGCAAGCTGCAGAACAATTTTGTTTATTTTCGCATCCTGTTAATGATTTGTATGGCAGTACACTGGGTATCATCGGGCGAGGCGCGATCGGCAAAGCTGTGGAACAGATCGCACTGGCATTCGGGATGAAAGTTCTGTTTGCTGAACACAAGGCCGTCAGTGATATCAGGCCTGGCTACACCGCTTTTGATTCGGTGCTGCAGGACAGTGATGTGATCACATTGCATTTGCCGCTCAATGCGCAAACACGCCACTTGATAGGAGCAGCTGAGTTCGCTCTTATGCAAACTCACACGTTGCTGATCAACACTGCACGTGGTGGTTTGGTGGATGAGGCCGCTTTGATGGATGCGCTGCGTAATGCACGAATTGGCGGTGCCGGCTTTGACGTGTTGGGCAAGGAGCCGCCAGTAGATGGAAATCCGTTATTGGAATTGAACCTGCCCAACTTTATTTTGACGCCGCATATCGCTTGGTCGGGAAGAGCCGCGATGCAGACTCTTGCAGACCAGCTCATTGACAATATCGAGGCCTTCGTCGCAGGCTCGCCCAGGAATCGCGTCGCATGATTCGAATTTTACGAGGAGATTGCCATGACATACCCCGAAGGCGTTCATATCAGTGTCCCGGTAAGTAAGGAACAATCGAGCATACTGACCTCTGAGGCACTTGCCTTTGTTGCAGAGTTGGCGCGCAAGTTCGAAGCAATTCGCCATTCCCTGCTGGCGCATAGGATCAGTCGCCAGGCTGAACTGGATGCTGGAAAATCGTTCGACTTCCTGGAAGAGACTGCATCCGTACGAAAAAGTGAATGGGTCATCGCTCCAGTGCCAACGGAGTTAATGGACAGGCGCGTCGAGATCACTGGGCCGGCCGAACGCAAGATGCTGATCAACGGACTGAATGCTGGCGCAATGGTTTACATGGCTGACCTGGAAGATTCGATGACCCCGACATGGAACAATGTGATTGATGGCCAGATCAACTTGCGTGATGCGGTCAACCGCACGATCAAGCACATAAACCCAGATGGCAAGACTTACCGGTTGAACGAAAAAACTGCAGTTCTTTTCGTTCGTCCGCGCGGCTGGCACATGGTGGAAAAGCACGTGACTGTAGATGGGAAACCGGTATCAGGTAGCCTGTTAGATTTCGGTTTGTACTTCTTTCATAATGCAAAGGCATTGCTGGCCCGCAACACTGCGCCCTATTTTTACTTGCCGAAAATGGAAAGCCATCGCGAGGCCAGACTTTGGAACGATGTTTTCATGCATGCCCAAGATTGTCTCGGTATCAAGCGCGGCACCATCAAGGCTACGGTTCTGATCGAGACTATTCCCGCAGCCTTCGAAATGGACGAGATCCTGTACGAATTGCGTGAGCACTCCGCCGGGCTGAACTGTGGCCGATGGGATTATATCTTCAGCTGCATCAAGAAATTCGGCCGCAACCCGGATTTTGTCCTTGCCGACCGGGGGCAGGTGGGCATGACATCGCCCTTTATGCGAGCCTATTCGCTGTTGTTGATCAAGACCTGCCACCGTCGCAATGCACATGCAATGGGCGGAATGGCGGCTCAGATCCCGATCAAGTCTGATCCGGCAGCAAATGAGGTTGCTTTGGCCAAGGTGCGTGCAGATAAAGAACGTGAAGCGAGTGATGGTCACGATGGAACCTGGGTCGCTCACCCTGGTTTAGTTCCTTTGGCGAGAGAAGTGTTTGACCGATTGATGCAAACTCCGAATCAACTGAGCAACAAACGCGAAGATGTTAAGACCAAGGCAGCTGACCTGCTGAGATTTGAACCACAAGGTCCGATCACTGAGGCGGGGTTGCACTTCAATATCGAGGTGGCAATTTCTTATATCGGAGCTTGGCTCGCCGGAACGGGTTGCGTGCCGATACATCACTTGATGGAGGACGCGGCGACTGCCGAGATTTCCCGCTCTCAGGTTTGGCAGTGGATTCACAGCCCGCGCGGCGTATTGGATGATGGTCGTAAAGTGACACTAAACATGGTGACTGCGATGATACCTGCAGCACTTGAAATCATCACCGCTGGAGTGAAGGAAAATCGATTTATACCGGGAAATTACGATCAGGCTGCAACCGCTTTTAAAGAACTGATCGCGAAGGAACCCATCGTCGATTTCCTGACTAACTTTTGTTATGAGGTTATGGAATGATTATTTTGGCGAGGATCCCTGACCTTATGATATTGAACTGACAGCCACAGTTTGTGGCAAATCTTATGCATAAGCAGGAAATTTTGGCCAACTGGCCAAGTTCATGCTCAAACCGTTATTGTCCGAGTGTTATAATCCGCGCCTATTTATAGGTGCCGATTCATGTCTGCAGTATTGAATTTCAAAACTCATCTTTCCGAATTGTTTGCTCAGGCCCTGAACGATGTGGCGCCTGATGCAGCCCAAACCGAGCTTCTTATCGAAAGGCCTAAGCAGGCATCGCATGGAGATTATGCCTGTAGCTTGGCGATGCAGCTCGCCAAGCCGCTGCGCAAATCGCCGCGTGAAATTGCACAAGCGCTCATGGCTGCCCTGCCACCTTCCGATGTTGTGGAGAAGGTTGAAATTGCTGGTGCAGGGTTTATCAATGTATTCATTTCAACTGCTGCAAAGCAGGCGGTAGTGAATACAGTGTTGCAAACGGCTGAAGACTATGGCCGGACGACATTGGGCGGTGGCCGTAAAGTGCAGGTCGAATTCGTATCGGCTAATCCGACTGGCCCGTTGCACGTCGGTCATGGGCGTGGTGCGGCCTATGGCGCGAGCCTTTCGAATTTGCTTGATGCAGCCGGCTACAAAGTGTCCCGCGAATACTATGTGAACGATGCTGGGCGGCAAATGGACATACTTGCTTTGTCTACTTGGCTGCGCTACCTAGAATTGCGCGGCGCTAACCTGGCTTTTCCTGGAAATGCATATCAGGGTGATTATGTGCGCGATATGGCGCAACAGATCAGTGCTGCGCACGGTGCAAAATTCGTTCATCCAGTCGAGGCGGCTTTCGCCAACGTGGCTTCTGCCGGAGATGAAGCAGATGGGCAACTCGACGCGTTGATCGCCAACTGCAAGAGGTTGCTGGGCGAGGACTATGCCTATGTGCACAATCATGCACTGACCGAACAGTTGGGGGATTGCCGCAACGATCTGGCCGAATTCGGTGTGCATTTCGACGATTGGTTTTCTGAGCGATCGCTGTTTGACAATGGTCTGGTTGAGCGCGTTGTTGAGTCTTTGAAACGCAAGAATCATCTGTATCTCCAGGACGGGGCCTGGTGGTTCCGCTCTACTTCCTTTGGTGATGAAAAAGACCGCGTGGTGCAGCGCGACAATGGTTTGTACACCTATTTTGCTTCGGATATCGCCTATCACCTGAACAAGTTCGAACGCGGGTTCGATCGAGTCATCAACATATGGGGAGCGGATCATCACGGCTATATTGCAAGGGTGATCGGAGCGCTGAAGGCTTTGGGTCTGGATAGCGATAAATTGACCATTGCACTCGTTCAGTTCGCGGTGTTGTATCGCAATGGGGAAAAGGCTGCAATGTCGACCCGAAGCGGTGAGTTCGTAACCTTGCGGGATTTGCGCAAGGAGGTAGGCAACGACGCGACACGCTTCTTCTATGTGATGCGCAAAAGCGACCAGCATCTGGATTTCGATCTCGATCTTGCAAAATCAAAGAGCAATGAAAATCCTGTCTATTACGTTCAGTATGCGCATGCACGTGTGCATAGTGTGCTTTCGCAATGGAACGGTGACAGCAAGAATTTTCGAGAAGCAAACCTGGGACTTCTGGACAGTGATTATGAAAAGGCATTGCTTATCCAGCTGATCGACTACCCGCATGTCATCGAAAGTGCCGCGAAAGATCTGGCTCCACATCTGATTGCCTTCTACCTGAAGGATTTGGCGGCTGATTTTCATAGCTACTATAATGCATCACGATTTTTGGTCGAGGATGAAGCATTAAAGCTTGCCCGACTTGCTTTGATCGCTGCAACGGCACAAGTGATGCGCAACGGCCTGGCCTTGCTGGGAGTGACTGCGCCGGAACACATGTGAACGCAGGTATGCGATTTATAAGGAATAGATGGATATGAGCAGCAACATAGGGAACAGACCTTCTGGACCTCGAAAAAACAAGGATCAGATGTTAGCCGGCATTCTCATTGGCATGGTGATCGGGGTGAGCTTAGCAGCTGCAATAGCATGGTACCTGATGAAATCACCATCACCATTTGTGCAAAATGCGCCGGTAGCTGACAAGATGCCTGCGGGAATGCTTCCACAAAGCATTCCTGGAGGGAATGTGGATTCAGGTGTCAATGAGAAGCCTCGATTCGAGTTCTACAAGGTTTTGACTGACAAGCAGGATAAGAATATTGTCGTTCCGACCAAGCCGACTGACAAACCCAAGACTGCTGAACGCAAGCCGGCTGTCGATTATGAGCCACACCTCCTTCAGGCTGGTTCATTCCAGAATGTTGATGATGCTGAAAAACTGAAGGCAAAACTGGCGCTGTTGGGTGTGGAAGCAAATGTTCAGAGTGCCAGCATTCCAGAAAAGGGCGTGTGGTACCGGGTACGCTTGGGACCATACAAAACTGCAGAAGAGGAAAATCGTGCCCGAAATTTCCTGAAACAAAATGGTGTGGATAGCACTCCAATCAGAGTGCAATAAGCATAATTCCATTAATTCACGAGGAGCGATAAGTGTATAAATTTATCAAAAGTTTGGTGATAGTGACGGCATTGTCCTTCAGTGGTGCTGCGCATGCTGCTGTAGAGTTGGGCAAGGACTACAATTTGTTAAATCCTTCTCAGCCGACCAACAGTAAGAAAATCGAGGTGCTCGAATTCTTCTTTTACGGATGTTCACACTGTTATCATTTGCATGAGCCGCTTAGCGCTTGGGAAAAGAACATGCCCAAGGATGTGGAGCTGACTTTCGTGCCGACGATTTTCCGCGACTCCATGGAACCTATGGCACGGACCATGTATGCGCTAGAAAGCATGGGCCAGCTAGATAAGTTACATGACCCGCTTTATCGCGCCTGGAACGTCGATAAAATTGATCTTTTCGACGAAGCCTCGATCGCAGACTTCGTGTTAAAAAATGGTGTGGATCGTACGAAATTCTTGGCTGCATACAATTCCTTTTCTATGCAGAGCAGGGTGGCACGCGCCAAGCAAATGGTTCGCAGCTATCGCATCAATGGAACCCCGACCCTAGTGGTGGATGGCAAATACGTTATTACCGGATTGCAACCGGATGATACGGTACGCGTGCTGAAAGAGGTGATAGAAATGTCACGCAAGGCAAGGGCTGGCAAGAAATAAGTGGCTCATCGACGCAAAAAGATGGAAGTTTGCTTGGCATGAGAAGTGGATGGTCTGAAAATGCCGAAAGTATTTTTAGACCTTAAGTGGCCAATTGACTAACCATGCAAACGGCAGAAGTTAGGTCGCTCGTGATCAGCGGAGCATCCAGTGGCATTGGCTTGGCACTGGCACACCATTATCTTGAACGAGGTGCCACCGTTGCGGCACTAGCCAGGCGTGGCGAATTGCTACACGAACTTGCAGCTGAATTTCCTGGGCAGGTTCTTTGCTATGCAGTGGATGTGCGTGATGCCGAAGCAGTACAGCAAGCCGCCAACGATCTGATCGCGCTGATCGGCTGTCCTGATGTGGTCATTGCGAACGCTGGCGTCAGCATGGGCACTTTGACAGAATATGCCCATGATATCGATACATTCCAGCAGGTGATTGACATTAATTTGTTAGGCATGGTGAAAACCTTCCAACCTTTTGTCGCAGCGATGCGCTTGGCACAAAAGGGTACCTTGGTTGGCATAGCAAGTGTCGCAGGTTTTCGCGGGCTTCCCGGAGCGAGCGCATACTCTGCTTCCAAAGCGGCTGCAATTTCCTATTTGGAATCCCTGCGGGTCGAGTTACGCGGAAGCGGTGTCAAAGTCGTCACGATTTGTCCTGGGTACATCAGGACGCCAATGACAACAGTCAATCCTTACCCAATGCCGTTCTTACTTGAGGCTTCCGAGGCGGCCAAGCGCATGGCAAAAGGCATTGACCGTCAAGTCGATTTCATCGTGATACCGTGGCAGATGAATTTGGTGGGTTATGTGCTAAAGGCATTGCCAAGGTGGTTATATGATCGAATATTTGTCAACGCTCCCCGCAAGCCGCGCGTTTAGAGTGTATTGGCTGAAGATTATCACTTTGCCAATATGGCGGGATTTCTGTATTCTGGGAACCTGTTAGGCTTTATGGAGTCCGACATTAAGCCTTTTGGAATGCGAGGCTTTACCAAACCATTTATTATTTTTTTTAAGGAAGTCATGATGAAAACCATTTTTACTCTGCTGGCTCTGGTAGCCTTTGCCGGTACTGCAGTCGCAGAACCTCAGTCAACCGCACCTGCAGGCAAGTCCGCCTCAGCAGGCAAATATCCTAATACAGGCAAGGTATTGGAAGTAATGGATGCCTCGATTTATACCTATATGCAAGTTTCCAGTGATACCGGGCCGGTATGGCTCGCAGCCTCCAAGACTGACGTTCCTAAGGGAGCAACCATCAGCTATCCAAATGGTGCCGTTATGGCCAACTTTCATAGCAAGTCGCTGAACCGTACTTTCGACAGGATCATTTTCTTGGATAAAGTTGAAGTGCTGAAGAAATAAAAATTATTAGGATGTAAAAAGCCCCAGTTATTTACTGGGGCTTTTTTATTTGTTGTTATCAAGTTTGCGTTTCAAGACCTCGTTTAACTGTGCCGGGTTGGCTTTACCTTTGCTTGCCTTCATCGCGAGTCCTACAAAGAAACCGAACAACTTGTCCTTGCCACCACGATAGTCAGCCACTTGGGTTGGGTTGTTAGCGATAATCTCGTCCACGATTTTTTCAATCGCGCCAGTATCGGAAACTTGTCTAAGTCCCTTGGCATCGATGATTGCATCTGCTTCACCACTTTCTGACCACATTACCCGAAACACTTCTTTGGCACCTGCATTCGAAATTGTTCCATCTGAAATACGCTTGAGCATGCCGCCCAGTTGTTTTGGCGTGATTGGGCATTGTGCGATATCCAGTCCATCACGGTTCAGCTGAGCGCTGACGTCACCAATCAGCCAATTAGCGCAGATTTTACGCTGATCGGGGGCCTCGGCTAAGGCTGCCTCAAAGAATTCAGCCATCTCGCGCGAGGAAGTGAGTATGCTTGCATCGTAGGGCGTCAGCCCGAGCTCTGTTACATAACGTTCACGTTTTGCCTGCGGCAACTCAGGCAATGTATCTCGTGCTTGTGCAAGCATTGAAGGCGTAATGTCCAATGGCAACAGATCGGGATCGGGGAAGTAACGATAGTCATGTGCTTCCTCCTTGCTGCGCATCGCGTGTGTTGTCCCCTTCTCGGGGTCGAACAATACTGTTGCCTGTTGAATTTTGCCGCCATTCTCGAGAGTGTCAATCTGCCACTGCACTTCATAGTCAATGGCCTGCTGCATGAATTTAAAAGAATTAAGGTTCTTGATTTCACGGCGAGTCCCAAGGGGTGCGCCAGGACGGCGCACCGATACATTAACATCGCAGCGAAATGAACCTTCTTGCATGTTGCCATCGCAAATTCCAATCCAACGTACCAGCGAATGCAGGGTTTTGGCGTAAGCTACGGCTTCAGCAGCTGATCGCATGTCTGGCTCGGATACGATTTCAAGTAAAGGCGTTCCGGCCCGATTCAGATCAATGCCGGTCATGCCGCGGAAATCTTCGTGCAAAGACTTGCCCGCATCTTCTTCCAGGTGCGCACGGGTGACACGTACTACCTTCTCATATGGTTTGCCATTGCCGGAAAGCGGCTCGACCTGAATAGTCAGTTCCCCTTGTCCGACTACCGGCAGGTCGAATTGGCTGATCTGGTAGCCCTTAGGCAAGTCTGGATAGAAATAATTCTTGCGTGCGAACACTGATCGCGAAGCAATATTTGCGCCGATCGCAAGCCCGAACTTGATTGCGCGTTCTACGGCACCTTTGTTCAGCACGGGTAATACACCTGGCAAAGCGATACTCACAGCGTCAGCCTGAGTATTCGGTTCTGCGCCATAGGTTGTTGATGCGCCCGAAAATATCTTGCTGTTGGTCGAAAGTTGGGTATGTACTTCAAGCCCGATGATGATTTCCCATTGCATGTTCATATCCTACAGGCCGATGTTGTTTGGTGCGCGCTGATGGTTATCAGTAACCAGTTGATATTGATGCGCAGCATTCAGCATGCGTGCCTCATCGAAATAATTGCCGATGATCTGCAAACCTATCGGGAGGCCATTGCTGCCGAAGCCGCAAGGTATCGACATGCCAGGAAGACCAGCAAGATTAACCGCGATCGTGTAAATGTCGGATAGATACATCTGCACCGGGTCATCGCCCTTTTCACCCAGATTGAAAGCCGTTGAAGGACTGGTCGGTCCCATAATGACGTCGCAATTCTGGAAAGCTTCGGTGAAATCCTGAGCGATCAGGCGGCGGATCTTCTGTGCTTGCAGATAATAGGCATCATAATATCCGTGCGATAACACATAAGTGCCGATCATGATGCGACGCTTTACTTCAGCACCGAAGCCTTGTGCGCGGCTCCTTTCATACATTTCAGTAAGATCGCTATACTCAGGGGCGCGGTAGCCGTAGCGAACGCCGTCATAGCGTGAAAGGTTGCTAGAGGCTTCAGCAGGCGCAAGCACATAATAAACCGGGACTGCTAACCTGGAATTCGGCAGGGTGATATCGACAATGGAGGCCCCGAGCTTTTGGTATTCGGTGATGGCCAGATTTACGCAGCCTGCGACGTCCTGTGCCAGCCCCTCAGCGAAAAATTCCTTCGGCAAACCGATGCGAAGACCGGCAAGCGGTTTGTTCAGGTCGCGTGCGTAATCTTCCTTGTCACGCTGCAAGCTTGTTGAATCTCGCTCGTCAAAACCTGTCATCACGTTCAGCATTAATGCGAGATCCTCTGCATTGCGGGCCATCGGCCCAGCCTGGTCCAAACTGGAGGCAAAGGCGATCATGCCATATCGTGATACCGTACCGTATGTAGGCTTGATTCCTGAGATTCCGCAAAGCGCGGCAGGTTGGCGTATAGACCCGCCGGTATCAGTACCGGTTGCAGCGGCGCATAATCTCGCGGCGACTGCGCAGGCTGATCCACCTGAACTCCCCCCAGGAACAGCGTGGTTATCCCACGGGTTCTTCACCGGACCGAAAAACGAAGTTTCATTGCTTGATCCCATCGCGAATTCGTCCATGTTGGTCTTGCCCAGGTTTACTGCCCCCGCGTTGTTAAATTGCTCGATTACGTGCGCATCATAGGGCGCAATAAAATTCTCAAGCATCTTTGAGCCACAAGTGGTGCGCCAGCTCTTGGCGCAGAAAATATCCTTCTGTGCTATCGGAATACCAGTAAGTGACTGAGCTTTGCCATTTGCAAGCAACTGGTCCGCTCGGCGAGCTTGTGCAAGACTGAATTCGGCATTGGTGGTGATATACGCATTCAGAGCGGGATTGAGCTCAGTGATGCGATTGAGGTAGAGCTGCGTCAATTCGATGCTGGATATCCTCTTGGCATGCAGCGCAGCACCCATTTGTGTAAGGCTGGAATTCAACATTTCGAGTTACTCTATTACCTGTGGAACCAGATACAGTCCCGATTCAACCTGTGGCGCGATCGTTTGGAACAATTCCCGCTGGCTGGATTCAGTTATCTTGTCCTCCCGCAGGCGCTGTGACACGTCCTGGGCATGTGACATGGGGACAACGCCTTTGGTATCGACGGCCTGCATTTCGGCAATCAGCTCGAAAATACCGGATAATTGGCTACGAGCGGAAGCAATTTCCGCATCGTTCATCGCGAGTCGCGCCAGACTTGCGATTTTCTTAACATCTGCATTGGAAAGGGACATAGAAAACCGTAGAAAACTTTATTGAAAATAAGGGTAATAGGGTATCATACATGGGTTTATTGACGCATCTCTTTGACAACAGGACACGACATGTTTCGGTTTTTGAATGGTTATTTTTCTAATGATCTGGCAATTGATCTTGGTACAGCAAACACACTGATCTGGGTGCGTGGACAGGGCATCGTGCTGGATGAACCTTCGGTCGTCGCGATTCGACAGGAGGGTGGGCCGAACGGCAAAAAAGTGATTCAGCAAGTAGGTCTTGCCGCCAAACAGATGCTGGGGCGTACCCCGGGCAGCATAACCGTGATTCGTCCGATGAAGGATGGTGTTATCGCGGACTTTACCGTCACCGAATTGATGCTCAAGCATTTCATTCGAAAGGTATATAAAGCTGGCATATTCAGTCCCAGTCCCCGGATCGTGATCTGCGTTCCTTGCGGTTCGACACAAGTAGAACGGCGTGCAATCCGCGAGTCTGCCGTTGGTGCAGGAGCGCGTCGTGTCGAATTGATCGAGGAACCCATGGCCGCCGCCATCGGTGCAGGCCTGCCAGTTGAAGATGCGACGGGTTCGATGGTTGTAGATATTGGCGGTGGTACTACCGAAGTGGGCGTGATGTCGCTGGGAGGTGCGGTATATTCAGGTTCGGTCCGCGTAGGCGGTGACAAATTTGATGAAGCGATCATCAACTATATCCGCCGAAATTACGGCATGCTGATTGGTGAAACTACTGCGGAGGAAATCAAGAAGACCATTGGTTCCGCTTTCCCTGGCAGCGAAGTGCGCGAGATGGAAGTGACCGGGCGCAATCTGGCCGAAGGCGTACCACGCAGCTTCACGATTTCAAGCAATGAGGTCCTTGAGGCAATGACTGACCCCCTCAACAATATCGTCAGCGCAGTCAAAACGGCGCTGGAGCAGACGCCGCCCGAACTCGGCGCTGACATTGCAAACAAAGGCATGGTGCTGACAGGCGGTGGAGCACTGTTGCGAGACTTGGACCGCTTGCTGATGGAGGAAACAGGGTTGCCTGTTTTGATCGCAGAGGACCCATTGACTTGTGTTGTACGCGGTTCCGGCATGGCACTTGAACACATGGACAAATCAACCAGTATCTTCACTACAGAATAGTTATCCAAATATATAATTCTTCAAAAGTTGCAATGGAACGTCGTTGATGGAAAGTACGCAGTCCTTCCGATTTTTCAATCGCGGCCCCAGCCCCATGGTTCGGCTGGTATTCTTCGCAGTTCTTTCAATGTTGCTGCTATTCGTAGATGCGCGCTTTCGTTATCTGGAATCGACACGCAGCGTATTGTCCATCCTGGTTTCCCCGATACAAAGAGTGGCTGCTTGGCCTGGTGATCTGTGGCACCTGGTTGGTGATCTCTACGTTACGCAGAGCAGACAGCACAGCCTGATTGCCGAGAATGAAGGACTCAACCTGCAGCATCAGCTTGATGCCGCGCAATTATTGCAATTGCAGTCACTGTTGGCTGAGAACCAGCAGTTGCGAAACCTTGTGGAATTGCCGCTGAGCAAGGATTTCACCACGCAGCTGGTGGAGATCTTGTACGCTGAACGTGATGTCTTCAAACGCAGGGTCCTGGTTAACAAAGGTGAGAATGCCAATATCAGGATCGGGCAGGTGGTGATGGATGATGTAGGTATTGTTGGACAGATTACGCGCGTATATCCATGGCTCTCTGAAATCACTTTAATTACCGATAAAGATCATGCTGTTCCGATACAGATATCGCGTAACGGTTTGCGTGCGATCGTGTTTGGCGCAGGCGATACCAGCCAATTATCTTTGCGTTATATGCCAGTCAGCGCTGATGTGCAGGCTGGTGACATCCTCGTTACTTCAGGCATTGACGGTATTTACCCGCCAGGTATCCCTGTTGCAAAAGTAATTAAGGTGGAGCGTGATCCTGCCTATCCCTTTGCGAATGTTACTTGCCTGCCCGTGGCGGGTGTAGATACCCACCGTCATCTGCTGGTTTTGTCTGACATGCCTGAGCTGCCTGAGCGCCCTACAGAGATGTCTACACAAGGAAGTGTCGACAAGCGCGCAAAGACCAAACGAAAGAATTAGATGCCATACACAGCCATACACGCCAGGTCTGAAATTCAGCGCCCGGTAAGCAATACTTTCATCATTTTGACAGTGCTGACTGCGTTGCTCATAAATGGATTGCCATGGGAAGGAATCTGGTTGAAGCTTCGCCCAGATTTCGTTGCAGTGGTACTGCTCTATTGGTGCATGCATAAGCCGTGGCGACTTGGCATTGGCATTTCCTGGACAGTGGGAATTCTGGCAGATGTTGCTGATGCGAGCCTGTTCGGACAACACGCACTGGCGTATACAGTTCTCGCCTTTGGAGGCGTGGTTCTAAATCACCGCTTGCAGATGTTTGATCTGCGCCAACAAACTACTCATGTGTTTGGCATCCTGGTAATTGCTTACTCAGTGTATGCGATGGTGCATTGGTTGGTGAACGGTTATGTGTCCTGGATGTACTTTCTCGGATGCCTTACATCGACTTTGCTGTGGCCTCCGCTCTGCATCATGTTCCAGGCGATGAGGCAAAAGCCTGTGGATCGTGAATGAAAAAGCACGCCGAGTTTAAAAACCATCAGCGCGAGATATTCCATTTTCAATTGCGCCTGGTTGTCAGTATCGGTTTTGTAGTAATTCTGCTGTCTATCCTGTTGTTGCGCTTTTTCTATCTGCAAGCTTTCCGACATAACTATTACCAGACGTTGGCTGAGAGCAACCGCATCTCAATCGTGCCTATAGTTCCAAACCGCGGTTTGATATTGGATCGGAATGGTGTGGTTCTGGCGCGAAACTATTCTGGATATACCCTGGAGATAAACCAGAATAAGACAACGAACATGGAGGCAACGATAAACGAGCTATCCAAGCTTGTCGATATCACTGCCAAAGATCGCAAACGTTTCAAGAAACTTCTTGCCGAGAGCCATGATTTCGAGACATTGATGATAAGAAATCGCCTGAGCGATGAAGAAATAGCACGTTTTGCTGCGCAGCAATATCGATTCCCTGGTGTCGAGATAAAGGCGAGATTGTTTCGGGACTATCCTTTTGGTGAGCAAACTGCCCATTTGATCGGCTATATCGGTCGAATCAACGAGGATGACATTGCACAACTTGAGCAAAGTGACCTGGTGGCAAATTATCGCGGCTCAGATTACATCGGCAAAACGGGTCTGGAACAGAGCTATGAAAGTGACTTGCATGGCACGACAGGCATAGAACAGGTAGAAGTTGATGCCGGTGGCAGGGCGGTGCGCATGCTATCCCATACTGCGCCGGTCTCCGGGAACACGCTGGTACTAAGCATAGATTCGAAACTTCAGGAGATCGCCGAACAATCATTTGGTAACTATCGCGGGGCATTGGTAGCGATAGATCCGAACAATGGCGAAGTTCTAGCGTTTGTCAGCAAGCCCGGCTACGATCCCAATCCATTCATTGATGGCATCGATACGCAGAGTTGGGATGAGCTGAATAATTCGCCTGACGTGCCGCTCAACAATCGTGCATTGCGCGGACAGTATCCGCCCGGTTCGACGATTAAGCCATTCATGGCGCTAGCGGGCTTGTATTTTCATATGCGCAAGCCTGAGCAGGCAATCAATGATCCTGGCGTATATTATTTACCCGGTAGTAGCCGCCAGTATCGAGATTGGAAAGTCGGTGGTCATGGTAGCGTTAACATGTACAAGGCCATTCAGATGTCCTGTGATACCTACTTCTATGGATTGGCCACTGAGTTGGGCATAGATAACATTTATAATTATCTATCTCGCTTCGGTTTCGGGAACAAGACCGGCATCGATATGGAAGGCGAGTCGTCAGGATTGTTGCCTTCACAAGAATGGAAGATGAAGCGTTACCAGCAAATTTGGTACCCTGGCGACACTGTATCGGTCGGAATTGGCCAAGGCTATAGCTTGGTGACCCCCACTCAACTGGCCTTCGCCACCGCTACGCTGGCTAATGATGGTGTGGCATACAAGCCGCATCTTGTAAAAGAGGTGCGCAATTCTTTCGGAGAACAATTGCGGCAGATTGCCAGTGATCCCCTCTATGACCTGAGCATTGATAAAGCAAACCTTGATCTGGTGAAAAAGGCTATGGTTGCTGTCACTCAACCTGGCGGAACAGCTGTATATGCGTCACTGGGCACTCCCTATCACATCGCTGGAAAGACAGGGACGGCACAGGTGGTTTCGATGAAACAGGGGGAAAAATATGATGAAAAAAATATTGATGAGCGGTTACGTGACCATGCTTGGTTCATCGCCTTTGCTCCTGCTGAAGAACCCAGGATCGCATTGGTAGTACTTGCAGAGAACGGCGGACACGGTGGTGGAACGGCAGCGCCGATCGCGCGCAAGGTCTTGGATTATTATCTACTCGGTAAGGTGCCCAAACCGATGCAAGATGTTAAAGACGAGGATATAGAACATGACTAGGCGGCAGCTTTGGCAGCGCTTGGTCGCTCATCTAGACCGCTCTTTGATGTTGGGCCTCGGATTGTTGCTGATCACCAGTTTGATAGTACTCTACAGCGCTGATAATGCGAGCTGGGATCGTCCACTGCGACAGTTAGTCAACATGACGGTTGCACTCATTTGCATGTGGTTGATCGCGAATCTACCACTGCATTACCTGATGCGCACCGCCGTGCCGGTATATGTTCTAGGTATGTTATTGCTGGTCGGTGTTGCACTGTTCGGTGAAATAAGTCATGGCGCAAGACGTTGGTTGAATCTGGGTGTGGCTAACATCCAGCCTTCCGAGCTGATGAAAATTGGCGTGCCATTGATGATGGCATGGTATTTCGAGAAACACGAAGCCACGCTCACCCTGAAAAATTATTTCGTTGCTGCGTTGTTGTTGCTCATGCCTATTGCACTGATCGCACGCCAGCCTGATCTGGGAACGTCAATATTGATTCTTGCTAGCGGATTTTATGTTTTGTTTCTCGCTGGTTTAAGCTGGCGTGTGATGGGAGTGTTGCTGGCTGCTGCGATCGCGAGTGCACCGGTATTGTGGTCGATGTTGCATGAATATCAACGTCACCGCATTATGATGTTGTTTGATCCTTCGCAGGATGCACTAGGGAATGGTTATCATACCATTCAGGCGACCATCGCCGTTGGTTCTGGAGGGATATTTGGCAAAGGTTATCTAAACGGAACTCAGACACACCTCGACTTTTTGCCAGAACGCACCACAGACTTTATTTTCGCGGTGTTTTCCGAAGAGTTTGGTCTGTTTGGTTGCGTGGTTATGGTTGGGATGTATTCATTTGTGATCTGGCGCGGCTTCAGGATTACCGCGAATGCCTCCACTTACTTTACGCGTCTGATGGCCGGTTCGATTACTTTGACTTTTGCCACATATGCGTTCGTCAATATGGGTATGGTAAGCGGTATCCTTCCGGTGGTTGGCGTACCGTTGCCGCTTATTAGTTACGGTGGGACGTCGATGCTGACTCTAATGTTGGGCTTTGGTATGCTGATGAGCATCGAAACTCACAAGAAGCTGGTCAAAACTTAATAATCAACTAGCCGTTCAACCATGCCGTCAAAAGGGCGGACATCTGGCTATTAACGGGAGGTTTCATGAGCAAGAAAATCGGGTTGTCGTTCTTTTTTATCCTGGCATTGCTGCTTGCTGGCTGTAGTAGTACCCCACAGCGCAAAGCAGAGCCTGTCATACCAGCAGTGCCCGCTGCGCCAGCCGGTGGTGGATACCTTGCTGGAGATGGACCGGGTGCGGACACTCCAGCCAATCTCGATTCAATTCCTGATGCCATTCCGAAATATGAGCCGCTGCATCGATATGCCAACCGCCCTTATGTTGCGTTGGGCAAGACATATACACCACTGACGACAACCGGTAATTTCAAGCAGCAAGGCATCGCTTCTTGGTATGGCAAGAAATTTCACGGCCAGCGTACTTCAGTAGGGGATGTTTATGATATGTACGCTATGACCGCAGCGCACCCCACGCTACCTATACCGAGTTATGCTCGTGTGATAAATCTTGCAAA
>JAHEDW010000115.1 GCA_024641025.1 Gallionella sp.
GTTGAACCCCGTCATCGAATACTGCCAGATAGAGGAAGTCGTGAAACGTGCCGATATCATCAGTATTCACACCAGTGGCGAAGAGCAGGTCTTTCTCATCGACCAGGTCTTCCAGTCTCATAGGAAGCCCTTTATCATTAACACAGCGCGAGACGCGGTTATTCACGAGGAAGCCTTGCTATCGGCCCTCAAGGAGGGCCGCATCCGGGGTGCGGCGTTCACCCTGCCGCAGTCGGACCTGAAAAGTGGTGAGTATCCCGAAGACATAAAACCCTTCCTGGATCTGGGTAATGTGCTTATCGCGCCGATGCAGGGCAGGCCTGTTGCTGAAGCCCACAAAAAGAACGTGAGAAGGCTCGCTACCTCCGTCGCCGACTTTCTACTGAAGGGGGACATGAGTCTGGCTGTCAATCCGCCCGAACTCTTCGGCGGACCGGCAGAACGGCACTATCCGTATTCCATTCATACACGACGGGTCGCGCTCCGCCTGTCGCTCTAGGAGTCTGTCGGGTAAGCAACACGAAAACACTGCCCGAGAACAATCCGTACGAACCCTTCGCTGACAAAGTGGGCAAGGTGTCCGGGTTCTCACTCCATGATCGCGACGGCATTACTTATGTGATCTTCAAGCCCTTGGATTACATAGCAAGGTTGGCAGTGCTGGTGACCAATTCAAGAGTCAATCTCACCCGGTTTCGCTGAGCGTTTGCCTTGATCTCATTTGTCATCCGTACGGGCTGCTTCGGTTCGGTGGTTACAGACCCATGGGTGAAAATGAATGACCGTTCTCTCGATGAACTTGTGATTTGCTCATTATTCGTGAAGGACAACAGTGGGTCGGTAGGCGATGTACGCGAGGAAGATGTGAAGATCAGCAGTTGCTGCACATGAGAAGTTCACCAGATTCCTGGGTACGGCAGGTTCTGGACCAGAAGTGACCTTCTCACTGATTATATCTTTGAAGAAATAGACGATATTTTTAGATTCGTTTTGTTTTGGTTCAAAAGGTTTAACGTCTCTTCGATATATGTATCAGAGTCTATCTCGTCGGCAATATATTTGTTTATCAATGCAACCCATCTATCATGAATAACACAAGAAGACTTTGAACCATCATGGATTAATGGGCAATCCACACATCTCTTGTCTAGGGCAATTTTGGAGAATGTCCTTCTTTGCCACTCCTGACGGTATTGTTCTGCATGTTCCTTGATCCATGCCAATGCTAATCGCTGTTGTTGTGTCTTGGGGGCATTTTCGATGTGACTTCTTATCTCGGCGACTTGATTTTGTAAATATGTCTCGTCTGACATGCTTAGATTATCTAAATCTTCAACAACAAAGCGTGCAATCAATGCAAGCATTGGGTCATCTATAATATACATATGTTTCTCTCAATATGAGATCTTTGATTAGGAGTATAGACACTCCATGTTGCATACGTACACTGGCAATCGCCATCACGAAAATTCCGGCAAGTTCAAAGGCTGGCGCGGCAGAAGGAGAGTTTGATCGAGGAAGGGCATATCATTCCGGATCATGTGCACATGATGATATCGATTCCACCGAAATATGCGGTGTCGCAGATTGTGGGATTTATCAGGGGGAAGAGTGCGATCCACATAGCCCGTACGTACTTGGATCGGAAGAGAAACTTTGTCGGTGAGCATTTCTTGGCCAGGGGATATTTTGCATCGACGGTAGGCCGAGACGAACAAGTGATCCGGGATTACATGCGACGCCAGGAAGCGGAGGATCGCAGGATCGATCAGTTGCAGTTGATGTAGTAGCCCCTTTGAGGGGCCCAAGGAGCCGGCAGGCTCCGTTTATTCAGGCCGCTTCGAGCGGCTCACAGACTAAAGCTCCCGGCTTTGCCGGGGGATACTTGCTCAGGAAGTTCATCGTTTTGGTTTGGATCCTTGGAGTACAGGATGAAACGTATACCTGACTTTGGTCACTCAAGTGAGCTGTAAAACAAGTACATAATTCCCGCCGTACATAATCCAAGGCCTCCGGCCCAATACAGGTCGCCATATTTCCAGCCAAGGTAACCAGCAACACCACCCAGCAAAATCCCCATTATTGAGCCGCTCACCCAATTTGGCATTGCCTTGAGGCCCTTGAATACAAGAAAGGTGGTGAAAGCCCAGAGTAATACGAGCTGCCATATTTCGAATGGAAGGTGTGTGTATTCCAGCAGGATTCCAATGACACCGGCAATACTCAACATGAGAATAATTATCTGAAAGGCATGCGGATCTTCTTGTGCAGGTGAATTGGCGGATGGTTGCTCGATTTGATCGATCATTCTGTCGAATTGGCCTCGGGCGAAATCCATGCTCCCAACTGAATCCACATTTCTGCCGCCGAGTCCGTTGCGCCCTGCCTGATAATCTTCGTAGCTCATTGCCGTATCCTCATGCAGATAATCCACCAGGTGAGAAAAACTATAGATTCCAGGATATGTTTGTTCAAGGTAAGTAGTCAGGAATCAGGTGGTTCATGCAACTGGAAATCAGGGTTGCAAGTCGCAGATTTGCGAACTGATTATTAAAGCACGTTGTGAATGACTTGGCGGATGTGATTGTAATAACTCTAATGATCAGCTTGCTCCTGGCGCTTCTATTTATGCCGGCTGAGCACCTTGTGCAAATGAATAATCAGCAGATAGATATATTTGTTGGCTGCCTCGCCGCAATCATCAGCTGGTGAATGCCTGAAACCAGCAAGTGGAGAGTTGGCTATACTTTCCTAAAATTCAATAAAAAAACCCGACATTGATCTGCAAGGGGGTAGGCATGCTCAGGCATTTGTTTGGCAGTGAAAGTCCTGTAAGAAAAATCATGCACACACTGCAGCAGCATTCCTCGGGTCCCAGCATCGGGTTTGCTGGCGTTTCTGGCCTGGTCGTTTCCGGAATTATCGATATCGCATCCGCAATCAAGCCTATGATTCCAGGTTTGCTTGTTGCATCCCTGCTGGCAGTCACGGTACTGGGTATGCTGATATTCAGGGGAACGCTTGCCGAGGAAGCGCATGAACCGGCTCCCGGGCGAATGCGACTCTACTGCCAGTCAATGCTGGTTGCCATCGGTAGCGGTTTCGGCGCCCTGATGCTGCTCGTTACGGCAACTATGATCAACACCGAGGATGGCAGTACGCTGTTGGCTCTGAGCGATCAGGTAGCCAGCGGTTTCCAGCGTGTCGAGGAGCAGGTCGATGTCGTTGGCAGGCAGGTGCAAGGCGTCGGAAAACAGGTCGGAAGCATATCTGACGTCGTCAAGGTTCGCGACATCAGTGGCCTGAGCGGCACTGGCATGGTTGGTGATACTATCGCCTTCAAGGTTGAGTTGACAGATTCGAGTTCAATGGCGGACCGGATATGCAAGCTGCGTATTGAGCAGCCCTGGGCGCAGCAGATCGAGACAATTGACAGCTCCTGCGAAAGGTACACGGTGAGACTTCCGATAACGCCTAGTTTGAACGAGGATGGCAGTTTTCCCGGGGCCATCATCAGTA
>JAHEDW010000116.1 GCA_024641025.1 Gallionella sp.
GACCTGCTTGCCAATCTCAACTCCTAGTGGTGTTAAAGAATATTCAACGTGTGGCGGAACGACCGGGTGTGAGACACGATTGATAAAGCCGTCCATTTCTAGCGCCTGTAGTGTCTGCGCCAGCATCTTCTCGCTTACCCCACCCACCTTGCGGCGCAAGTCGCTGAAGCGGTATGTGCCCTCCATCAATGCTACAAGCACGAGCACCCCCCAGCGGCTGGTCACATGTTTAAGTATCTCTCGGGATGGGCATTCAACTGAAAACAATTCTCCGCGCCGCATTAACGCAGAGAGTTTGGATGTGTTTGTTTTGGTCATGACACTTACCTTTTTGTACGTACTTACTAAAAGTTATTATACAGGATAAGCTTCCTCCTTCCAATCACTCAACCTTAATCGAAAGGAATTAATCATGATCGTCGTCACAGGAGCTACCGGCCAATTAGGGCGCTTAGTTATCGCCTCGCTGCTGAAGAAAACATCCACAAGCAATATCGTCGCTGCCGTGCGTAATGTCGAAAAGGCCAAAGACATTGCGGCATTGGGTGTGCAAGTGCGCCTTGCCGATTACAATCATCCTGCTACTTGGGATGCTGCACTAAAGGGCGCAGACAAAGTATTGCTGATCTCATCCAGCGAGATCGGGCAGCGTGCTAATCAGCATCGAGCCGTCATTGACGCCGCCAAGAGGGTAGGTGTGAAGTTGCTGGCCTACACTAGCGTCTTACATGCTGACACATCGGCACTGGGACTTGCTGCCGAACATAGAGAAACAGAGGCGTATATTCGTGCATCAGGGGTTCCATTCGTGTTGTTACGCCATGGCTGGTACACGGAGAATTACACGGCAGGCATACCTGGCGCAATTGCAAATGGCGCAGTGTATGGATGTGCGGAGAATGGTCGCATCGCCTCAGCAACCCGTGCAGATTATGCAGAAGCAGATGCAACTGTGTTGACTGCCGAGAATCAAGCTGGAAAAATCTATGAACTGGCCGGTGACAACGCATATACATTGGAAGATCTGGCCGCAGAAATCTCGCGTCAGTCTAGTAAAAAAATCGGCTATGTGAATCTACCTGAAGCCGAATACAAGAACATCCTCGTGAAGGTAGGATTGCCGGAAGTGGTCGCGGTATTACTCTCCGATTCAGACACAGGTGCTTCCAAAGGTGCACTGTTCGACAACAGCCATCAACTGAGCAAACTCATCGGCAGACCAACCACAGCATTGGCAAAAGCTGTAGAAATTGCTATGAAATGAATGAAGCAATAATTGCTTATCATTTGGAACATCATCACAACTGGAGATTAACTATGAAAGCCGTTGCCTATAAAACACCTGGTTCAATTGACCGCAAAGATGCCTTACAGGGCATCACCCTTGAGATGCCTAAAGCTGTAGGCCGAGATATGCTTGTCAAGATCAATGCAGTGTCAGTCAATCCTGTGGACGCAAAATTGCGTTTTGGCGCTGCGCCCGAAGGTGGTGAATGGCGCGTCCTTGGATTTGATGCAGCCGGTGTTGTTGAAGCAGTCGGCGCTGATGTTCAAAATTTCAAACCGGGCGATGCTGTATTTTATGCAGGTTCAATCGCCAGGCCCGGCACCAATAGCGAATATCACCTTGTAGATGAACGAATCGTTGGCCGCAAACCCGCCAGCCTGAGCAATGCTGAGGCCGCAGCACTGCCACTCACGGCAATTACCGCATGGGAAATGCTGTTTGATCGACTTGATGTCAAACGCCCTGCACCACAAGGTGGAAAAATTATCTTAGTTATTGGTGGTGCAGGCGGTGTTGGCTCGATCACCATCCAACTACTGCGAGCATTGACAGATCTGACGGTGATTGCCACAGCCTCTCGTCCTGAAACACAAGATTGGGTCGGCGAATGCGGCGCCCATCATGTCATCGATCACCGCCAGCCTTTAGCGCCCCAAGTAAAGGCACTGGGCCTCGGTGCGCCAGGTTTTGTATTCTCAACCACCCATACAGACAAGCATTGGGCAGATATTGTCGAACTTATTGCGCCACAGGGACGTTTTGGCCTGATTGATGACCCGAAAGAACTCAATGTCATGCCTTTAAAACTCAAGGCTGTGTCACTTCATTGGGAATTGATGTTCACTCGCTCACTCTTTGGCACACCGGATATGGCGGAACAGGGCAAGCTGTTGAACGAGGTGGCTACGCTGGTCGATACCGGTCGCATCCGTTCCACCATAACTGAAGTCGCTGGCAAGATCGATGCCGCGACTCTATGCAAAGTGCACGCACAGATCGAAAGCGGCTCTGCGTTCGGCAAGATTGTGCTTGAAGGGTTCTGAATAGGCTCATACCAACATTCAGGAGGCCGAAATGCAGGACAACCAGGCAGCAAACAAGAAGAATGCAATTGCTTTCTACCGCACCGCGTATTTATGCGACCCCGTCAAGGCGGTCGAAATGTATGTCGGCACTTGAGTATATTCAACACAATCCGCTAGTGGGGAACGGAAAGCAGGCATTCATCGATTATTTTAGTGAAATGGCAAAGCGATATCCCAGCAAGAAAATTGAGTTCGTGCGTGCAGTTGCTGAAGGAGACTTAGTCGCTCTGCACACCCATCAGATTTGGCCAAGTAATGAGGAATATGTAACGATGGACTTCTTCAGATTCGACGCTGGAGGAAAAATCATTGAACATTGGGACGCAATTCAAGAAGTGCCAAATGAAACAAATAACGGCAATCCAATGTATTGAGTTCAAACCTAACAGGTTGCTACATGTCCGCTATCGGTATGTTGTGATGACCGCTTCGGCCGATGTGCAGAAAAATATTTCAGTTCGCTGACTCAAGCTCGGCCTTTGTTGCCTGTCAGTACCTGAGTTTTGTGGGGCAGCTCCAGAGTGGTATGCTGCCGCTCAATTACATGGGAATCGGATGACTCGATAGGTGAGTTCGTCCCAATTGCAGCGCTTGTCGAGCGTCCGCTTTAAAGTGTCGAAATGAATTTTATCGGCTCAGCTCCGTACCATAACGGTTCTCCACTGAATCCGTCAGAAATATATCAATTAAATAATATTATTTTAAGTTCAGGTTGCATGGCTTGCGAAATGAATGGTATTATAAAACCTGATGAAATCTATCAACAATTATAAAACTATTCATCGGATCGCTGCAGTACTCATTAGATGGCGGCCTTTGCGGAAAACCCCCGAAAGGATCCATCATGCAAAACCAAACAGCCGGCAACAACATCGCGCACCATCACACCCGTAATGCATCCTTGATCAAAGCCGCCACAGTTGCGCTGCTGGCGCTCTTGGCTTCCTGCGGCGGCGGTGGCACTTCAACTCCTGCACCTACCTTCAATATCACAGGTGCGGTTACCGGTGCGGTGTTGGAAAACGTGACGATCACGCTGACCAACAAGGATACCAATGCATCCACTACTGCTAATAGTGACGCAAGTGGGAATTACAGCTACAAGTTACCCAAC
>JAHEDW010000062.1 GCA_024641025.1 Gallionella sp.
TGCGTCGCTTTCGACTGCGTTTTAACGTATAGGTTATCCGCTTTCCTTTCAGATGAACGGCGCGCTGCTCAATGGCGGGGGGTGCAACCAAATTTTTCAGGAGTTTAAGCATCAATGCGGAAGCCGCTGAATTTCGTCTTCGATCCAGTCTTCAACACGCCGATTGATCTCCTCAGCCTTAAGACCCATTGTCTCTATAGGTGAACCGATGCTCATCGTAATCAGGCCAGGATGCTTGCTGAAGGCATTGCGCCTCCATAGCCTTCCTGCATTGTGTGCAACGGGAACCACAGGTACGCTGCAACTTGCTGCCAACATTGCCCCACCGATCTTGTATTTTCCACGCTGACCAAAGGGGATGCGCGTCCCCTCCGGAAAAATGACCACGCAAAAGCCCTGTGCCAACCGTTGCTTGCCTTGCTTTAACAATTGCCTCATTGCACCCTTGCCATCGCTGCGTTTGATAGCAATCGGACTTGTGAGCGCCAGTGCCCAGCCAAAAAACGGTATCCATAACAATTCCCGCTTCAACACCCACACTTGTGGAGGAAATACCTTCTGCAAAGCCAGCGTCTCCCATGCAGACTGGTGCTTGCAAAGTACAACGCAAGGCTCCTTTGGCAAGTTTTCAATTCCCCGCACCTCATGGTGTATTCCGCAAACAAGTCGCAGTAAATGCAGCATCAGCTTAGCCCATAGCGAAATTATGTTGTAGCGAGTAAGGGGACTAAAGGGGAAAGTCAGCAGTGCCAGCACCGAGAATATCGGCGTGATTACTAATTGCAAAAGCAGGAAAATCAGTGAGCGTATTTCCAGCATATAACCTTTGTAGTCTATATTAGTTCAGTTGCCACCGCAGCAAGATCAGGAAATACCCGGGTGCCTTCCGGCATGCCTCCGGTTGCCTGAGTTTTGATACCCTTGCCGGTAAGAACCAGATAAGGCCTTGCACCCATGAAGACAGCAGACTGCAAGTCGCGCAGTGAGTCTCCGACCGCAGGCACATCCTTGAGGCTCCCGAGGTTATAGCGTGCCGCAATCTCCTCCAGCATCCCACTTTTTGGCTTGCGGCAATTACAGTTCGCTTCTGCAGAATGTGGGCAATAAAACACGGCATCAATTCTGGCACCGAAGAGCGCGCAGGATTTGTGCATTTTATCGTGTATCGAATTCAGTGTAGCCATGTCAAACAATCCACGCCCAATGCCGGATTGATTAGTCGAGACCACCACCCGATAACCGGCCTGGTTTAGTCGTGCTATTGCTTCAAGGCTTCCTGGGATAGGCTTCCATTCATCGGGAGTCTTTATGAATTGGTCAGAATCGAAATTAATCACACCGTCACGGTCGAGAACTATGAGCTTCAGAACTGATTTATCCATAAGTCCTCAGGATGCTAGTTTGGAAATGTCCGCAATGCGATTCATCGCCTGCCGAAGTTGCGACAGCAATGCCAGACGATTATCCCGCAACTCCGTGTCATTGGTGTTTACCATCACATTGTCAAAAAATGCATCTACTGGTGTACGCAAGTCAGCCATTACTTGCAAGGAAGCAGTGTAGTCACCTGAAGCAAAATAATCATCAGCCTTAGGAACTATTTCAAGAAGTGCCTTATGCAGCAATTCCTCGGCTGGCTCCTTTAACAGCGTAGTATTTACCTTGCCGGCCACAACTCCAGCGACCTTTTTCAGGATATTCACCACCCGCTTGTTCGCAGCCGCCAGCGTTGCAGCTTCAGGCAGTTCTGAAAAGGCACGTACAGCAGCAAGACGTTGCGTCACCTCGATTAGCCTCTGTGGACGTAAGGAAAGAACTGCATCCACTTCTTGAGGAGAATAATTTTGCTCTTTGAGCACCCCGGCCAGCCGTTCAAAAATAAAATCAGAAACCAATTCTTCAGCTTTTGAATCTATTGAGATGAATTTTGAACCAACCGCAACAGTACCTTTAGGTTGTTTAGAAGCTGGTGCACCGGAAACCAAGACACTCTCTCCGAACGACTCCCTTGCAATGCTGATGGCCCATCCAAGTTCAAGCGGCAACTTTTTCTCAATAAGCAACCGAATGACTCCCAAGGCATGGCGACGTAACGCAAAGCGATCCTGATCGCCGGTCGGAATTTCACCGATACCGAACATACCTAACAATGTTTCCAACTTGTCTGCCAACGCCACACAAATACCGACCATGTTGCGTGGTAACTCGTCTCCTGCAAAGCGCGGCTTGTAATGATCCTCAATCGCAAACGCGATGTCATCGCTCAAACCATCATGCTGCGCGTAATAGCGCCCCATGATACCCTGCAGTTCGGGGAATTCTCCCACCATTTCGGTAAGCAGATCTGCTTTTGCCAGTAGCGCAGCTTGATCAGCTTGCCCAGCCAGCTCGTCTCCACCAAGTTGACGGCCAATCTTGATAGCGATGGCCTGCACACGCTGCACACGATCCCCAAGCGTTCCGAGTTTGTTGTGATATACCACCTTTGAAAGGCCGTTCACTCGCAAATCCAACCTCTTCTTGCGATCTTGGTCGAAGAAGAACTTTGCATCAGCCAATCGTGGTCGCACCACACGCTCGTTGCCACCTATCACAATACTGGCATCTTTCGGACGAATGTTGGAAACAATTAAAAACTTATTGGTGAGCTTTCCTGCGCTATCGAGGAGAGGGAAGTATTTCTGATTCGCCTTCATGGTCAAAATTAAGCATTCCTGCGGCACCTCCAAGAATGCCTTTTCAAATGCTCCTACTAGAACATTAGGTCGCTCGACAAGGGCAGTCACTTCATTCAATAAATCTTCATCTCCGACTGGCGCGAGCATTTCCTTTTCTGCGGCAGCGGTGATTTGTGCCAGAATATCGTCTCGCCGAGCAATAAAACTGGCGATCACTGCGCCTTCAGTTTTCAATTGCTGCACATAACTGTCTGCACTCTTCAATACCAATTTTTCAGCACTGGCCTCAAATCGATGCCCTTGCGTTTCGCGGCCGGCGTTCATACCAAGCACGCTGACCGGCACGATCTCCGTACCATAAAGTGCGACCAAAGCATGCACAGGCCTAACAAAATTCACACTACTCCAGCCATCTGCGAGTTGATAGGTCATTACCTTGGCGATTGGCAGCTTGGCAATAGCTTCTTCGATAGCCAACTGCAAACCTTCTGCGAGCGACGCACCCCTCACCAATCTTTCAAAGAACAATGCTTCGGACTTTCCGTCCATTTTTCGTATAAGTTTCGGTACTGCCGACTCATCTATACCAAGGCTTAAAAGTTTTTTGAGCAACGCAGGCGAGGCTTTCCCATTTGCATCTAGTCCTATTGCAACAGGCATCAGCTTAACGCTTTCAGATCTATCCGAAGCGCGAGCTAAAACATCCGGGATTAATACCCCCAGCCTGCGTGGAGTAGCATATATTTCAATGCCTTCAGGAACACCCAAATTGATTTGAGACTTGATCAACCCATTCAGGATCTCTTCAGCAAAAGCTTCCCCGAGTTTCTTTAGCGACTTGGGTGGCAATTCCTCGACGAGCAATTCGACCAGCAAATTGTTCGTTCTCATGCTACCGCCTTTGCAATCTTTGATAACACCTCGCCAGACCACTCTCTTGGTGCCATCGGAAAGCCGAGGCGAGCTCGGCTGTCGAAATAGCTCTGCGCCACACTACGTGCCAAGTTACGGATGCGTCCGATGTACGCAGCGCGCTCAGTTACACTGATCGCACCACGCGCATCAAGAAGATTGAATGTATGTGCTGCTTTGAGTACCTGCTCATAGGCTGGCAAAGCCAGTTGCTGGTCAATCAGGTATTTGGCCTGCTTTTCATGGTTACCGAACGCAACAAGAAGGAATTCCACATCGCTGTGCTCGAAATTGTAAGTAGACTGCTCAACTTCATTCTGGTGGTAAACATCACGATAAGTGACACCTTCCGTCCAGACCAAGTCGAACACATTCTCCACCCCCTGCAGATACATTGCCAAGCGCTCCAGACCGTAGGTAATCTCGCCGGTAATTGGTTTGCAGTCGATGCCGCCGACCTGCTGAAAGTATGTGAACTGAGTCACTTCCATGCCGTTTAGCCACACCTCCCAACCCAATCCCCATGCACCTAAAGTGGGGTTCTCCCAATCATCCTCCACAAAACGGATATCATTCTGCTTAAGATCAAAACCCAATGACATCAGAGAACCGAGATACAAATCGATGATGTTGGCTGGTGATGGCTTCATTACAACCTGAAACTGGTAATAATGTTGCAGGCGGTTAGGATTTTCTCCATAGCGGCCGTCCTTGGGACGACGAGATGGCTGCACATAAGCTGCCTTCCAAGGCTCAGGGCCAAGTGCACGCAAGAAGGTTGCGGTATGGGAAGTGCCCGCACCGACTTCCATGTCATAGGGTTGAAGCAAAGCGCATCCCTGCTTGTCCCAATAACTCTGAAGAGTAAGAATAATTTGCTGGAAAGTAAGCATCTAGCGATTCTGTCGATTGCAAAAAATGTATTTTACTGGTTTTCCTTTGCTTTCGTCAGTACAACATATAGGCAATTCCACAGTACCGGAGGTTTCTGGAGGTGGCATTCGTCGCCTGTCTCTTGTATATTCTGTTACTCGTAAACCTTGTTGCTGCTTTGTTAGCTCGACATCAGGTAAACCCCGGCTAACAGCCCCAGTCTATTCAAAAAGTCCATTTTTTATGAGGTGTCCATGAAGTTACGTGCCACGATGATAATTGTACTTGCGCTATTATTCAGCGGATTTTCACATGCAAAAGGTGAAATTGTAATCAAGTTCAGTCATGTGGATGCACCCGAATCACCAAGGGGCAGAGCAGCGGAAAAGTTCAGGCAACTTGTAGAACAAGGAACTGATGGACGCGTCCAGATTGAGGTTTATCCGGATGGCCAGCTCTACAATGGCAGAGAAGAGATCGAAGCTCTGCAAAACGACGCAGTGCAAATGCTAGCGCCGCCTCTTTCAAAATTCGGTGCGATGGGCATAAATGCGTTCGACTTGTTTGACTTGCCCTATATATTTCCTAGCGAAGAAGTCTTGCACCGTGTCACGGATGGCCGAATCGGAAAAAGCCTTTTCAGAAAACTTTCCCCCAAAGGTTTGACAGGGCTTGCATTCTGGGACAATGGTTTCAAGCAGATGAGTTCTAATAATTCCATGCATTCCGTATCCGACCTGAAAGGTTTGAAAATTCACATCTCCCCTTCCAAAGTTCTCGAATCACAGATCAAGGCACTCGGAGCTGAACCACAACTTTTACCCGCGAACGATATTTATTCTGCACTTCAACAGGGTTTGCTTGACGGAGCGGAAAATCCGGTATCAACTTTCCATAAACAGAAATTAAATGAAGTACAAAAGCATCTGACGATATCAAATCATGGTTACGTAGGATATGCGGTCATTGTCAGCAAAAAGTTCTGGGACGATCTTCCTGAAGATATACGCGTAATACTCGAACTAGCTATGAAAGAGGCAACCGACTTTGAGAGAGGTCTGGCACAAAAGGAAAACGCTGATGCGTTGTCCAACATGATTGCAAGCAGCAGCACTGAGGTATATGTATTATCTGACAGGGAGCGAACCGCTTGGCAACGAGCATTGCTTCCCGTATATCAGCAATTCGACAGAGTGATTGGCAATTATCTGATTAGGAGCGTCGCGTCAACAGCATCACAGTTAAAAAAGGAAAAGGATGCCGCCAATAAGAAAAAGAAATCCAACATCAATAAATAAGCTCGATTTGCATTTAACCTGACACCGACACATATCTACGACCGACATCCCGATATAGACATCATCCTAATATCACCAAGAGTCCAACTTGATCTAGGTTTGGTGATTGGCACTGAGGCGCCTCTTAAGATTCATCTCGCATTGAAGCCTTAATTAGCGGATTCTGATGGCAGAGGCTTCTTGAGAGTGCGAGCATAGCTACGCTGAGAGAAACCTCTGGGATATGACATGACCAGTAGAGCAGTCAACGTAATACTGATCAGCACAACCATATAAGTAACATCTCGGATCATTTCCCCACCAGGCACGCCAAATTTGAGAGGTAATGTCGCCAGCACAGCAGATGCCAATCCTTTAGGCCCCATCATCGAGGTAAAGGCTGCATCACGCAAACTGTAGCTTGCATCGCGAAAAATAAAACGGGTAAGCGTCAGGCGCATTGCATACACCATCAATACAATAGAGACTGAAGCGATAGCAAGATTGATATCGCCGAATTCGATAGAGATGCCCAGATAGACGAAGAAATAGGTTTTCAACAGGAACACTGCTTCGCTATAGAAAGCCTTGTCAATATCATTCAGGGGAACAATGTTGCGATCAATGCTTGGAATGCGGTTCAAACCGAACTTTTCGAAATTGGTCAGGGTGATACCCAGCGCCAGTGCAGCGATTGCCCCTGAAAAGCCGAGCAACTCGGTCAGGCCATAGACGATAAATACGTATGCCAGAGTGGAAGAGATGGTGTTCGGAAAATCACGCACCTTGCCCAACACCAACAGCCATCCGATACCTCCCAATACTCCGATAAACGAAGCAATTATCATTGCTGACAATACCTCTCCAACCAGTTTGCCCGGAGCAACCTCACCATGCAAATGAACCTGCAATAATGCGAATACACCTATGATGCTTAGAACGTCTGTAAGTGCTGACTCCAGAACCAATACAGTAGTTGTTTTCTCGGACAAGCGTAGGCTATTCACCATTGGGATGACAACAGCAGGTGAAGTGCTACCTAGAATGAGTCCAAGCAGCGAAGCGGGCAATATTGGCATATCGAACACATAAAACCCGATGAGAGCTACGATGGTAGTAGTCAGAACAAAGCTGCCAAAAGCCAACTTTCCCGTTGTCGCCAAAGAACGGCCAAGCACATTCATATCCAGCGTAGTGCCGCCCTCAAACAGAATTACCACCAGCGCAATGGTGGCAAAAAGAGAACCAATCCTGCCAAAGTCGGACGGCGCTACAAAACCGAATATCGGGCCAATAACTATGCCAAGGATCACCAGTACTAAGACATCGGGGACATGGGTCCTGCGAAATTGCATCGACAAAAAATGTGCAAAGAACACCAGCAAGCCGATGATCAAAATCGTGATGGACATTAAGCATCTCCATAGTTAATCGAAGCTAGATTGTACCTTACATGAACCAAATCAAACTCGAATCATAAATATCTTGGTCACCTGTCGGACAAACACGAACTCCGTCTTAGAGGGTTGATGGGACTTCCTGTATAATGCGACCAGTAATTCAGCATTTATCGCAGGTCAGCTTACATTCACGCAGGAGAATACCGATGATGACAAGACTGGCTGTAATAGCTTTCGCTTCCATTATCCTTTCGGCATGCGCTTCTGCCACAAAGACAACCACTTCACCGGACTCGTCACAAGATATGGCGGAAAATCATAGACAATCCAGTTCCGCATCCGAAACAGCTATGGCTATTCCAATTGATGTCCTGGCTAGCGATCTGAATGAAAAGTTGGATGTAATGCAACAACAAAGTGTCTATTTTGACTTTAATGAATATGTCGTTAAGCCCGAGTACCAAGCGATCATTAAACAGATGGCCGACTTAATGAGTGCTCATGAACAAATTCTCGTAACCTTGGAGGGAAACACTGACGAGCGTGGTAGCGGTGAATACAACCTGTCGCTTGGAAGCAAGCGTGCATATGCTGTTCGCAAATCTCTCGAGTTAATGGGAGCACCAAGTAGCCGCATAGAAACCTTGAGCCTGGGCGAAGAGAAGCCCCGACTAAATTGTCATGAAGAACAATGCTGGTTGAAAAATCGACGCACTGATTTCGTTATAAAACTAGGTCCATAATCTAATTTCTTCGCAGGGCAAGGATTGCTCACAAATTTGCGCCAATCACACGAACTCAAGTTACCGAATTCGTATGTCTTAGAAGATCTGCGATAACCGATCAGAGTTCGACTGGCTTCATTTCTCCTTTGAACGATCTCGGTCTGGATGAAGTTTCAATTCGAAAGGAACAATGCAGTTATTCATAGCCCCTCGACAATATTTTAGATAAGGTTATCGAGATCAGAAATTGTTTTAGTCCTAATACTCAATTATGAATACAAAACGCTCATCTTCGATAAAGTCACACGACAACAACCAAGGAAGCACGGTCCTGCTTTTCGGTGAGGTGTTGGCAGATATTTTCCCCGATCGGACTGTGTTGGGAGGGGCGCCATTCAACGTAGCGCGACATCTCAAGGCATTCAGACAAAATCCGATTCTAATTACTAGCTTGGGCATGGATCCTTTGCGCGACGAAGTTCTTCACGTAATGTCTCGATACGAGATGGATATCATGGGCGTCCAGCTAGATGACTCCCATCCGACGGGTAAAGTTCAGGTTAGCATCGAGCATGACGGTCACCGATTTGAGATTCTTCCACAACAAGCATATGACTATATTAAAGTTGGAGAAGTGCACAAGGCAATCCATTCGGTAAATCCCGAACTGATTTATTTCGGAACCTTGGCACAACGTCACGAGATCTCTAGGCAGGCGCTGGATTCCTTATTGTTAAGTACTGAAGCCGCGAAATTCCTTGATATCAATTTGCGTACTCCTTGGTATGACAAAAAGATAATCCTGAAATCACTTCAATACGCGAACATCGTCAAATTGAATGATGACGAGTTGGCGATTTTAGCGGAAATGTTTGAGTTGCCCGGCAGCAATGCTGACGACCAGGTCAAGAATTTAATTAACCAATTCAACCTGGAGCAGGCCGTGATCACCTGCGGAGCGGCTGGTGCATGGCAAATCAATCGAGATGGCAGCAAATTTGAGTCTAGTGTAAAGAGCATCGTCACCAACCTAGTGGACACGGTTGGTGCAGGGGATGGTTTTGCATCTATCTTCATCTTGGGATCATTAATGCAATGGCCCTTAAGCAAAACTTTAGAGAGGGCCATTGTCTTTGCCGGCGCAATCTGTGAAATTCGCGGTGCAATCCCAGAACATCCGGATTTTTACGATCAATTTACTCGGGAGTGGGATTTGTGAACAAGCCATCTACTGAATCCAATCGCCCCTTATATATCGTATTGATTAGCGTTCACGGCTTGATTCGTGGTCACGACCTTGAGTTGGGGCGTGATGCAGATACAGGCGGCCAAACAAAATATGTCGTTGAGCTTGCCCGGGCATTAGGTGAACGCGCTGATATCGAAAAGGTACTACTAATGACACGCCGAGTCATTGACAGCCAAGTTAGCACTGATTACGCAAAACCTTTCGAATTCTTGTCAGAAAAAGTGGGGATAGTCCGTATTGAATGCGGCATACAAAAATATCTCAGCAAAGAACTTTTATGGGACTCTCTGGATAGCTTTGCCGACAATGCTCTGACCTATCTTAAAGATCAGGGACGTATCCCTGATGTAATTCACAGCCACTATGCCGATGCAGGCTATGTGGGTTCGCGACTATCCCACCAACTTGGTGTTCCTTTGGTTCATACTGGCCACTCCTTGGGTCGTAACAAACGAAAGCAGCTGCTTGCCAGCGGCATCAAGCGGAGCGAGATCGAATCGACGTACAACATCTCCCGGCGCATAGAGGCTGAAGAAACCACACTGGGTGTTGCTGAACGTGTCATTACCAGTACTCAGCAGGAAATAGAGCAGCAATATGGACTTTACGACTTCTACCAACCTGAACGTATGCGGGTAATCCCACCTGGCACAGATCTGGATAAGTTCTTTCCCACACAAGGAAATGAAACAAGCAGCGCAATCGCAAAAGAAATCAAGCGATTTCTGACACAACCAGACAAGCCGATCATTCTGGCTCTATCCCGCCCGGATCCCAGAAAGAACATAGTATCTTTGATCGAAGCATATGGTGAATCGCCCCAATTGCAACAGGCAGCCAACCTGATAGTCGTGGCAGGTAATCGCAACGATATACAGGACATGGAGAATGTATCGAGAAATGTCCTGAACAGGATTTTACTGGCCATCGACAGATATGACCTGTACGGAAGAGTTGCCTACCCCAAGCACCACAAGCCTGAGGAAGTATCTGAATTTTATCGCCTTGCAGCAAGTACTCATGGCGTATTTGTCAATCCAGCGTTGACTGAGCCTTTTGGGCTGACATTAATCGAAGCTGCCGCCTGCGGTCTGCCGATTGTTGCGACCGAGGACGGAGGTCCAATCGATATCATAAAAAATTGCCAGAATGGCCACCTGATCAACCCTCTCGATAAGGCAGCTATGGCAAAAGCATTACTCAAAACCCTGACCGACAAGTCCGAATGGAGTCGCTTGGCCAGGAATGGTCTTCAGGGCGTGCGGCAACATTACTCATGGCAAGCCCACGTTGAAAAATACATTGCAGTTATCCGACCATTAGTGGAAAAAACCGAGCAAATACCAAGAGCAAAACTCAGTCGGCGTCCTGGTGTTTTCCGCGACCGGGCGATATTCGCCAGCCTTGATCTGAACCTGATTGGCGATCGGGAATCATTGTCATCGCTATTGAAAACCATGCAAACCCACCATAAATCAATCATCTTCGGCATTGCAACGGGGCGGTTACTGGATGACGCACTTGCTACGCTTCGCGAATACAACATACCTATGCCTGACGTATTAATATCCGGACAAGGTACTGAGATTCATTATGCGCCCAATCTGACACGTTCTGAAGTTTGGGAGCGCCACATCAATCACTTGTGGAATCCGCTTGCTATACGGGAAATTCTCAAGGAAATACCCGGACTAGAGATGCAGCCGAAATATCAGCAAAGCGATTTCAAGATCAGTTATTTCATCGACCCCAAAGTAGCAAACATTCAGGATATTCGTCAGACGCTTTTACGAAATGAGCAGGCAGTAAACATCGTCTTTTCTTTCGGACAGTTCCTGGATGTATTGCCTGTGAGAGCATCTAAGGGGCTTGCTCTGCGCTGGTGTGCTGAGCAGCTTGGATTCCCGTTGCAAAATACACTGGTCGCGGGAGTAACAGGTGCTGATGCAGACATGTTGCGCGGCAATACGCTTGGAGTAGTCGTAGACAATCGCCATCTTACTGAACTATCTGACCTATCCAGTGTGGACAATATATATTTTGCAAAAAAGCAGTATGCGGCTGGCATTCTCGAAGCTATGAGTTACTACAGGTTCTTTGATAACAGTCAGGGAAGGAAAATTTCATGAGGCGCTTCCTGCTTTGTACTGATCTTGACCGGACACTAATACCAAATGGGCAATTACCTGAGTCCCCTGCATCACGTGGCCTATTCATGCGATTGATTGACCGGGAGGAATCCACACTTGCCTATGTGACTGGACGACATCGCGCCCTCATCGAAGAAGCCATTTCAGTATTCGATTTGCCACAACCAGATTTTGTCATCGCCGATGTTGGCACGACCATCTACCATGTTGGTACTTCTGGCTGGAAGCAATGGGATGAATGGGATGAGCAGATCGCTCCAGACTGGCGCGGACTTGAAAATGAAAAGCTATACCAGATACTAAAAGTTTATCCCGAGCTGAAACTTCAGGAAAAGGAGAAGCAGAACCGTCACAAGCTTAGTTTCTATATACCTCTAGAAACTGATGTTCAAGGATTGGTGAGAGAAATGGAAATTCGACTAAACCATGCAGGAATCAAGTCGAACCTGATATGGAGCATTGATGAAGAAAAGGGCGTTGGTCTGCTTGATGTCCTGCCTGCCAGCGCTAACAAATTGCACGCCATCCGGTTCCTGATGGAAAAAAATGGCTTCTACCACGAGAACACGGTTTTTGCAGGTGACAGCGGCAACGATCTGGATGTTCTGCTAAGCGACATCCCATCGGTTCTGGTTGCCAATGCAGGCCCTGAAGTCAGAATACAAGCAACCAATGCCGACAATAATACTTACTATGTCGCAAAAGGGGACTATCTGGGAATGAACGGGAATTACAGCGCAGGCATTCTTGAAGGAGTCGCGCATTATCTTCCGGACGTGGATCAATGGTTACGTGAACAGAATTTATAAATATTTAGAGATGATTTATGTACGAGCAAGCTTCTCACGCACTGCTTAATGAAATACTGATCGAGTTAAAGCCTGAAATCGGCAACTTCCGTTTGCGGCATTTCTACACCCGCCTTGGTGCGAACTTCTACGCCATACATTCGTTGTTTTACCACCTATATGGCAACCGACCAGATTTCAAGGAACAGATGGTCAATCTGGTCGAGACGCTCGCGTTACGCTATATAGAGCGCGCTCCACATCTTCGAAAATCGGATTTGGCACGTGAACGTGACTACAACTGGTTCCTGAGCCAAAAATGGGTAGGCATGGCGCTGTACTGTGACCGCTTTGCAGGTGACCTCAAAGGATTGCGTGCAAAATTGCATTACCTCCAAGAACTTGGCATCAACTTGCTGCACATCATGCCCATGCTGGATTGCCCGCCCGACAATAGCGATGGCGGCTATGCAGTGCGCGATTTCCGCAAGATCGACCCCCGCTTTGGAACGACTGAAGATGTTGAGGCACTGGCTAGTTCCCTTAATAAAAGAGATATGTTGCTTGTCCTGGACGTTGTGGTAAATCACACATCTAACGAGCATGAATGGGCACAAAAGGCCCGCAAAGGCGAAAAGAAATA
>JAHEDW010000063.1 GCA_024641025.1 Gallionella sp.
TCAGTTGGTTGAATTCGTCAGGCGAGGGCGCAGCCGTACGCGAAGCGGGTTTACCCTCGCAACAATGCTTGAATTTTTTGCCACTACCGCAGCTGCATGGGTCGTTTCTGCCTGGCTTCATGCTATAAATCCTGTATCAAACGTTCGCCCCTTATTATCTTTTCAACGGAGCGATATGATTCTGTCAGCATTTTCGCATCAACACCAATAGAAGATCGATATGAACTCACCCTGTTTATCTCCATGAAACCGTATTTGCCTCTAAAGCAACTACGGATATCTTCAAAATGTTTCTTCTTCGGTTAGTGACTCAATTTATTGTTGATCCAGAACTTGTGCAGAAGACAATAATGGGCCAGCTAAGACGCGGTATGGCATTGAAAATTGCCAATCCAAGCGGTACGGGATACCATTTGCGGGTTAAAGTGAGATTGGGCAAGTTTCATAAAGAAATGTCCATTCTTAGTCCAATCAATTCTCTGAGCCCTATCTTTACTAATTATCCCTTAAAAAATGGCGTTGCTATCTACAAGCCTTTCGGGTTGGGGGCGTTACCCTGTTCAATCATGCGAACTGGAGCGGCCAGAGCGGTTCGCTCTGCTTCATCCAAATGCCGAACACCTGATCGCTCGCGGTCAGGGTCGTAGCTATGGCGATGCATCATTGAACGAGAACGGGCGAGTGCTACTGACTGAACGTGTCAACCGACTGTTGGAATTTGATCTGGAACACGGCGTACTTCGCGCTGAGGCAGGGGTGACACTGGCAGAAATTCTCGAAGTGATTGTACCCAAAGGTTGGTTTTTGCCGGTCACGCCCGGGACAAAATTCGTTTCTCTTGGTGGCTGCGTAGCTGCAGATGTGCATGGAAAGAACCATCATCACGAAGGTTCATTCGGCGATCATGTCCAATCAATCGAATTGATCCTCGCCAATGGAAAGCTGTTGCATTGCACTCCTACCGAGAATCAGCAGCTATTCTGGGCAACAGTCGGAGGCATGGGATTAACAGGAATCATCGGTGAAGTAACGGTCAAGCTCATCCCAATACCGAGTGCCTACATGATGGTAAAAAATCACAGCGCGGATAATCTCGAGGGACTTTTTACACTGTTGCAAAGTCCTGCCAGTGATGATCGCTACACGGTTGCCTGGATAGACAGCATGGCCAGTGGCGAACATCTTGGGCGTGGTGTTGCCATGGGTGGTCATCATGTTGAAGTTGAGGAGCTGCCGGGCAATTTTTACAGATCCATAAAGCCAGAACGCAGGCATTCCATTCCATTCAATTTTCCTGCCTTGATTTTGAATTCAAAGAGCATATCAGTATTTAATTCACGTTATTTCAAGCGGGAAGGGGGCAGGCGCCATCCATTTCTGAGTGGCTACGATTCATATTTCTATCCGTTGGATAGAATTGCACACTGGAATCGTTTGTATGGCAAGCGTGGATTCGTCCAATATCAGTGCGTGATTCCTGATGCGACTGCATTCGAAGGCGTTAAACATTTGCTCGAGGCGCTTTCAAGCAGCAGGCGTCCCTCCTTTCTTGCAGTACTGAAACGTCTAGGTCCGCAAGGCAGGGGACTGCTCTCCTTTCCGATGGCTGGCTATACACTGGCGCTGGATTTGCCGATTCGCGATAGCGGTTTGTTTGTGTTGCTTAACAAACTTGACGAGATCGTTCTGCAGCATGGCGGTCGAGTATATCTGGCCAAGGATGCTCGGCTTTCCTCACAGAAGTTTCGCGAAATGTACCCTCTTTATGCTGAGTGGCTAAAAATCAAGCATGAATTTGATCCGCAAAACAGGTTCAGCTCGAGCTTGTCCAGACGATTGAAAATTGGGGAAAGCGCATGAGTCAAACGGTATTGATACTCGGTGCAACTTCAGCGATCGCGTGTGCAACCGCAGCGGCATTTGCTGCTCGTGGTGATGCATTGTTTCTTGCTTCGCGAGACGAAGAAGAATTGAAGCGCATTGCGGCTGATCTAAGGCTGCGGTATGGCGTCAAAGTGAATCATGGTATTTTCGATGCTGAGGCGACTGATACCCATGAAGCATTTTTCCAATCCATAATTAGTAATTTTCCTGATCTTTCAGGCATTGTCCTGGCTTTCGGTTATCTTGGTGATCAGCAGTCCTCAAGAGATTTCAAAGTGAGTGCCAAAATCATCTCCAGTAATTTTACCGGGGCGGCTTCCATTCTTGGCCTCTTCGCGAACCATTTCGAGACGCTGCAACAGGGATTTATCATTGGCATTTCATCGGTTGCGGGCGATCGTGGCAGGCAGAGCAACTACGTGTACGGTGCTGCAAAAGGTGCGCTTAGTTTATATCTGCAAGGGTTGCGCAATCGTCTGTATCACAGCGGCGTTCGTGTCATTACCATCAAGCCTGGTTTCGTCGATACTGCGATGACATTTGGATTGCCGGGTATGTTTCTGGTTGCTTCACCTTCAAGCATAGGTAACGGCATCGTTGCATCGCTCGGTAAGTCGTCAGATATAGTTTATTTGCCATGGTTCTGGCGATACATCATGCTGATCATCAAGCACATCCCTGAATTCATTTTCAAGCGGATGAAACTGTGAATATGGCGCAATTCGGCAAGCCGGTTGTGGCTGCATTTGATTTTGATGGCACGTTGACACGACGGGAAACGTTGTTGCCGTTTCTGCGATACTTGCTAGGCGATATGCAAGTCACGCGGCATGCGCTTGTTCTGTCGCCAACGTTGACTGGTTATGGCCTCGGTTTGATTGACAATGATGTTGCAAAGGAGCGCGTTTTCCTTCGATGTTTTGCCGGGATGCGTTTGAACGAACTTGAGAAGCAGGGTGAAAGGTTTGCATCCTATGTAATTCCAGGATTGCTTCGAGATGAAATGATGCAGCGCTTTGCCTGGCACAAGCAGCAAGGTCACAGATGTGTCGTAATCAGTGCCTCACTTGAACTATACGTATTGCCATGGGCGTTTGGCGCAGGCTTTGATGATGTGATAGCAACCCGATTGGAAACAATTCAGGAAGGACTCATCACAGGGAAGATACTGGGAGCAAATTGCTTCGGTATTGAAAAGGTAAATCGGTTAAGGACGCTGTTGGGTGAGAAGGATGGGTATACCTTGTATGCGTATGGAGACAGTCGTGGAGACAGGGAACTGCTTTCATATGCCGACCATGCCTATTTTCGTGAAGTCCCGAACTAAAAGATGCAACCAATGTCTTTTAGGGCCGGTTTCTTGATTGGACCAGCCTTAACGATTGCTGCTCATTTGAAAAGCTTGAAAAGTTGAAGGCGATACAGCCCACTGTCGTAAGATAATGTATCTGGAGTAATATTTCTGAAAATCCTCAAGGTTGGCGGGGATGAGGAAATTGGCAAGATTGTCATTGGGCCAAACGTGGCGCTTGTAGAGTGCGTACATTTCATTGCGGATGGTCGATGTGAATTTAATTGCAGTTACATAATGGATCATGCTTCCAAACATATATATGACTATTTCATTGTTAAAGCAGCAAACTATGCAGACTCCACCTCACAAATGGGCGCACTTGGCAGGTTTCCATCCGGAAACGAGATTTAATGCGCGCGTTATTGGATAATATCGTTTCGAGTTCAGCCAAGAAGCCTGTTCAATGGCTACTTTGCTGCATTACTTTCATATTTGTATTCATCTATCACACTTATCCGCTCGGGTTGAGTGACTTCTGGTGGCACCTAAATATGGGGCGCTGGATTTGGTCTGAAGGCGGGATGCCGGTCGATGATCCCTTCCTGTTCAGCTCACCTTCGCCCCTGGATGCACGTGCTAGCTTGATTCTGCGCGGATATCCCTTGTCACAATTACTAATGCTCGGCATCTTTGAGTTGGGCGGAATCTATGCGCTGGTGTTGTTGAAGGGCTTGCTGATGATGCTTTTCTACGGTCTGCTATGGAATCAGCTCCGACGGAACGGCCTACACCCAGTGCTGGCATTGGCGATTATTTCACCTTTGCCATTGATATTCTTCCGATTCGATGAATTGCGACCACAGATTTTTTCCTTCATTGGTACTCTGCTGGTGATACAACTGACGGAATATATCCTCGAAGCAGGTAAACAAGGTAAGCGGTTGAAGTGGTATGTGCTTGCATTCCTTCCTATCATTATGCTGCTTTGGGCGAATCTTCACAGAGGCTTTATCATCGGTGTCGGCATCCTGTTTGTGTATTTTCTTTCAGAATGGTTGACGAAAAAACGCGGTGGCAATGCATTGCCCGATGACTCGTTCCGTCATTTTTCTATTGCAGTATTTGTTTCGTTAGTCGTTGCGTTCTTTAATCCGGTAGGCGTAACAGCCATGTGGGCCAGCTTCACGGAAGTTTCCGGACCATTTTCAAAGGTTATCGATGAATTTTTAGGAACGGTAAGGTACTTTGATTTTCACGGAATGAAGCAACTGGGTTACCTTGTCGTTGCTTTGGGAGTGTTGCCATTCATAGCAATATTGTTTCATTGGCGCAAACTGGGCATGCATCACTTCATTCTGGCTGCATCATTCATAGTCGCAGGGATCCTGTCATTCCGCTTCAGCTTGATGATGGTGGCTGTCGTGTTTTCCATCGCAAGTTATTACTTGTCAGAAAGGATAAATCGCAGGCTTGCGCTTGGAAAAGGCTTCGCGATTTTGATTATATGGATCGTCTCGACAGGAATCCTTGCAAACGATGCACTAAGCCGAACTTCCCTTGCAGGATCTCCGCTGGAAAAGGGGGTGATTCCGTCCGCTGCTGTTGATTATCTCCAGAATTCCAGTCTATCAGGAAACATCTACAACTATTTCGAGTACGGTGGATATTTGAGTTGGCAGCTCTATCCCAGGAAGATCTACATCGACCAGCGCAACCTGTCCTGGGAGGTGTATCAGGAATATTCAAAGGTCTGGCGTGGAAATTATGGGGATGTGTTCCGTAAATATGGGATAGGCGCAGTAATATATCCTGTGCTGGACCTGTCAACAGGCAGGCCGTCCAGGTTGGTTGCGCGTCTTCTATATGACCCCCAATGGGGGATCGGTTTCTTTGACGAACGGGATATCATTTTTATTAGAATGGACACCAACAACCATTTGCCGCATCTCGACAAGCAGAGGGCATTGGATGAAATACTCGAAAATCTGCAAAATAAATCAAAATAATGCAATAAATTATAGCTGCCTAACTATCAAAAATTGATTATGAATCTGTACTATTTACTGGCCTGCTGTATGGTCGTGCTGGCCATGATCCGTAACACGGCAAATATGTAGTTTGGGCGATCAGGAAATATTCGACAGATGACCTGCAAACGTTGGAGTATGACTAAAGTGTGCCTGGCTGACTGAAGAAATGAATTTGAGCATATTCATGCATCGAGTCAGACCGTACTTGCCAATGGTGCTATTGGCATTTTGTTCTGTGTTAGCAATTGCATTTTACTTGCAAGCGCTGCATTACCCATTCATATCCGACGATGAATATTACATTACGAAGAATTCCAGACTTGCGGGATTGCACTTAAGTGAAATATGGCGATTGTTTATAGAGCCCTATAATCCGCTGGAATTTTTGCCGCTCCGAGATCTTTCTTATTGGTTTGACATCAAGTTATTCGGCTTGGATCCATATGCATTTCGTGTTCATAACATAATTCTATATTTTCTTTGCCTGCCGTTGGTATACGCGAATACAAGCGGTTTGTGGAAATATTTCCATCCTGAAGATGCTTCCGGTATGACATGGGTAGCAGCAATCGTCACTGCGCTATTTGTTCTCAATCCTGTGCACGTCGAGGCAGTAGTTTGGATCAGCGGACGAAAGGATTTGCTTGCAGGATTGTTTTCACTGCTGTCAGTGTGGTTTGCAATCAATGTCAGGAGGGAGCGGGAATTCTCGGTGGCATTTGGAATGGCTGCCTTGGTTATGCTATTGGCCGCCATGCTATCGAAAGCTACTGCAGTAGCGATGGCACCAGTTATAGCCATGATTTGGGTGATTTACTGGCGCGATAGCTCATCATTGTCGAAGCGAAATGATCTGTTGCTGTGGCCACTTGCCAGCATATTGCTGGGATTGATCGTAACTCTGATATTCATGTCAAAGAGTACGATATCAGAGCCTGCCTACTATGACATCGAATCATTCTCCAGAGCTCTTGCGATTCTGGGCTGGCTTGCCAGGCTTTCTGTGAGTCCAGAAAACCATTACTTCTTTTACCCTGTATTTGAAGATAGCAAGCTTTCGGCAATGATGATATTGGGTGCACTAGTGTTGGTATCAGCGGCTGTAGGGATCGTCATGAGTCTTCGAAAGCGAACCCTCACAGGGTTTGCCTTGGTAGCGTTCTTTGTATTATGTCTTCCATATATTCAATTGTTGCCATTCAAAACGACTTCACTTGTTTCTGATCGGTTCTTGTTTCTTGCAGTATGGCCAGCATTATTGTTAATTGTTATGGTTGCATGGCATTTCAAACCACTGCTGCGCATCATATTGTTTCTGGCGATCATTATGGTATGGAGCTACCAATCCTTTAAACTGCCCAATGATTGGCGCAGTGAAGAAGCCAGTGCAGAAAGATTGATGACTGCCTACCCTGGTCATTATCTGCCCGCATTTCAGAAGATATGGGGTGAACTGCGGCAGGCGAAGTATAGCGCTGCATTGGAGACGGCAAACCAGATCATCGTTCCAGAATATCGAAAAATGATGATTCAGATGATTCAGGTAACCTATGTACTCCGTTTCAGTTCCTCCCCAAGCGACAAGCCAGATGAAGCTTTTGACCTAATGCAGCAATTTGAGTCGTCTCTAAAAAATCTACCTACGCACTCGAAATGGAATCCTCCCATGCGATTCGTCCGGGATAGGGGTCAATATATACTTGCACTGAAAGGGTTGCGGTTGACTGAGCAGTTTCCAAACAACCCGCTGGTGCGCTACAAGGCTGGATTATGGGCACTAGAGATTGGGAATTATCAGGTGGCAGTAGATAATTTGCGTGCAGCAATCGCCTTGCAAACTTTGCCAGTGCAGTTGCGTGGGAAAGCATACACTAATATCGGGCTTGCCTTGTTGAGGAGCAAGTATGCTGCCGAAGCAGAAGTGCCCTTGCTTGCTGCTTTAACGCAGTCCCCTCCGGATCTGCAAGCATATTGTCTGCTCAAAGAGGTTTATCATCAAGCGGGTCAGCGTGATAGGGTCGCTAATGCCAGTAGAGCGTGCAATAACCTGGTCCCCATTGAACCAATGGCACAATAACTTCAGTTGGGTTAATGTTCCGCTTGCCTCATGAAAAGCTCGTCATAAATTGAATAAATTAACCGAATTGCTGCGCCTGATGCGCCCTCACCAGTGGGTGAAGAACCTATTCGTTTTCACTGGGCTGTTGTTCGGCCATGCTTGGGGAGACAAAACACTTGTAGTTGAAGTGGTGATGGTCTTTGCTTCATTCTGTTTGATATCCAGCGCAATCTACACCGTCAATGATATCGTCGATCTGGAGCAAGATAGAAATCATCCCAAGAAATGCAGACGACCATTGGTGACTGGAACCGTATCTGTTCCTGTCGCACTGATACTCGCATTGCTGCTGGGCTCACTGGGCTTAATTTTGGCCTACGCCGCTTCTACGATGGTGCTTGGTTTGCTCTTGGGCTACGCGCTGATGAACATCGCCTATTCCTTGTGGCTTAAGCATGTGGTGATTTTGGATGTGTTTATCATCGCTGCCGGTTTCATGTTGCGCATACTTGCAGGTACTCTGGGAGTCGGTATCCCGCCTTCCCAGTGGTTGCTGTTGTGTGGCTTGATGGTGACACTGTTTCTCGGCTTTACGAAGCGCCGCGCGGAAATAATCGCGTTGACGGATGATAAGGCCTCGCATCGGAAAGTACTGGAAGATTATAGCCCGGTGTTATTGGACAAAATGATCGGGATCACCGCCGCTGGCTTGATAATGAGCTATAGCCTCTATACCATGAATGCGGAGACTATACTCATACATGGTACATCCAACCTGATCTATACCGTACCCTTCGTGATGTACGGTGTGTTTCGTTATATCTACCTTCTGCATCACCAGAGCTTGGGAGGAGACCCTTCGCATGATCTGGTGCGCGACCCGCATATATTTGTCGTGGTTGGCGCATGGTTGATCGCAACCATTCTGTTGATTGCATGACGCATACCGTCTTGTCTGGTTGGCGCTTCAGAGCGCTTATTCTTATTGTATTGCTAAGTGCACTTGGTTATCTTGCGTTCACGCTTTGGGCTGGCTGGCATGAGGTGGCTTCAGCAATAATTCGTGTGGGTATAATTGGAACCGCCATAGCGCTTGCCCTTTCGTTGGTAAATTACGGGCTGCGATTCGTGCGTTGGCAGAAATACCTCTCGCTACTCGGTCATCGGATCCATACTCCGGAAAGCCTGAGAATCTACATTGCGGGGTTTGGCCTGACTATCCTTCCTGGCAAAGCAGGTGAAGCGATACGAAGTGTATTCCTAAAAAAACATGGCGTGTCCTACCCGGAAAGTCTGGCTGCATTCTTTGCAGAACATTTCACTAATCTTATAGTTATGCTGTTGTTGGTAGCCGTGGGATTATGGGTGTATCCAGCTGCACAGCCGATGGTATTGGTCTTGGCAGGGTTGATTTTCGTAGTGCTGCTGACCTTGCAACAAACAAAATGGCTCAAAGCACTTGAGTCGATAGCGCGGAACAAACTACCTGCAAGGCTTGGCAATCTGTTTGGTCACGCCATAGAAATTGTGCTTCATTCCGGCAGATGCTTCAGCTTGCCGATGTTGTTTTACGGTATCGCGCTTGGTCTTGTTGCATGGGGAGCAGAAGGATTCGCCTTTTACTACATAATGAAAGTCCTGGGCAGCGACCTTTCACTGCCGGTCGCCTTGTTTATTTATGCCTTCTCAATGCTTGTCGGCGCGCTCAGCTTCCTGCCCGGTGGGCTTGGTGGAGCTGAAGCTACTATGATTGCCTTGTTGATGTTGAACAATGTTGCACAGCCGCAAGCCGTGGCTGCAACCATACTCATCCGCATGGCGACATTGTGGTTTGCCGTAGTTCTAGGAATCATATCTTTGCTGATATCGGAACGAAAGGGTTAGGCCAACACGGAAGCAGGGATGTTTCATCGATTCTTCCCAGCGAGCAGGAATATCTTGCACCCGGAAAAATTCGCACATTTCAACAAACGAATTCAGGAAGCACTTCATTTTTAATCATGCCAAGAACCTATCAATAGCGTGACATCAATAATGTCAACGATTGTTGTTCTGTCTGTGAAAGAGTACTTTTGCAGCAGAGAACTGAGATTTAGGTGAATTTAAATTTTGCAGAAATTCTCAGCCAGAGGTAAATCCTCATACATCTGCCAATACTAATCCCCATGCGACCTCTGTTAAACTTCAAGCTTTGAATCAGCATCGAATTTTACCCAATGAAAATTGCAAGAATTAGTTTAGCCTTTAGCGTTTTGGCATTCCTGACGCTTGCTTATGTATTTTTTCCGGAAAGCATTGACGACGCCTATATCACACTCCGCTTTTCCAAGAATTTGATTCTGGGAAACGGGCTCGTTTTCAACCTTGGTGAGAGGGTAGAAGGATACTCAAATTTTTCATGGATGCTGCTGCTGGCTGCCGTTGGCAAACTTGGCATTCCAATGGAAATGGCAATGAAATTTCTTGGGCTGGCCTCTGGGCTAGGCGCACTGGCGATAATCTGGAAACTTTCGGTCAATCACTTCAAGTCCGATCTTGCAATTTCAACGTCGGTAATATTATTAGGTTTAAGTTCCTTCTTTGCGGTTTGGACTGTAGATGGGCTGGAAACCGTTTTCTATACGATGCTGCTTACTGCGCTCGTGTTTACGCTGACTACAGATAAAATCAACGCATTGCTGATCGGGATGATTGCCAGTCTGGTTGCACTTACCAGGCCTGAGGGAATCATGTTCTCCCTTATCGCAGTAGGCTTTCTGGCCACAAAAAAAGGATACATCTCTGGACTGAAAGCGTTGGCATTAGTCGCAATCTTTGCCGGTGGCTACGAGCTATTCAGAATCTACTATTTTGGTCAATTTGTTGCCAATACTGCACTCGCCAAGGTTCACACGAACCTTGACCTGGTGTTAAATGGACTGCGTTACCCACTTGAGTTCAACGCGGACAGCGGCTATTTTTTGCTGCCGGCTGCATTGCTCGGCGCAATCGCTTCCTGGAAAAGTGACCTGGTTCGCATTTTGATAGTATTCATTCTTGCGCAAGTATTATTTCTAATAGTATCGGGCGGAGACTTCATGTATGCCTACCGCTTCATCATCCCTGTAGTGCCATGTATCGTACTGCTGTGCGCTGCTGCTGTTGATACCTTGCATGAAAGGGCAAATCGCACAGTTGCGATACTGGCTGTCGTTTTCATTGCAGCCTCCCAAGCAGTATCACAATATTCCAATTTGCCAGAAAAGCACATCGGATGGGACAACTTGTCGTTCCGAACTTCAACCCTATTTGATCTCACAGACTTTCTTGCTGAGCGAACCGACGATAATGACTGGATCATGTTTTCAGAAGCAGGCATCGTACCGTATTACGTTGATGCAAATTTCATGGACAACAGGGGTTTGGTATCCCCCTTTAATTCGATTTTTAGTAGATCAGGCAGAATACAAGGAGATTATCTGTATTCTGTGCGTCCCAAATATATTATATTTACCGTTGTAGAGGCCGAGAATGGGCGCATTGAGGCTCGCAGCATGAGGGAATTTGCGCTTCTAAAAAACCAGGATTTCTCAAACTACCGGCACGTTCGCAATTTTGATGTTCCCAAGGGCGGCAGCTTTCTAAATGCGATTTATTATAAGTATTTGCCTGAGCGAACAAGGCGAGTTTTCTTTTCAGTTTTTGAGCGGATAAATGAAGCAGGGCATTGAGAATAATGTTACCTGCTCGCTTGGTAAGTCAATTGATCAATCCGGCAATTCTAGGTTATATGATGCTGTAATTGCTCGATAGCGCAGCCCCAATCATTGTCCAGTGATCTTCTGTAGATGGTAAAACCCGGGAACCATGGGCTGCTGTCACCCGTTGCCATACAGCGGAAATCATTCAGGTGGGGAACCAGTAATCGGGCAGTCCTTCCGACACTTGCCCGCAAATGCATGTTGGTATTGTCGACACCGATATAGTCATCCAATTGTTCCATAAGCGCCAGCATACCTTCAAGATCATCGTTCAAATCACTGAGATCCAGAACTTGTTGGCCAAGTGCATCCTCAAAGGCTGCAATTTCGCCTGGCAGTGGGTTGCGCTGTACGATAATGAATTTTGCACGCTTGGTTCGCAGTGCACTCCCAAGCAGTTCGAGAGGTATTTCCCTGACCATCATATGGTTACGTTTGTCTCCGCCGCCGCGCCATGTGATACCGATAAGAGGTAGCGCTGAACTTCGGCAGGATGCCAAACGAAGGGTAACTGCCTGCCGCTTCTCAGATAAGGCTTCCAAAGGAAGCGGAGGGGGAATATCAGCTTCGCTTGCAACCCCCAGTGCCAAAGGCAAATCGCCAACAAGCAATGATACTTGAGTGTTTGCAATCGGTTCCTCGCTTAAGGATACGTAATCAAACCAATCAATCCGGCGAACAAACTGGGCGATACGCGGTTCTCCCGAATAGCCTATCCAGGCACCTCTCCTTTTAAGTTCCCTTGCGAACCTGAGGAAAAAGATCTCATCTCCAATGCCTTGTTGATCCTTCAGAAGAGCAATACGCGTGCCATCCAGTTCTGTTGGTAGCAATCCAACTTGGCAGCGAGTGGGTTTGCTATCAATTATCGGTCCGTCCTGGTTTGTGAGCCTGTCCTGCGGTCGGATACGCCACCAATATTCCTTCCAACCCTCGGAAAACTGACCGGTCAGTAACAGCGCAAATGCAAGCATGTTGTGTGCGTCGCTATAGTTCGGGTTGAGCTGGATTGCTTTACGAGCACAATCAATGACCGATTCTATCTGTTCTAGTTTGGTAAACGCATTGCCAAGGTTGTAATAGGTCATGGCCGAGTCCGGCTGGATTTCCAAAGCTCGGCGATAGCACACTACAGCTTCATTTATATGTCCAACTTCAACATGCGCAGCTCCCAAATTAATGAGGGCATCGGCATAATCGGGATTGATTTCGAGAACACGGCGGTAGCTGACAATCGCTTCGTCAAATCTTTCAAGATCCTTTAGGGCAGTTCCTTGATTAAAGTGTACCTCTGCTAGATCCGGTTTAAGACTCAATAAATGCTTGTAACTTTCAACCGCTCCTTCAAGTTGTCCCAGTTCCTGCAGCGTAATGCCAAGATTGCGATATGCATCAGCATATTCGGGTTTGAGCGAGACAGCCCGACGAAAACATTCAACAGCGGCTTTCGGTTGGCCGAGAAGCTTCGTTAGGTTTCCAAGGACATAATGAGTTTCGGCCGAATCAGGTTTGATCTCTGCGGCCCGTCGGAAACAGGCTGCTGCCATGTCAAGGTGGCCGAGGTCCTTGAGTGACGTACCCAGATTCATGTGCGCATCGACGAAGTCGGGCTTGATCTCGATTGCGCGTCGATAGCTCTCGGTGGCTTCTTCATATCGCCCGAGGTCTTTCAAAGCGTTGCCCA
>JAHEDW010000064.1 GCA_024641025.1 Gallionella sp.
GGGCAGGATTGGAGGTTATTCTTACTTGAGTAATCAAAGGCATGCATGAGGTCATAGCCTGACCAATTTTCGTCCTTTAAATAGAAACGGGAGCTTTGGCTCTCCTGTTTCTATTTTTTTTGGAAAGAGTAAAGAGCACTGATTGCTGACTTGCTTTCGATAGTTGCCTTGTTCTCTTTGATGGAACATATTAAAAGTAGAAAATGTCGACGCTTTATAAGCGGTCACAATCATTCGTTTTGCATTGGTAAACACCCCACCTTTGCAAAGTATACTGTAATTAGGTCACGCTTTACATTTACATAATTCATTTGTTTCCATTCAAATCCATTCGTCTGAGTAAATAAATGGTTAGGAAATAAACTCTTTATGCATGATTGCTCGTGAGTAGACTTAGTAATATAAATGAAGGCATGGTTCCAATAGCTTCATTGAGGTAAGTTATTGCTCATCCTGTTGTTTAGCTAAGTTCCAATTAGTGCCATTGATAATTCGATACCTTTTATCAGTCGTTCTGATTGCCTTTGACAAAATTAGTAATTAAAGTTGTTATTGCTTGGACACGGTACGTGTAAACTAACATGTCGATTTGTTCGATCAAGCCATCCTTTATAATTTTGAGGCAGCATTTATTAAATTTATCATTGAAGAGTGGGGGGGGAATGGGCAAAAAAAATATATATATAACGGTCCCACTCGCTGGTTTATTGTTTGGGATATTTTCTGCTCTTGGATTCGATAATTGCTGGGCCATTGAAAATGAGATTCCAGAGCTATCTATCATTCAGGATCTTCCTGTCGTACTGAGTCCCTCGCGATTGCACCAACCATTGTCGGAAGCCCCCAATGCAATGACTGTTATTGATAGAGCTATGATCAAGGCTTCTGGATTTCGAAATATCCCTGATTTATTCAAATTAGTTCCGGGAATGTATGTTAGCTATTACACAGGAAGCCAAGCCATTGTGGGTTACCACGGTGTAATCGAGCAGTATGCACGTCGAATGCAAGTATTAGTGGATGGCCGCACTGCATATATGCCACCTGCTGGAGGCATGTACTGGGAAGACTTGCCATTACAGATTGAGGACATAGAGCGTATCGAGGTAATTCGTGGTCCGGCAGCAGCATCATATGGTGGCAACTCCATTCAAGGGGTAATTAGTATTATCACGCGTGATGCGGGCGCGCAAAATGGCTTCAAGGTTAGTGCTACCAAGGGGAATGGTGGAATTAAAGACGCATCATTATATTTTGGCGAGCCTGGCAATAAAATTGATTATCGAATGAGTCTAGGCTACCGAAGTGACGATGGTTATGAAGCAAATGAATATGATGTGAATTATGATGGGCATGCCACACGATTGTTCAATCTTCGCGCTGCATATCATCCAAACACTTTGGATAGTATTGATGTGCAATTAGGTTACAGCAACGGGCCGAGAGGGGTTGGTTCTCCCAGTAGTGCTCCAGATGTTCCACATGATAAAAACAATACAGAGAGCTTCGAACAAATTACTTGGATTCATAACCTAAAAAGTAGAGATGAAGTCAAGTTACAGTACTACCACATCTATTTGGATGAACTTAATAGTCTCGGAATCTTAAGTGACAGTTTCACAAGCACACGTGATGAGTTGGAGATTCAAGTTACTTCACGTATTTCAAGTTCGAATAGATTGGTTTGGGGTGCCTCTGCACGTTGGGAATGGGTTCAGGCGCCGAACCAGTTTGCGACAGAACAATCACTGCGCGAGTCAACAATTTTTGCGCATGATGAGTGGCGATTAACCCCACTATGGATATTAAATGTCGGTGCCATGTTTGCAGATAACGGCATGGGCAAGAAAAGTATGTCCCCTCGTGCTGCTTTGAATTATCACATCACTAAAGCGCAAACGTTGAGGGCTGGGATATCCCGCGCATATCGCAATCCATCATTGTTTGAGGAGCGGAGTTATTATCATTTCATTATCCCTGGCATCGGTCTATATGTGCCTTATCAATCTTCTGGCGGCTTGAGCCCAGAAGATGTGTTATCTCGTGAAATTGGCTACCTGGGTGAGTTTGTTGAACAAGGAATTACGGTGGATGTACGCCTATACCATGATCAGTTCAGCAATACCATTTATGAAACAGCAATAATTCCGAAGGACTATCTTAATTTGTTTGATGCCGAGCATGATGGACTGGAATTGGTTACTAAGCATCTTTGGGGTGACCACAACCAACTTACAGTCAACTATGCATATCAAGTCCTTAGAAGTGATAATTTGCCCGTGGGTGCAAATGGTAGTTACAGCGATACCATGCCTAGGAATATGATCAGCGCGCTTTTTGACAAAACCTTTAGCGGGGGGGTCGCATTCAGCATTGGCTATTACCAGCAAGGATCTATGGTTCCCATAGATCGCCCACCCTATGACCGCCAACAATTTACTCGCAGAGCTGATGTGAGAATCGCAAAGACGTTCACTACTGGTTATCAAGGGTCTAAAGGCGAAATGGCATTAGTAATCCAGTATCCATTCACAGATAAATATATCGATTATCGAAGAAGGAATCAATTTAATCAACGAGCATACGCTACGGTAGCATTTGACTTTTAGACGTATGAGCTTCAGCAAGGACAGAGTAGCAAAATATTTCGTACTTTGGTTGCTACTTCTTGCACCTAATTATTGTTGGCCTGGAAATTTTCGCTTAGCGGTAGTGTTAAGCAATGATCTGATTGCATATCAATCGTTCGCAAACATCTTGAGACAGCGCTTGCCTGAAACGGTCCAGACGACTGTAATTGTTACTCCCGATAATTTGAGCGATTCTCCTCCTGTGGATTTGATAGTTTCCGTGGGCATGAAAGCATCAGTATCAGCAATTCGCCAATCCAAAGTTCCGGTACTTGTGGTAATGGTTCCAAGAGTTAGCTACGAAGAGCTCATTAGGAAATCTGTCAATTCAAATAATGAATCATTAATATCTGCAATATTTCTGGATCAACCATGGGAGCGACAATTCAATTTCATAAAGGCCGCTCTCCCTAAACATACAAGGATAGGGATGTTGTACTCAGATAATTCCCAAATCGATGTAGGGAAAATTAAGAAGCAAGCCTCCAAGTACAACTTAACTTTGGTATCCAAAAATGTCTTGCCTGAGGAGAATTTATATTCTGTTTTGGATGAAGTGCTTGCTGGAAGTGACGTACTGCTTGCCGTGCCGGACAACACTATTTACAACAATGTCGAAATACGTAATATCCTATTGAGTTGCTATCGTTCAGGGATTCCATTTATAGGACTTTCGAATGCATATGTAAATGCTGGAGCAATAGGAGCTATATTTTCATCACAACAACAACTGGCTGATCAGATTGATGAATCGATACGCTACTTCATTCAATTCGGCAAGCTCCCGATAGATAATTACTCCAGAGAGTTCACAATCTCTTTTAACCCTGAAGTAGCTAGATCATTAAACATTAATTTGCCTGATGCCAATACTGTAAGGGGCATTATGCATAATATGAATCGGGGCAATCAATGAAGCAATATGGAATTCGCACCTATATTGCAAGCATAACGCTGATTCCATTGGTTATCATGACTGTCGCTTTGGAATATTTCTTTCTGGATAATTACTTTGCTGAACTTGATCAGCACAGCATTGAACGTGGAAAGCTTTTCGCTAATCAATTCGCGTCAAGCAGCGAATATGGAGTGGCATCCAATAATCTGCCCTTTTTGGAAAACATCACCCGACACTTGATTAAAGAGACCGATGTGAGTGGGGCTTTGATTTTGAATTCAAGATCCGAAATTATTATTAATTCAGGATTGGTCTCGATTTCGAGTAAGAAGTCATTCGCCGATTCAAATTATCAATTAGATGGCAAGGTTCCTGTAGTAACGCGTTATGGGAAAGATATCTTGCAGATATTTTATCCAATAATTCCGGAAGCGATATCTTTGAATGAGTACGAGGCTAATTCTGTGCCAGAGCCTATTGGCATGGTTATAGTCGAAATGAGTCTGGCACGAACAGAGAAATTAAAAGCAGAGATACTCTGGTTTGCGCTGGCCACTTCTATGGGATTCTTGGCACTTATTGTTTTCCTCATTGTTCTTGCCAGTCGTAGCATAACTCACCCGATTACATTGTTTAGTAGTTTAATTCAGAAGATAGCCAAGGGTAATTTCTCATCACGCATTCAAATAGCTTCAAATATGAAGGAGCTAAATATATTGTCACATGGAATAAATTACATGGCTGAGCAACTACAAGATGAAAGGATAAAGCTTCAGGAAAAGGTAGAAGCGGCTACTCTTGAACTTCGTCATAGCAAGGAAAATGCTGAGAAGGCAAACCAAGCAAAATCACAATTTTTAGCTGATGCAAGTCACGATTTGCGACAACCATTACATGCACTTGGTCTATTTGCGTCGGCACTGAATGAACGCATCAGTAATCCTGAGGATCGTTTACTGGTCGATAATATCAATAAGAGTGTTACTGCCTTGGAAGAATTATTTAATTCATTGCTTGATATATCCAGATTGGATGCCGGAGTGATCTATCCGAAACACCAACACTTTCGAATATTTGAATTGATGGATAGGTTATCAACTGACTTCAACGTGGCAGCAAATCTCAAGGGACTCAATATTCAGTTTAAAGGTGCTGATCTTGTAGGATACTCAGACCCAGTTTTGCTAGAAAGCATTTTACGAAATTTGATCAGCAACGCGATACGCTATACAGAAAGTGGTGAGGTGGGAGTGATGTGGTTTGATGATGGATCGAAGATTTGTATTCAAGTCTCCGATACGGGGATTGGTATACCTGAAGAGAATAGAGAACAAATATTTCAGGAATTCTTGCAATTGAATAATCTTGAACGGGATCGAACCAAGGGATTCGGCCTGGGATTGGCAATAGTCAAGCGGTTATGTCAGTTGTTGAAATCTTCTTTAACTATTGAATCAAAGGTTGGATCCGGATCTGTTTTCCAGTTAAATATTCCTTTGGGGGATGAATCATACATAAATCCAAATAAATATGATCTCGAGCAGCAGTTAAAAAATGAACCAAGTATGTTGATATTGGTAATTGATGATGATAACCCTGCAAGGGAGTCCATGTCTCAGATCCTGAAGGCATGGGGACATGAAGTGATTTCAGCTATCTCACTCGATGAAGCGTTAAAGATAAAGACACGCACACCTGATGCAATTATTGCTGATTACCGTTTGAGGGATGGAAAAACAGGCATTGAAGCTGCAAGTTTTATTTGTCAGTTACGGGAAAGCCTGATACCAACGTTAATTGTAACTGGGGATAATTCAGTTGATATACGGCAAGAAGCCAATCGAATGGGATATGCATTGCTCATAAAACCAGTTAACTCTGCAAAATTGAGAGCATTTCTTCGTTCTATCAGTCGCATGAGTAAGGTGGCAGGATTGAGTTAATATTAGTTATTGCTATGCTCATTTTGAAGACCTAATTTCTTTGCAGCAATTGAAGCCTGGAGGCGGTTGTCAACATTAAGTTCACGAAAAATTGCGGAAACATGACACTTGATTGTAGCTTCAGACAAATTCATTAGTTGTCCAATTTCCTTGTTGGAAAGTCCATTGCACATATTCTGAAGTACTTCAGTTTGCCTTGGTGTAAGCCTAAACTTTATCTGATCATCAGTATTAGTAGAAGAGAGGTATAAAGGAGGTACATAGATGCCACCGCTCAATACAAGGCGCAGTGCACAAAGCATAACCTCGGCATTTTCGTGCTTTGGAATATAACCCATGACGCCAGCTTTGATGACATGATGTATCGTATCTATTTCTTCTGAGCCTGAAAGGACTACTACAGGAATCGTCTGCGCATGGTTGAGTAATTCAGACAAGCCTGACATATCTTCTTTGCCTGGCATGTGTAAATCAATGAGGGCCAGACTAGCGTCAGGATTGTCATTCAATAACTGCAATGCAGCATCATGACAGTCAGCCTCCAATATAGATACATCAACATCCAATCTCATTAGCAGATGTCTAATACCTTCTCGAAGCAAGGCATGGTCGTCAGCAACAATGATCTTCATTACATCTGTCCCGTTGATGTTGTCATAGAAATTTAGCACATCAGTTGCAGGATATACCATAGTTTTGAAATTGGTCAGAATTATTAATTTCTTTTAAAAAGTATTAGTACTTGGCTGGCCATGCTTAATACCTTTGGCAGATTGAAGTTACATAGGCATTGTTCCTATAATTATGTCCAATCAATCAATCAGATATTGTTCATCCATCGCTTAAATTCGCATATTGCCTAAATTGATATTTCGATGTCAAAAATGGTATTGGCCTATATATTTTGAAGATGTTTCTATTAGATGTGAAATATATGCTTGATAAATATCTAGCACTCATTACTTGAGAGGGCGACATGGATTTCTCGATTCATAATAATTCCCTTAGTGTTGGAAATAGGGTCATTGATTTTGAACACCAGGTGTTGAATGGCCTTATAAATGATATTGGCCAGTTAATGTTAGTAAATCATGATGTGGCATTGTTGGCAGCAATAAGGATGCTTCATGATAGTTTGCATCGTTATTTTGAAGTTGAGGAAAGAATTGCTCAAGCAGTTGGATTCGACTTTGCCAAGCACAGGTCGGCGCATCAGACATTATTTGATAATTATCGCGTGATAACTGACAAGATTATCAGTTCTTCCGGAAAATATTCAAAGATTGAAAGAAAGGAATTTTGTGATTCTTTGAGTGATTTGCTGATTCAACACATAAGGGAAGACAGCAGACCGCTGAAGATAGTTCTGGATACTCATTTGTACGATTTAAAGATGGTAACTTCATGACTTTAAATTATTCAATGGTTTGCCGTATGTTGCCCTCATCATTTCTGTGATTGGATCTATTTGCATGTTTCGAGATTATGACTTAATTGATTCGTAAATGATTTGGAATATGAATAGAGAGTTCTCTGCGCATATATTGTAAGGAGCTATAACAATAACAAGAGCAAGAGCAAGGGCAAGGAGAAATATCATGACTGCTCTAATTATTCGCTTTGTCACAATGTGTGCTTTATCTTTTTCTGAATTCGCTTTTGCCGTTACTCCGATGGTGTCGGTCGGCTATTATCATACAGTGATGCTTAATGCGAATGGTACAGTTGAAACTTTGGGTTCAAATGATCACCGCCAGCTTGGAGATAGAGCATCTGTGGCAAGTAGAACCAAACCGATGTTAGTTTTAGGGCTATCTGATGTAGTGGCAATAGCAGCGGGTGGCTTCCACTCAGTCGCGCTCAAGTCTGACGGTACGGTGTGGGCATGGGGATCGAATGATCACGGTCAGCTTGGAGATGGAACTTCTGAGGGAAGTAGATCTAGGCCGATGAAAGTCTTAGGGCTGTCTGATGTCGTATCAATAGCAGCGGGCGGCTTCCACTCAGTCGCGCTCAAGTCTGACGGTACGGTGTGGGCATGGGGAGACAACTTTTACGGGCAACTCGGCGAAGGATCGACTTACTCCGCTGCACGGCCAATTCCGGCAGCAATACCAAACCTCAACCGCGTGGCAGCGGTGTCTGCGGGTTCTTACCATACATTAGCGCTAAAAGCCGATGGAGCAGTGGCTACATTAGGTAGAATCCTAGTCGGCCAGTTGGGTCTGGGTTATGGAGGAGATCCGATAGGAACTCCGGTGCCCGATCACAGATATTGTGGCAGTGACGGCATGTGGTGATCAAAATCCTTGGCATAACACTCGTGGGCACATTCTGGGCTGATGAATAAGGTATTGCCTTAATAGGTGAATTAAATTGCATTCAGGGCATCAGGTGAGAGAGAACATTGGTTGATTCCTTATTGATTCTAGGTTCTCTAACCTATAACGATGATGAACATATGGGGGAGCGGAGGCAATGCCGCCTTTTCGACTCTAGATTCGCCAATGGAAATTTCTGCTTGGATGATTACAAACCCCGAAGGGCCATCTATTAAGATGGCCCAGGTTGAAGAATTGTTGCTGAAAACTAGATTAACCGGCTAATCTAGTAATTGGTTTATCAGTTTTTTGATCCGATAAAGCACAGCAGATAAATTATAGTTACTTGCTCTGTCCTGAAGACTTGCTTTCCTCTGTCGACATTAATGCAGGAGCTGCAACTTGGGTAATTTCGATCTTCGCTTTTGCTTTGAGGTCATCGAAAAGTTTTTTCAAGTTCTGCTGCTGAAGTTGTTGTTTCAGTTGAGGTATTACTTGATCCATCGGTGGAATTACTTTTGGACGTGAGTCTTCTAACAAGATAACATGGAATCCAAATTCGGATTTGACGGGTTCATCACTGAAGTGTCCTTTTGTCAGTTTTGCCACTGCAGCTCCGAATTCCGGCACCATTGCGCGGGGATCGAACCATCCTAGATCGCCACCTCTAGCTTTTGATCCAAAGTCTTTGGATTGAGCCTTGGCCAATGTTTCAAAGGCATTAGGATTTTTTTTAAGCTTAGCAATGATTTCCTTTGCTTCAGCTTCATTCTCCACAAGAATATGACGAGCCTTGTACTCATTGCCACTCATCTGGGCCTTAATTTTCTCATACTCGGCTTGTACCATCTCATCAGTGATGGGATTCTTCTTCAAATAGTCCTGAACAAAAGCGTTGGCTAAGACAGATTGCCGAGTCAAATCTAACTGTTCCAAAACCTCCGGGTTTTTGTCTAGGCCATTTTTGATGGCTTCTTGGGAGATCACGAGTTGCATCGACAATTGATCAATTATCTTTTTGCGTAATTCAGGAGTAGTTGGTTGTCCTTCAGCAGCACCCTCTTTCAACAACATATTAATGCGGCTTTCGCTAATTGGGGTACCGTTCACCTTGGCAGCAACGACAGCATTTTGGTTATCGGTGGGGTTGCATGCAGACAGTGTCATCAAAGATATTGCGCTAGCAACTAGAATTCGGGAAGGGTGCAACATTTTTTAGATCCTTTCAGGAACGATTAGAATTACAATAATTCGGGGTACGGTAGCTTCGCTAATTACTTCAAATTAATCCAAGAATCGGGCTATACCGACCTGGCATTAGTTAGACAGACCGCAAAAAATGCAAAAAGGCCATCCCAATGGATGACCCATAATTCCCTAACTGTTTGATTGCTAAGCAAGTAATACTGGCTCCCCGACCTGGATTCGAACCAGGGACCTGCGGATTAACAGTACAAGTCACAGCTAGAATTATAGCAACTAAATCGAAGAATCCATAGGAATATTTCTTCTGGTTATCATTTTCGGCTCCACTACCGAACCTATTCCGAACCTCTTTTCGTGTTTTTCCCCCTTTGATCTTCAGAACCCGATACAAATCAACACAATCCAAAAAATTAGACCGAACTGAAACCGGACTTCGCCGGAGCGCCTCGAATAAATCCGGTTGGGAGGGGGGTACAAAACTGAAAAACTGGAACCGGGGACGCCAAAAATGACCCCAGAGGGAGCAGCCGGGAGCGGGGGATGGGGGTGGTGATCCGCACCCCGCAGCGGGCCGGAGTGGGGGCCACTATGGGGCAGGGCGAGGCGGCTGGCGCTGGGGGAGGCCGCAGTTTTTGGGTCACGTCGTTCGGGATTCATCATCGGCGACCGGCCGCTTTTGACTTGAAAGCGGCTCTTTCAACTCATATCAAAAATTAGTTTCTGAATGTCCGCTTTCTGATTTGATAACTTCCGCTGTGTGCCCAAACGCGACATTCCACCCCTGATACTCGATGCCCTGTAGCGGTCAGTCACATTTTTGGCGGCCATTGGTGAGTTTCATTCTGGCATTCTTTGCACCAGGCATAGAGTGCGTCATACATCACCATCCCGTGCTTCAGCATTTCGTAGTCATCCTGAAAGGAATGAGACATGCCCAGCGAAATTGCATAAAGTCCGGCTGATTGAGGAGTAAGGTCTAATCTTGACGTATCCGCGCCCCTTACGATAACCGCGAGTTGCTGCAGCGCAGGATCAGACAGGTTATACTTTTTCAAGAAGGCATCAAAGCTGCATAGTTCACCTTCATGTGAAAACTCAACTCCTGGAATGTCGTATGGTACAGCCCCTGTCGCTTCCGCCACCTTTAGCACTTCGCCACTGGGAACATAGATAAATTGCGGGGCCTTGTCGATGAATCGAGCGATTAGCCAGGGGCAGGCGATGCGGTCAATTTTTGGACGTTCGCGGGTTACCCATTTCATGATTTACTCTCCTTGATCACACCAGCAGTTTGATAACCATACCTGCTGCCCCCGACACGAGGATTATGGGAATCACGCCGACCTTGAAACGAAAGATGGCAATACTCGCGCAAGCTGCCAGCACAATCTCGGCCCATTCCATCGCATCCTCGAAGCCGCCAGGCCAGAATACATGGTAAGCGAAGAACAACGCGAGACTGGCAATCACTCCAACCACTGCTGCCGTGATCGCAGTAAGTGGTGCAGTGAGTTTCAGATTGCCATGCGTGGTCTCGATAAACGGAGCACCGGCAAAGATGAACACAAAGCTGGGTAGGAAAGTGAAGAAAGTTACCACTGCGGCCGCTATAAAAGCCGAAACAAACAGTGCGTCGGGGCCGAATACATGTTGCACCCAGCCACCAACAAAACCGACAAAGGTGACCACCATGATGAGTGGGCCGGGTGTAGTCTCACCCAATGCCAAGCCGTCAACCATTTGAATTCCCGTGAGCCAGTGGTAGTGTTCCACTGCCCCCTGATAGACGTAGGGCAGCACGGCGTAGGCGCCTCCGAAAGTAAGTAATGCTGCCTTGGTGAAGAACCAACCCATCTGCGTGAATGTGTGTTCCCATCCGAATCTGGTGAGTAATGCTGCCATAGCCACCAACCAGATTCCTATCCCGATTACAAGTATGCGTATCAGCTTTACCCAACTAAATAGTGCATGTAGCGGCGTTGGTGTGTCGTCATCAATTAGTGCAGCACCGAAATCCTTTTGCGATGTTCCGTGTCCGCTCCCCGCCTTGAAGTGCTTGGGTGAGAAGTGCCCGCCGAAATATCCAATCAAGCCTGCTGCCAACACAATTGCAGGGAACGGTAGTCGGAATATGAATATGGCAACGAAAGCCAGCACTGAAATTGTCCACAGCAGTGAATTTTTCAAGGTGCGCGAACCGATGCGATAGCAAGCGAACAGCACGATGGCAACTACTGCAGGCTTGATTCCATACAATATACCCGCAACTGCAGGCACAGAACCGTAAGTCAGATAGACCCACGCCAATGTCGTGAGGATGAAGGACGCAGGCAATACGAACAAACCGCCCGCGATGATGCCACCCCAGGTGCGATGCATCAGCCAGCCTATGTAAGTGGCGAGTTGTTGCGCCTCCGGTCCGGGCAGTACCATGCAATAGTTGAGCGCATGCAAGAAACGTCTTTCCGATATCCACCGTTTTTTTTCGACCAGATCGTGATGCATGATGGCAATCTGTCCCGCTGGCCCGCCGAAGCTGATAAAGCCGAGCTTGAGCCAATAGATGAAGGCCTGCGTCAAGGTCACGGGTGCAGGAACTGCTGAAGTTTGTGGTGACTGGGGGTTGCGGCTGGTATCCACGAAAACACTCCTATTGGATATTTCTATCCATCAATTGGAGCATGCCTTGGACACGGAGGTCTTGAACGGGGAGGCTGCTATATCCCCAAATAGTGTGGCACATGCTAAAAGAATTTGCCGAAAATAACAAGCCTCAGAACGTTGTGTTTGGTTACTGATACGGGACAGAAATCCAAATTAAATATTTCAACACCCGAAAGCAGCCTGTTGTATACAGCTGCTTGTGGGACAACTGAGACGAATCATACTGCAATTCATAATGGCCAGTATCTAAGACAAAGCAGACATTAAATTGGCGGTTACAATGCAAAATTGAAGGGCAACTGTGTCCCAGTTGCTGCCGTTCGCGAGTGGCAGCTTTCCGGTGGCGAATATTGAAGCGTAGATTCCGTTGCGTGCCAATAAGCGAACGCTCGAAAATCCTCAACCGAAAGCGTGCACTATAAGAAATCACTTTTTAAGGTAATTTGCATCATGCTGATAAAGACAAAATTAATGCTTTTTATGCTTTCTATATTAATCTTTGGATGCACTAGTACCACGACTGGAGTATGGAAGAAACCAACTTACAATGAAACCATCAGTCAATTTCTGATTACTGACAACGGAGATAAGCTGATATTTATTGGTGAAAAGTACCATTACATATTTACGAATGAAGCTTCATTGAACAGTATCCTGCAATGGCAAGACAGGAAAATTCTTAAAGCTGCTTTTTTTGATGACTTTAGTGTAGATGCCAACAACAAAGTAACTGGCCGCTTCTCAGTATTATGCTTTTGTCATGGCGCAACAAAGGAACAACTACAATGGCTCGAAAATAGTGGGTTTCATAGGTTCACTAATAAGAATGTCGCCTTTCCAGATAACGGAAATACTTATATAAAGCAAATTCGTATTAATGGGGATCGATATTTATCCAACAATCAATCCT
>JAHEDW010000018.1 GCA_024641025.1 Gallionella sp.
ACAAGGGTTGACCAACACCGTTGACCAATTCCCTGCCAGGCATCACTGAAATAAAATAGCGTTTATTGGCATCTAGCGTCAAAGCTTCCAGTTCTGCACTGCCTGAGCCTTTTGCGATCACCTGCATGTAGCTGGCATGAAAACTGAGCCCAAGGTTACTAGCATCAGCTATTTGGCCTGGGACAGAATCCCTGGTGTTATCTTCCTCCAATAGCCAGCGATAGCATGGTGGAGTAGCGCAGGTAATTGGATTACCCTGCTCATCGACGACATTCAGTGTCACCGCTTGTGCTGACATACTGAACAACGTTCCAAGCAAAATTGCCCCAAGACACTGGACAAATCCTTGCTTAACTGAAACTACTGACTTGCTGTTGGCTATGCTTCGCATGATAATCCCCTTGCTTTCTGAAACACATTTCAAATTTGATTCCCGGTTTCCGTAGCTTCGAATCCATACAGATACGAAACTTTTCTCCCTCTTAGCTACTTACCAGGGACGATGGGGGCAATCGTACCCCTATGAATTTTCAAAACAATTGTACTGACGTACACCTGTACTTTAGTACAGGTACCCTTCGCCACCAGGGCTACAAGCCAGTATGGGAGCCGTTTTTGGCAAATCGGATGGATGGTCAAGCTGGTGCAGGCACAGTTCAGCGCAAAAATAATTACCTAATAATTAGTATTAATCCCATTACTAATCATAGGACTATTGCAGTTGTAACTTGAGATGTTGATTAAAATCCAAGTGATGTTTTGAATACTTCCAAAGACAAGCTGATTTGACGTACGCGGATTTTGAGTTTCTAATTTTGGTAAGCCTGTTTGGGTATGTGCTAGATTTAGTTAACCCAATCAGCCGGCTTGCTTCGCCGACTTAACCAGCCGTTAAGGTGACATGGCTGTTTTTGAGAATTAGCGCTATCAATACGCTGGCACTAAGAGTGCGGCCAGCAAGCATAAGTTATACATGAAGTGTATAGGCCCCAGGAGTATTCGGGCCTTCCAAGAAGGGCAGGAGATTAGTTCAACAAGCGACTGACGACTCTACCAAGCATTTTCCGCGAAGCCCAGATCTCCCCACGTCCAACCACTTGTATGGCTTTTGAGAGGCAAATCTGAACATTGTCGTACTTTATGTAACCTCGTGCGCCGATTTCCATGGCTTGAATTAATTGATTATCGTCAACCATCTCATCGGCCAGCAGAATCATACGCACTTCAGGACATTCGTGGCGAAGTGAAAGCAGCAGCGCCTGATCCTCATCGGTAAATAGATTCAAGTTTACCAACAGGACAAGTGGCTTGAGGCGTTTGATCCTTGCCACTTCGTTTTGACTTACAGAAATATTTGTTCGCGACTCAAGCCGACGGTCAATGAAGGAACCGTCAACTCCAGGGTTATTATCCGAGACTGCATTCGCAAGCAACTTGATGCCATGCTCACTCTGCAGAAGCTTTTCATATTCTGCACGTCGAACATTGTCCGTGCCTGCAATTGCCACGGTTACTTGTTGCAAGCGTGAAGTCTCCCAATCCACGATTTTTCTATCCCTCAATATTAGACTTGGGTCTAATTTATTTTTATTGAAATGAAGTTGTATCACAGTAAATAGTGGTTTAATACTTCGATATAAAGCAATTTAGTGCTTCAATTACCGCTTTCTTATATATATCATCACAGTGATACGAGTTGTATTCATTGCTTTATCCGAACTGTCAAAACCGTTCGAGACGATCTGAATGTCTGCATAATATCCATTTTTTTAATATGCGCCATTGTACTGAAGTACAAGCGATCCTCTACGCAACAAACGTAAAGGTCCTTGATCGAAACACAGCAAAACCATACAGTTTGCGGCAGGCCAGCTCAAAATTAACTGCTTAACTATATTAATAAGGTTGAAGAACGTGTACTTGTCGTTTCACTACCAAATCGCAAACGGTTGTTGAATTGCATTAATAATTCGCTTTATTCCCCGTCTGAATACCAAGCAGGCACATGATGATTGAAGGCCATTCAGGTTTCTGCCGCCATTAATTCACTCTGATGAATCGCTTGACCAATAATTTTCATTATCTTGGTTTCTACACAGGCAAGCAGCACAATGTCATCTGTTACAGGACAAGTTGGCTGAACATTCTCGTGTACTTATTCATTTCAATCACCATCACGTCATCCTGACAAGCCGTGTTCATTTGATTCGTTTCAATTTGAATTACAGAAGAATCCCCACGTACAACCTAGGCAAAACAATTTTCGTGGAATGATTCAGACGGCATCAGAAGAAGGAGAAGTCTCAGCTTCCAGGCAAAACAACTTCTGGCAAGATTGATAGATAGAACTGGAGAAGCGTTTCTGCCGCCCAACCAGACAGAACAAACGCAACAGACTACAGCTAAGCAAGAAAAAACTTCTTTGGCAAGCAACCTACACTGCAACTGGTAGCATCAGAAGATACAAAAAGAACACCACTCAGGTAAATGACATTCGGTCAGATATGAAGAAGCCTTGCTATCTTATAATGTTGGTCGGGAAAAGCTATCGGTTAGGCATTATGAACTTGTTTCAGCCTGCTCATTATCTGCTGTCATTACCAGTGCCAGATTGAGTCGGTCCGTGACACCAAGCTTAAGAAATATTTCTGTCAAGTGAGCTTTTACGGTGCGTTCGGTAATGTTACATGCGGCAGCTACCTGTTTATTGCTCTCACCATTTGCGACGCGCACAGCAATATCAAATTCACGTTGGGTGAGTTTGTTAAGCAAGCCCAAGGTCGCTCGATAGGCCTTGTTTTTTGAAGTTGTTTTACCAAGCTCTTCGATAAGACGGCTTGTCAGCGGTCTCCGCAACCATAATTGCCCCTCTAGAACAGCAGTCACAACTTGCTTGAGAAATTTTGGGCCCGTATCGTTTCTGCAAATGCCGCTTACACCTGCCTTGACCAATTCCCACTCAAGACCCTCAGAGATTTTACCAACCAATACAATAGTTTTAGCTTCAGTGCACAACCTTCTCAAACTTGCGGCACCATTTGATGCATTCACACCAAGCATATCGAAGTCAAGCAAGAGCGCCGCGGGCTTTAGGCGCACAACATCTTCTCTGAGTGCGTCCAACCTGTCGATCAAAAGTATATCAAACACCAATGTAGTGCTGACAAAATCGTCGAGGCCGTTTTTCCAGGAGGCAAGCCGGTCTTTGTGTGGGCTTGCTAGTAAAAGGGTGTTCATCTCAAGCTTTGCTCCGATGTCTTACTTTTTAATGCACACTACAACATGCAGAGGAAATGAATATCAATAAAAACCGAAGGAGTGGTTACGGAATACAATAAAAAACTTCTTAAATTTGTATAGCAGATTTCTTGTTTGCTACTATGCACGGCGCTTCGCTATACAATTCGACTGGGAACTGATTATAGAGTATTTCACTGCTTCTAGCCCATATTAAGTGATTCAAGTTCAGCAACTATCCGGCCAAAATGTAATCAGGCGACTGCTTTGACAACAACATAAAAGCCTTGGTCGCGCAACTCATGGGCTTTCTCCATATTAGCCACAAGCGTATAGCGCAGGACACCGTGATAATACACACATAATTTGTACATAAACCCTCCGCCTGGTTGATTACCAAATGACTCGGTAATCGATCAGCTACGGGAAGTTGGATATACCACCAACTCCCCTAATTCCTCAACGCTGATAAGAGTACATCTTTCGCAAGAAAATCTCAGAAACAGCGGAAGAAACTTCTTCAGTTGTATCCAGCGTTGGAAGTTCAGCGGCCAAGGCCATTTGTTCTTCGGACGGGATCTGTAGAAGTTGTTCGCAAACCAGGTCGACAGCAGGGTTCCAGCCGGCTGACATTATTTCCTCGCCGTACTCGATCTCCATCGCGTCTTCTTCGATTTCGTAGCTGCTCATGTCCATAGTGGTTTTCATGACACACCTCCTTCGGTTTACTCCGTATTACGGCCTGCTTCTGCCGAACTGAATTTGCGGAGTTAATAGAAAACGAGCATATTGCATGCCAAAACAATGGAATATGGCACGAATGCCCGTGAATCATGGGTTGGAGGTTAATCAACAGAGTTTACCTAACCCCTTTAAAATATTGCAAATGACAATTTCTTGCCACTTTTGTCTCAGAGTTGAGAAAATTGTCATTAGCAATGCTATTACCTCCACTACGAATTAAAGGATTAAACCAATGTATTACGAATTTCAAATGAGCAAGAAATGAAGAAGAAAGTATGTCTGGTTTACTTGGCATGTCTGGTGTTTTCTACAGCACATGCCGGCATCGAGCCATTGGCCTACGAGCAACAAACATTAATGCTTGAAGGGGAAAGCAGGAGCGTGCAAGTTCCCAAGGGTTACAAGCTCGAGTTTCTCAGCAGGCTGGATGGGCCGCGTATGCTCAGTTTTGCTGCCAACGGCGACCTGTTTACAGGTTCTAGATCTGGCATGGTTTACCGGTTGCCGCCCCCCTACATCAAACCGGAAGTGCTGATACAACTGGACGGATATCCGCATAGCGTAGCATTCCGACAGGGCGAGATTTTGATTGCGCGCACTGATGGACTTTATCGCTCGCCCTACCGGTTAGGTCAGACAAGGATAACGAAGGAACAGCTCAAGTTGCTCGCTGCACTGCCAAGTGGCGGCGGGCATGTCAGCCGCACGGTTGGAGTTGGTCCGGATGGCAGGGTGTACGTGAGTCTCGGCATCCAGGGCAATTGCAGCGACCAGTATCTTGGAGAAAGTTACCCGTTCGAAGACAAGCGCGGCGGAGTAATGGTATTGCGCGAGAGTGACGGCAAGGCTGATTGGGGGATTTTTGCCACAGGGCTGCGCAATCCCGTAGGTTTCGACTGGCATCCTAAGACAGGGATCCTGTTTGCCAGCAACAATGGTCCAGATCATCTGGGTTACGATAATCCACCGGAATACTTCAGTCGACTCACCCCTGGCTCTTTCCACGGTATGCCATGGTTTCAGTTCGATGGCGAACAAATACGACGTGATGATTGCATTGCACGCAAGCCGCCTCGTGAGATTAACGATGTTACTTCTCCAGTTGCTACTTTTCCCGCACGTAACGCACCCATGGGCGTTGCCTTTGTTCCTGAAGGAGCAATGGATTCAAGTTTGGCATTCGATGCCATTGTTGCCCTGCATGGATCGTGGGGCACGAAACCTGGAGGAGGTTTCTTCGGTAGCGCTGCCAGTCGCCGTTCGCCAAAAATCGTTGTAGTGCGTTTCGAGGATGGACAGGCAAAGCGTGTTGACGACCTGATTAGCGGCTTTCAACTGGCTGATGGTAAACGTTGGGCAAGACCCGTTGGCGTTACAATTGGCCCTGACGGCGCCCTTTACTTCACAAGTGATAGTGATATCCAGGGATTGTTCCGGCTAAAACGGACTCCCTGATGTGCAATTGTCCGAACTTGAAGCAGAAACTGCAGTTCTTCAAATTTCGAACTGCAAACGTGCGAGTCGCGCGTATAAACCACCCTGCTTGCGTAAATCTTCAGGGGTGCCTGTTTCGACAATGTGACCGTGTTCCATTACCACGATGCGATCCGCCTTCTGCACAGTGGCAAGACGATGCGCGATGATCAGCGTTGTCCGCCCCTTCATCGCCGCATTCAGACCCTGTTGCACCAAGATCTCGGACTCAGCATCCAATGCACTGGTCGCCTCATCAAGCAGCAACAGTGGTGCGTTCTTGAGCATCGCCCGCGCTATCGCAATACGCTGACGCTGGCCACCGGATAATCGAGTACCGCGTTCTCCCAGGAATGTTTGGTATCCGTCAGGCAAGCGACCGATATATTCATCAACCAGTGCAGCTTTTGCAGCTGCCATTACCTCTTCGTTGCCGGCATCGGGCCGACCATAGCGGATATTATCCAATGCATTGGCAGAAAAGATCACGGGGTCTTGAGGTACGATCGCGATCTTTTCTCTTAGCTCATGCAAACTGAATTGGCGGATATCCTGTCCATTCAGGAGGATGCGCCCAGAACTCACGTCATAATATCTCAGCAGCAGTTGAAACATCGTGGTTTTTCCTGCACCGGATGGTCCAACCAGAGCGATGCTTTCCCCCGGCGCGATATCAAGTACTATTTCATCCAACGCAGCGAGTTCTTGTCGTGCAGGGTAACGAAAAGTGACTTGATCGAAGCGAAGCGCCGCCTGACTCGGAAGTGGAATAGGCTTTGGGCTTGCAATTTCGGTGATTGCAGACTCAGCATGCAACAGTTCCAGCAGTCGCTCGGCAGCACCGGCAGCCCGCATCACGTCGCCCCAGACTTCTGCCATCGTGCCGACGCCCCCAGCTACCAGGGCCGCATACAGAATGAATGAGGCCAGTTCACCGCCAGTCATGCTGCCGTCATGCACCTGATTTGCGCCGACCCATAGCACAAAGATAATGGTGCCCATCACCGCTGTGATAATCAGTGCGGTCATCGCTGCTCGTACCCGAGTACGACGGATCGCAGTGACAAAACTCACTTCAGTGCGATCCGCGAAGCGAAGCTTTTCTCGCTGCTCCTGGGTGTAAGCCTGCACGGTTGGTATCGCGTTCAGGATCTCGCCCGCTAGCGCGGATGCATCGGCAATCTTATCTTGCGAATCACGCGACAACTTTTTGACTTTCCGTCCGACTGCAAAAATTGGCAACATCAGCAATGCCATCAGGCCAAGGTTCAGTGAAAAAAGATATATGCTGGTTATCGCGAGCATGATCATGCCGCCGATGAACTGGAACACGCTTCGCAAACCCATCGAGATGGAACTGCCTACCACGGTCTGGATCAATGTCGTGTCGCCAGTCAACCTGGAAAGCACTTCCCCGGTCTGCAAGGTCTCAAAGAATTGGGGCGATTGTGCCAACACCCTTGAATATACTGCGCTGCGGATATCGGCAGTAACCCGCTCGCCTACCCAGGAGATGGTGTAAAAGCGTGCCGACACTGCGAGTGCCCATAGACTGGCCATCCCGAACAGCAACGCGAAGTGTCCATTCAGGCTCAATGTACCAAGCACTTCGCCAGCAGGCTCCTGACGCTGCCCGAAACCAAAATCGATAAGATCACGAAAAGCTAACGGAACAAGCAGGATCGTTGTGGAGGCGAGACACAACAACAGGAATGCCACAACGATTCGTGCACGATAGGGTCGCAAGAATGGCCACAGATCGCGCAGTGAGGAAAGGCGCCCTTTCGGGACGGAAGTTTGGGCGAAATTGGAAATGGTGATTCCTATATCAGTGTTTAACGTGCAAGACTGTTTGTGCTACGGGGATATGTTTAATCATACCGACTGCACCCCCCTGGCGAAAAGAATTGTTGATAGTGACAGACTCCCTGAGTTCTTCCAAAAATATATCTATACATTTTCCGGTGAAGTATTATCATTCGCGCGTCGAGCAATAATGGATTCCATGCATTTCCGATTAAATGGAAATGTCCATGTTCCAAAATGTTATCTTAATTTCCCAAGTTGAGTTCACAATCAGGAGACCGATCATGGCTAAAGGACAACAGCGCAAGACCAAGGAAGCCAAGAAACCAAAGAAGCAACCAGCACCCGCCAAGATGTGCTTTAATCCCTGAAGTACCGGTTCCCGATAGATTCGGAACCCGTGAAAAGTAACCACTTACAAACTGCCTAACAATCCAAATCCGATTGCTAGGCCATTGTTGGCAGGTTCGCGCCTGCAAGCAATGTATCTCGTAAGCGTCATGCCTAAACATACCCGACCTGACAATGCCCGACTTGACCGAGTGGTAGCAGAGGCACGCCGCCTAAGCGCGGAACGCGAAGCCACCTACCGAGAGCGGGCACTCAAATTGTTTCCCTGGATCTGCGGGCGTTGCGGCCGAGAGTTTTCCGGTACACGATTGCGCGAACTTACTGTGCATCACAAAGACCACGATCACGACAACAACCCGCCGGATGGAAGTAACTGGGAGTTGTTATGCCTATACTGCCACGATAACGAACATATGCGGTTGCTGGAACAGCAGGCTCGACCCAACAATTCAGGAGACCAGCAGTCTATAGCGACGCATAATCCGTTCGCCTCCCTGAAAACGCTTTTAAAAAAACAGGATTGACCAGCAATCCCTAACGAAGGGTATGCCGGAGTGGTTCGAGTCCGAGCACCCTGTCAGAGTGTCGTTGCCTTATCACCATCCAGCTTCAAGCTGAAGTGTGTATAGGCTGGTTTGATCTCCCTCAAGTTCGCGAGAAGAGCCTTTGTACTTGCTGTAATTGGCATGTAGGGACACATTCATGGCAAAGTCGTATACGGCGGTGAACGTCAGGGCGTTGTCGCCATTGACTGTTTCGTCGGCGCCGTTGCTTGCATTTCGGTAAGCCGCACCGAAGCTCAAAACATTGGGGATCAAACTGTAATCCGCGCCCAAGGTGAATACCTTGCGATCAGTCAAGCCAGCGCCATAGATGCTGCCGATTGCTGAGGTAGTAACAACAGGTGCTTTTGCAAATTGCGCATAGACACCTAAATCATTATTCCCAATCAAGCCATGTGCCTGGAAATCGGCAAAGGTCTGCCTGGTTTCCCAAAATGTAGCTACACCCCCTGGAATCGCAGCACCGGAATCGGAAATAAGCGACTCACCTCCCATCACGCCAAATCCGACCACCATATCCCAATCCTTGACGCTGGGCGTGGCCGCTATACGAAAGTACCTTGAACTCATGTCATAGGAATTAATTGACGAGCCGTTCCCGCCCATGGCGTAGTTGGGTGACCACTTGGTGAAATTGACATAACCGATGTCATTCTGCGCAACTAAGGCAAAACCGGTCGCGGCTCCGGTGTTCGCAGTACTGGATGGCACATTGTTTTGGTCTGCGTTGTACTGGACCGCAGAAATTTCTCGACGGTGCTCTGCCCAGCGGTTTGATCGCAGCACACCACCGCTGGACAATTCATAACCGTATTGCACGCCAAGGGTATCGGTTGTAAACGGGATTATAGATACCCGTGTCTTGCCCGCATCAAACAAGAAGGGTATTTTGAGGCCGGACATAAACGAGTCTGCAGCGGCAACTGTATTACCTTCGAACATGAAACCGATATTGTTGGACACGCGACCGCCGAAGAACAAGCCGAGTTCATCACCAAACTGTAACTGCCCATCCCCCAAGGTATTGGCGGTCCCAGTAGCTACGTTATCCGTAGATGAAGTGTTGTCTTTCTGGTACCTGACTTTTACCATGATCGCACCGTTCAGGGTGTCTGGCATGGAGAGGTTGTCGCCTTCCACTTTCCCCTGTGCACCCATCAACGTGTAGCCACTCGCCTTGAATTCTCGGCCGAATTTGTTCAATATTGGAAAGTGCTGTTGGTGACATGCGGAACATGCCATGCCGGTCTGACGGGCAAACGAAGGCAAAGCCGAGGCTTCAGGGACAAACGCAGCAGCAGCCATCACGCCAGCCACAGTTACGATGATCTTGTTCATAATCAATCCTCTATTAATACATTATGTTTTGCCTGCCGGTGCAGGGGAACTATTCAGCACCACTTCCTAACAAAATCCCCTCTGGCCTCCATTTAGACTGTAGCATGGCTTTATAGGCTTTGGAACAACAAAATGGCGTGATTCCTAGTATATAGCCATCGCACCTAGGCTTGGTCTTCCGTTGTATTTCATGGTCGACCGATACTGTCCTGACATTTCCCATTCACCTGTCCCTTACCCATAAATTTTCGAACCATTTTACGCTCTAGCACTCTTACCTAGTGAGTGCTAGAATTGTAATATTAGGAGGAAACAATATGAATGCAACTATGAGTTTACCAATCCCGTCTGCGGTTGGCAGCCTGGAGTCATATATCCAGTCGGTAAACCGCTTTCCCATGCTTTCTAAGGAGCAGGAGTTTGCTTTGGCGACCCGGTACAGGTCTGAAAATGATCTGGATGCGGCACGCCAGTTGGTGCTTTCACATCTTCGCGTGGTCGTCAGTGTTGCACGCGGTTATGCGGGTTACGGGCTGCCTCAGGCCGACTTGATCCAAGAGGGCAATATCGGCCTGATGAAAGCGGTGAAGCGTTATGATCCTGAACGCGGTGTTCGCCTGGTTTCTTTGGCTCTGCATTGGATACGTGCAGAAATACACGAGTTCGTAGTACGCAACTGGCGACTGGTAAAGATCGCCACCACGAAGTCCCAGCGCAAGTTGTTTTTCAATCTGCGCAGTCTTAAACAAGGACTTCAGCCGTTGCTGCCTCAACAAGTCAGCGAAATTGCACAGCAGCTCAATGTCAGCGAGAACGATGTTGTTGAAATGGAAGCAAGATTCGCCGGACATGAGGTCGCACTGGAACCAGGCGGCAGCGATGAAGACGAGAGTTATGCACCAATTCAATATCTGGCCGACGATGCAGAGCATGAGCCCTCACGAATTCTCGAAAACGCTGAACGTGAGCACCTGCAAACCTCAGGATTAAAGCATGCACTCTCCTGCCTGGACGAGCGCAGTCGCCGGATCGTCGAGGCGCGCTGGCTGCATGAAGGAGAAGCAGCGACACTGCATGAGCTGGCAGCAGAATTTAACGTCTCTGCCGAGCGCATCCGCCAAATAGAACAGAAGGCGCTAAGTAAGATGCAGGCAGCGCTTGCTTAAGGCTGTTGTATAGCCGAAGAACCAAAAAGCCGCAGTAATTGCGGCTTTTTCATTTAACCACCTTCAAATGTGGTTTTTGCGGAGAAGGTTTGGATCTTTCCCCGCCGCTTGTTTCAGGGGGGGGTTGTTGGGGATCGCTGCCCTGGAAAACCAGACCCTGCCCATTCTCCTTGGCAAAAATTCCAATGACCGATTCTACCGGAACGAGCAAGTCGAACGACGTGCCACCGAAACGTCCGGAACAAGTGATCATCTCATTGCCCATTTCCAGATTGCGAACCGCATCAGTACTTAGATTCAGCACAATTTGGCCGTCCTTCACATGGGCTGGCGGCACCACTGTTTGTGCATCGACGCGGACGGCAAGATAGGGTGTCAAACCACTATCCACACACCATTCGTAGATCGCGCGGATCAAATACGGACGTGTGGATAAATCACTCACTAAGACCTCTGCACAACGTAGCATGTACTGGTTTGGAAAGAAATAGCGTGGAAAATGGCCCTTATACAAGAGCCTATACTGGAAGATGTTAATCCCCTTCTTGGCGTACCATCAACAATCGCAATAGGGGTGACTTTGTTTGCAATGCTTGCCGACTGAGCCAGAGAGCCAATTATCCTATAGACAGTGACGACTGTGGTTATCACTTGCGCATAGCTCTTTCGGAAGCAGTCAGCGCATCGATAAACCCTTGCCGCGAGAACAGACGCTCAGCATATTTCATCAGTGGCGCAGCATCCTTACCCATTTGGATACCGTAATGATCGAGTCTCCACAACAAGGGGGCGATCGCAACATCCAGCATGGAGAACTCATCCCCCAGCAAAAATTTCTGCTTGGTCAGAATTTGCGCGAACTGCGTCAGGTTGTCACGAATCACTGATCTTGCCTTGTCGGTGGATTTTGCAACGCCTTGTTCAATCAGATCGACTTGACTATAGAGTTCATGTTCGAAGCGATGAAGAAACAATCGTGCCCGGCCTCTCATAACAGGATCAGGAGGCATCAGTTGTGGATGCGGGAACCGCTCATCAATGTACTCGTTGATAATGTTCGCCTCATACAATACCAGGTCACGCTCGACCAGTACTGGCACCTTGTTGTATGGATTTATGGTTGCGACATCTTCAGACTTATTCATTAGGTCCACGTCAATCACTTCAAAATCCATGCCCTTCTCGAACAGCACGATACGGCAACGGTGACTATAGGGACAGATCGTCCCTGAATACAATCTCATCATTACTGCTTACCCCTTGATCAATCGGATGCTATGCATGCGCATGCGCACCAACCAATATCCGATTACTGCCACTGCGCCGCCGACCACTATCGCTGCCATGATCGGATATGAACCTGTCCCATGGATGCCGCCGATCCAAATATAGCGTTCAAAAAACGTTCCGACGATGATGCCAGCCGCAACCGCAGTAATGATTCGAACATTATGCCGAGGCATCGGGAAGGCAAACACCACAAAAGGAATTACGAATTTTAGAACTATCATCGCCCACCAGATAAAAGAATAATCGCCGCTCTCCATGCCTGAAATGCGGTCTCTCTCCTCCGGCAAGTTACCGTACCATATCGTCAGGTATTGTGCGAAGAAGGTATATACCCACAACAGGGTAAATGCGAACAGCATTTGAGCTATGTAATTATAGACAAAATTCTCCACCGGGCGATTCAATTTATTGCTGCTGTTCAATATAAATATCCAAATCACCAGAAATGACAGGAACATGCCGAAATTACTGACGAACTGTTGCATCGCATAAATCGCACTGTGCCAGGCAGGAACCAGTGTCATTTCGAAGTCCCATGCGACCATGGTGCTATACAGCACAAAGAAAAATGGTACCCAAGTTGCGATATTATGATATCGCTCAGCATCTTCAGCGCTGCGATCGGATACCGACTGTCGCTGTAGGAAAACCCAGTATAACGCCATCATGAATATCATGCCGACGACCTCGCGGGTGATCAGCCAATGCGGAAGATACCAACCTGGCATGTGAGCCGTGTGCGTATCCACGTGGTTCCACCACGGAAAAGTATGTGACCCGCCCAAAAGCAAAATGACCAACAACACGAACGCCAACGGGAACAAGGCATACAACGAAGCAGACAGGTGGCAGATTTGTATGCGCCATTTTGCACCCACCAAATGCAATACCGAACACAAGGCTACGCCACTCAATGCTAGCGACAGCACAACAACGAAACTAACAGTCAACACCGACCAATTACTGTATTCAAACATGTCCCCAGTCTCCTATTTCGCCAAGGCAGCAGCCTGGCCATTTTGTAATACCTTGCGCACGTAATTGACCACATGCCAGCGCTCGGTTGGCGACAGATCATTGGCATAACTTGGCATCACCGCTCCACCAAGTGTCATGTAACCGAAAATATGGCCATCAGGATATTCCTTTGGGTTCCAGCTGTGCATTTCGTTACTTGATGTCAAATTCCAGGGCTTCATGATTAGCTTCGCCCCGACCAGACCATCCCCTGTTCCGGATTCGCCATGGCAGGGTGTGCAATAGATCCCGTACAAACGACCTCCGATTGCGACAGACTTGCTGTCTGCTGGAACCGGGTTGACCATGTTGCGTGCAGCTTCCTGATCTTTTACTCTGACTGTTGTACCCGCAACCGGCACTGAACGGCTTGGAAAAGGCCTCATACCAGGGTTGGCTGGGTCAACACTTTCTTGAGGTTTGATGCTGACTTGATTGGCCATATCCATGGACCATGGCCAAGCATGGGCCATCGAGGGTGACAGCAATAATGAAATTATCAAGAATAAATTCTTCATTTCCCTGCCTCTTCCTGAATTTCCAATGCATTATGTTTGGTAAAGATTCCCTTGAGTGTATTCGCGGCACTTTCGTCTGACTTCACCAGAATCCCGATCTGGTCTTCCGACACCGTAGAGCTATACAGCGGGGAGCGCCTGGCCGGAAGCCCGGCGCAGATCAGGAAACCCAGAACGGTGATAAACACCCCACCCAGGATGAACATCTCATATGTCAGTACAAAATTGGGCGGCAATGGCACAATAGGCTTGCCGCCCTTGAATTGCGCGAAGAAGTTCGCCTGAGCAGCAGAGATAAGAAAGAATCCCAGCAAACCACCCATCAAGGCACCGCCCAATGTGAACCATTGCACATATACGGGTTTGTCTCCGAGAAACTCTTCAACTTCAGGATGTTCAATCGGCGACTTCACAATCAGGTCACGATTGACATCAAAGCCCTTGATTTGAGTACTACGCAACTCTTTAACCACTGCTTCGGCTTCATCGAAATTGCTGTACATCGCGAGTAAATGACGTTGGCCCATTTTTAGTGCGCTCCCTTCCCTGCTGCTGCGAATTTTCCGGTTTCTTCTTGCTTCTTGGATTGCTGGCTGCGGTGGTAAACCATTTCCTTGACCTCATACATCGACACGGATGGGAATACCTTACAGAACACCATGAACAACAGTGTGAACCAACCAAAACTTCCGAACACCATGCCCCATTGCACAAAGGAAGGCCATTGGTCATGGTCCCACGTCCAGGGATAGATTCCATGTGAGAAAGTTGGCGCAACGATCATCCAACGTTCCAACCACATGCCCAAGTTCAATAAGAGCGATACCGCGAACAGTACAGGTATGTTGGTCTGGAATCGTTTGAAAGCCAATACCAGCGGAACAATCGAACCGCAGAAGATCATCGCCCACCAGAACGGCGCATACGTACCGCTTGCTTTCTGGATCAGCACGTCCTTGGAAGCCTGATCGTGGCTATACCAGACTGATGCGAACTCCACAGCATTCAGGTAAGTCCATACCATCGCGATCGCAAAGGTCAATCTCACGATCTTCTTCAGGATGGGTAGCGTCATGTACTCCTCGAATCTGAACACATAGCGCAAGATGATGAACAGCGTGATGATCGCAGCACAGCCGGAATACAGCGCGCCCGCAACAAAATAAGGTGGGAATGAGGTGATGTGCCAGCCAGGTTGCTGAGACATGCCGAAATCAGAAGCCACGATGGAGTGCACCGATACCGCTAAAGGAATCAAGAAACAGGCTACGGTCAGGTAAGTTACGCGGAAATTACGCCATTGACGGTCGGTGCCTTCCCATCCCAACGACAGCAAGGTGTAGAGCTTCTTGCGCCAACCCTCATGTATACGGTCACGGCAGATCGCCAGATCAGGAATCATCCCAACATAGAGGAAAATGATCGACGAGCTGAGGTAGGTAAAGATTGCCATTGCGTCCCACAACAACGGAGACTGGAAGTTGGGCCATGTACCTCGCTCGTTCGGATAGGGCAATGCATAGTAGATCTGCCACACGCGACCCAGATGGACCGCAACAAACAGCCCGGCGGTCAACAGCGAAAAGGTCGTCATCGCCTCAGCAAATCGATAAATCGGCTTACGCCAATCAGCATGCATCAAATGAAGGATCGCCGACAACAGCGTACCAGAATGGCTCATGCCAATCCAAAAGATGAATGTGGCAATATATAAACCCCACATATGCGGGTTGTCCATGTTTGCCACGCCCATCCCGACTTCGTATTGGTACACCTCACAGCCTACAGCCACACCGAGCATGGCGAGAGCGATGAACAATATCACCCAATAAAGCTTTCTGGGATTTTCCAAACTCTTCAATACGTCTTGGTTGATCTTGGCCCAAGCGATGTCTTCGCGGATATCTTTCATTGTTATTTCCTAAAGAAATTACAGTAACAATTGTTGCTTAAATGGCGCTTTCCCTAACGCGTTCCAGGTACATCACCGATGGATAGGGGCGCATATCCTCAAGGATTCTGTAGCCGCGCAATTCAGTGCCGCCCTCTTTTTCATCCTTGGCTTGTTTATCTTTGTCCAATTCCACCTGCTGTGCACGCCATTGCTTGTGCACCCGGGATTCAGGATCGACAAGGTTTCCGAATGAAATCGCACTGGTCGGACATGCTTGCTGACATGCTGTCTGAACCTCGCCATCCTGGACGATTCGCCCTTCGCTCTTGGCGGTCACCTTGGCTGCAGCCAGACGTTGCACGCAGAAAGTACATTTCTCCATCACGCCCTTGCCACGCACCGTAACATCAGGATTCAATTGTTGCGTCATCTCAGCCGGCCAGATATTTTCTGTGCTCGGGTAGTCATACCAGTTGAAGTAACGGACTTTATACGGACAGTTTGCTGAACAATACCGCGAGCCAATACAACGATTGTAAATCTGTGAATTCAACCCGTCAGGCGTATGGTTTGTAGCACCAACCGGACATACCGTTTCGCATGGAGCAGCTTCGCACTGCTGGCACATCATTGGCAGGAACTGTGCGCCCTGATCAGGAAATTCCCTTCCGCCTTCTTCGCCTACATCCTCATCCCAGTAGTGCTCGATGCGTATCCAATGCATCACCTGACCATTGGCATACTTCTCCTTGCCAACAACCGGCAGATTATTCTCTGCATAACATGCAACGCTGCACGCGTTACAACCGGAGCAGGCATCCAAGTCGATGCTCATCGCCCACTTGTATGGGTCATGCGGCTTGTCTTCCACCGGGTGTGTATGGCGGAATTGTGACCAATTCTCCAATAGATTGCTGATTGACATTCCTCAGACCTCCTTCGAAAGATCGACATTATCAGTTGATACACGCCCGGCAATCTTCTCTCGAACCTGCTTGGCTCCTGCGGCACTTTCGTCCTTGACTATGATGACTCGCTGTCCAGTCTTGCTGACCTTCACTCGGGTTTCATGCATCGCCAGTTCACCGGTTTCCCTATCGAAAACCGTATCTATGATCTTGAATGGGTTCACGCCATATCCCTTGGCATATCTACCCATCGCCTCATGGCCTTGACCGATGGGAATAGAGATCGCATCCGGATGAATTCCTGGGAAAAGATAGGCCTGTGTCTTGATCGAACCGACCCGTGAAGTGACTTCTACGATATCACCTTCCACTATCCCAAGCTCTGCAGCCTTCTTGGGATGGATTTCCATCCACGAATCCCAGACGATGGTGGTCAAAGGATCGGGTGATTCTTGCAGCCAGGGTTGGTTGCTGTTCCGGCCATCACGAAGACTGATGTTGACGCTGGGAATCAGTTGCAATGGGAATTGCTCATCTTGCTCCGCCGGAGTCGGCAACTTTAGGCTTGAAACATTGGTACCACCATTCAGCGCAGTGGTTGTCCCAGCAAGCTTGATGATGCCCTTGGTGAGCGTTTCATTCCAGAACGTATCGTCATCCATCGAGTGACCGCCGAATGCATTCTTATTCTGCACAAGTGCCGCACGCAAGTATGCGTAATAGTCCTCGTAATTCTTGTATTCTTCGGGACGACGCTGCTTGATCAAAGCCAACAGGATCTCCCCCATACCACGGGTATTAGGGTGTAAATTTTCCATCAACGGTTGCAGGATATTGATCTGTGCGCCTTCAGTCATGTACTCGGGAACCTGAGTACCCCAGTCTTCCAAAGCAGAATCCAGGGGCAGCACAAGATCCGCCTGCAATGCGGTCTCGTCCAGATAATGGGTGAATGCCACCTTGAATTCCGCTTTGGCCATATTATCTTTGAACTTCATCGCGCCCGGTGCGGTGTATACCGGATTGGCAGCATAGTTGAACAGAACCTTGAAATTACCGGCAGCCAAACCATCATTGAGCGACTTCAGCGCAGCGGTATTTCCTTTTGCTGGGGCCATTTGCGGGAATGGAACGGTTACTGGCGCCACAATTGTCTTTCCAACATTGCCTAGCACATGGTTCAGCAAATTGATCGCGGCGGCATTTTGAGAACCATGTGCATATCCTTCCGCAGCACCCCCTGCCAAGACGAGGCTGGGAGATCGCAGTTTCAGGATAGCCGCAATCTTGTCGATTTGCCCGGGAGGGACGCCCGTTTCTTTGCTGACACGCACTTTGTCATAGTTCTTCACTGCCGCTGCGATGTCTCCAGTAGCTGTACCCAGCGCATTAATGATACCCAGGGCCAATATGCCTTCTGTTCCAGGACGAATAGGAACCCATCGATCTGCGTTGGCACCGGTCAATGTCATTTTCGGTTCCACCTGGATCAATACACCGCGCTGTCCATCCGCACCATTGCGGAATTGTGCATATTGTTGTGAGAAATGTACCGGGGATACCCATGCACCGAGAAAATCTGCGCCAAAGGACAATACCACCTTGGCCTTGTTGATGTTGTAGCGAGGCATTTCCACGCCGTATGCTTTTTTGTTTGCAGCGCGCACCACCCCCGGTGAAAGCGCTTCGTACACGAAATGATTCTTACACCCGAAGCTAGACAGGTAATTGCCAAGCAGCACCTTGAGATGGCCACTCACGCCGCCGCTCAGAAAGGCAATCTCTTCCCCGCTCACGCCGTCCAACTTTTCAGCGATCAGCGCATAGGCTTTTTCCCAACTGATAGCCTCTCCCTGGTTGCCATTACGCAACAAAGGCTCCCTTACGCGATCAGGATTGTAATGATGCTGGACGCCCGCCTGACCCAAGCCACACATCTTGCCGTTATTGATCCCTGAAGCAGGATTGCCTTCCAGCTTCAGAACCCGGCCCTCACGTACCTTGCCGTTGATGCTGCAACCGGCATCACATTGAGCGCAAGATGAGTTGTAATACACCCCGATGCCCGGGATCACGAAGTCTGCAGCCTCGACATAGGAAACCACGGTCTCCTTGCCATCTTCAATAGAAGTGTTGCCGCAGCCACTAAGCGCAACTGCAGCGCCGCTCCAGCCCATTACCTTCAGAAAATCACGCCGATCAAAACCACTGTCCATCATCGAAACCTCTCTGGAAAATTCTTATATAGCTACGCCTTCTCACTTGTGGCATTGCCAGCAATCGTTGGGGCCCTTTGCCTTGAGCACATCGGTCGAGCCATCAGTCGCCTCAGGCTTATAGAAGGTGTACCAGTAAGCCTGACTGCCGATCTGTGTGCCGCCTTCAGCCACCACTGCATGATCTTTCTGGTGGCAACTTGCACACCAACCCATGGACAAGGCCTTGCTGCGTCGAGCGACGGTCATTTCTTTCACGTCACCGTGGCAATAGCCACAGACCTCCTGGAATGGACGATTCTGCTGTTCGACGAATCGCTTGATGTGGCGCTCGTGGTTAAAACGGACGAAATCAGGAAGATCATGCACTTTCTTCCAGGGAACTGCCTTCTTGGCATCCCAGTATTCGAAAAGCTTTTTGATGCGTGGGGCTTCACGTACTGATTCGATACCCTGATGGCAACCAATGCATTTCTGCAGAGGAGGTATACCAGCTACCGCACTTCTCCTTGCGTAGGTATGACAATACATGCAATTGATTTCCATGCCGCCCTTGCCAGCATCGCCAGCATGGCGATTATGGGGGAACTCGATGGGTTGCTCTACGAGAGGACCTAAACTATCCTCAGTCATTTGAGTGGTCTGCAGGGACTCAGCTGCATAAACACTGACAGCAGCAAATAATCCCGTCAGTAAGACGGATATTCGTAAGAAACGGTGCATCGTTAGGACTCCCCCCGGCAAACAAACGATCCCATGCCGGATTTTCACAGGCATGATTGAACAGGTAAAACGGATTATTTTAATGCGGTGTGTCGCTATAATAATTATTATTTAGCTACTGATTTAACTTCCGTCTGAACAAGCACGGTGCGACGACACGGACGAATAATGTCTAGTCTGAAAAATAAAGTCAACACTGTTTATCATGTCATAGCCTAAAGCCCCAGGAAAAAGTTATATGCCGCATAGAATTACAGAAATTGCTTATATGCACTTTATAAACTTGTACATCGATATCTGACACCATGAATGAAGAGCAGGACGTACTGAATTTCTTTGCAAATGAGGAAAATTTGCCACTGGCTTTATCAGTTGCGGAGCAGGTGGATAACCTTCGCCGAGAAATGAACAACCGACTTTGGCGAGATTTACAACATCGCATCGATGTATTGGTCCGAGAAAATAATCTTGCATGGCAAGTCGATCTAACAGAGGATAGGAATTCACCGGATGTTCTAGTCGGCCTGCATTGTAATATCCGTCCTGAACAAGGTATCTATCTCCGCCCCATGGCGGAACAACAATATCTCGGTCGTGAGTGGCGTATCTATTATGGCCTGATGTGGAGTTCCACGCCCTCTCCTGAGCATTTAGGTTTGTCAACAGTGACCAACCTGAAGGAATCGCTGCTACATGTTGGCTTCAGCAATAACTCTAGTTTCCTTGCCTGGCAATGGAGTCCATACCACCCTGGTCGCAGGGAATTTCTGCTGCGTTACACCAGTAAACCAGAGACAATTTTGGGAGAGATGGGAAGTTACTTTGAGAAATTGCTGATAGCGCATGGCAACGCGATCCTCGAAGCCAATCTGGCACTGCGATCTGCACCACGCAGCATGCCGATTTCGCTAACACATCTACAAAGCAAGCTTAGCAGTGCGCAAAAAGGTCAAATATGATTGCGGGCACAATCAAGTAAGCCTTGGGCATAACGAATCACCAAAAAAATCCCGTGGATCCTAAGCCATCTTGCCATCCCCAAATTGAATGTGGCTTTTGCAAGATCCCTAAACCGGGTTGTCCTGATCAAAAAAGCGATGCTTCAAACCGAATCGCGTTGCAAGATGCTCACCTAGGGCCTGGATACCGAAACGCTCGGTTGCATGGTGACCGGCGGCAATGAATGCTACCCCGGTTTCATTGGACAAGTGATAACACTGCTCCGAGATTTCCCCTGTGATATATGCATCCACTCCCTGTTGAATCGCTGCCTCGAAGTAACCTTGAGCGCCACCGCTACACCATGCGACCTTGCTGATTTTTTTGTCTCTCTCACCGATAACTTGTGGCATACGCTCCAATTCATGTTCAATCTGCAAAGAAAATTGCCCGAGGCTAAGTGGCCGCTCTAACGAACCGATGCAAGCGAGATCTTGCTCTCCGAACCTGCCTTGCTCTACCAGACCAAGTAATTTGCCGAGTTGGGCGTTGTTTCCCAGTTCGGCATGCGCATCGAGGGGCAAGTGATATGCCAACAGGCTTATATCGCTAAGCAACAACCGTGCGATGCGATTTTTTCTGACGCCTACTATGGTTGAATCCTCGTTCCGCCAGAAATAGCCATGGTGCACCAGAATCGCGTCAGCACCCCATTCGATCGCCTCATCCAGCACCTGCCTGGAAGCAGTCACCCCGGTAGCGATACGCTGAACTTCGGAGCGTCCCTCCACTTGCAACCCGTTCGGACAATAGTCCTTGAACATCCCGGTTTGCAGCAGGCTTGCGTTATAATCACACAACTGATCTAGCAGCATTTGTTACCCTAATTCTTGAAACGAACGGATTCATCATACCATGCGTAAACACTGGCTCTTGTTCACCCAGACAGTCACGATCGCGCTCGCGCTGCTTTTCATCATCCATACACTCAAGCCTGAGCTGCTTCCGAATGCCGCTCGAAGTGGGGTAGTAACTCTTTACGAAAGCGCACTGACCGATGGCGCCGGCAAACCCACCGAAACAAGCTTGAGCGTAGCTGCGAAAAAGGCCATGCCCGCCGTGGTGAACATCTTCACCAGCACCATCATCAGGTCGCCCGCAAATCCTTTCCTGGATGACCCGCGGTTTCGTTTCTTCTTTGGCGACCCGGGTGATGATGTGCCACAAAACAATTCCAGCCTGGGTTCAGGCGTGATCGTCAGCTCAGATGGCTACATCCTGACCAACCATCATGTAGTTGAATCAGCCGACCAGATCGAAGTCGCCCTGGCGGATGGCCGGAAGGCCAAGGCGCATGTCATCGGTTCCGATCCGGAGACCGATGTCGCTGTTATCAAGATCGATTTGCCAGGTATGCTTCCTGCAATCACTTTCGGCCATCCTGATCAAGCTCAGGTAGGAGACATGGTACTCGCCATCGGCAACCCGTTCGGAGTAGGCCAGACAGTTACAATGGGCATCATCAGCGCACTCAAACGGGATCATTTGGGATTGAACACCTTTGAGAGCTTCATCCAGACTGATGCAGCGATTAATCCGGGAAATTCAGGCGGTGCTTTAGTGGACACCAACGGCAGCCTGATCGGCATCAATAGTGCCATCTATTCACCAAATGGTGGTTCGCTCGGCATTGGCTTCGCTATTCCTGCCAATACTGCAAAGGGCACGATGGAACAGATCATCAAACAAGGATCGGTGACACGTGGCTGGATTGGTGCGGCAGTGCAGGAACTCACCCCGGAGCTGGCTGAATCCTTCAAGCTCGGTGACATCAAAGGTGTCCTGATCACAGAAACAATCCGCAATAGTCCGGCTGAAAATGCAGGGGTCAGGAGAGGCGACATTCTTGTTGCAATAGACGGACAACCGATCGAAAGTTGGAGTGCCATGTTGGAAACAGTTGCCAATTTACCTCCAGGAAAGATCGTCCTGGTCAAACTGATGCGAGACGGCGATGAAATCAACCTTAAGCTGAAGATAGGCAAGCGGCCAAAACCCAGGACTCGTTGACCACTACAGGGATTCGGTCTGCCTCGGCTTACCCTTGCCCACCCACGAGGAGACTACGATACCTGTCTCATAAAGCAACCACAAAGGAATTGCCAGCATAAGCTGTGATACCACGTCCGGCGGAGTAAAAATGGCCCCGACCACAAATGCGCCCACCACAACATAAGGCCGGACTTCACGAAGTTTCTCAACCGTTACAAAGCCCATCCTAACGAGCACAACCACCGCCACCGGCACCTGAAAGGTAATGCCGAAAGCCATGAACATCGCAAGCACAAAGCTCAGGTACTTGTCGATATCGGTCATCACAGCGACGCCTGCCGGCGCGGAAGCTGTGATGAAACCGAACACAACGGGAAATACGATGAAATAGGCGAACGCCATGCCACAGAAAAATAAGATCGTACTCACGACAATCAATGGCCATACCAACCGCTTCTCATGGGCATACAAACCTGGAGCTACAAATCGCCATATCTGGTAGAGAATATACGGCAATGCAATCAGGAACGCGGCCATCAATGCCACCTTGAGCGGCACAAAGAACGGTGTTGTGACATCGGTTGCAATCATCTGCCCACCCTTTGGCAGCTTCGCCAGCATGGGTTGCGCCATTAGCGCATAAAGATCTGAAGCCCAAGGAAACAGGCACACGAACACCAGCAGCAAGGCAATTGCTGAATGCAGCAAGCGGGTGCGCAATTCGATCAAGTGCGCGATGAAACTTGCGCTAGTGTTCATTCGGAATTCTTAGAAGTAGATACTGGTTGGCCTGCGACAGGTTGTGACGGCAGTTGCGATGATGTACTGGCTGGAGGTTTATCCTTTTGCGACGACAAGTTTGCAACAGTATCATTGATTTCTTGCACATGCTGATCAGCAGTTCTTGACGCCTCCTGAAAGGATTTCTCCACCTCATCGGCCTCTGCTTGAACTTTTTGTTGCAATTGACGAAACTCTTCCACTGCCATGTCGCGCTCGATGTCCGCCTTGACTCCATTGACATAACGTTGCGCGCGGCCCCATAAATGACCCAATGTACGGGCCACTTTTGGAAGGCGCTCCGGCCCGATCACGATGAGTGCGGCCACCATGATTACCATCAGTTCCGCGAAGCTGAAGTCGAACATAATCTAGAGCAACTCATTCCGGAATATCAAATAGTAACGCGGGCGAAGCATATGGATGAACACTTCACGCTTTGGTGTGATTCTTCTCTTTCACTTCACCTTCAATAGTACGGCCGTCATCTTCAATCTGTTTCGCTGCCTCATCTTCGCTACGCATCCCTTCCTTGAAGCCCTTGACTGCCCCACCGAGGTCTTGTCCGATGTTGCGCAATTTTTTAGTACCGAAAATGAGCACGACAACCAACAATACGATCAACCAATGCCAGATACTTAATGAACCCATGTTCTTCTCCTATGAATTAGCTACGCCTCACCATCGGCGGAATGTTGCCGCCACCAATGATGTGGATGTGCAAATGAAATATTTCCTGCCCTCCACCCTTGCCGGTGTTGATCACGGTACGAAAGCCATTTTCCAAACCTTGTTCACTTGCCAATCTCGGTGCCAGCAACATCATCTTGCTTAACAAAGCAGCATGTTCGCTTCCAGCCTGTGACAATGAATCTAGATGACATTTCGGTATCACCATGAAGTGTACAGGCGCGACCGGATTGATGTCGTGAAATGCCAACACTTCATCATCCTCGTAAACCTTGCGGCATGGAATTTCACCGCGCGATATCTTGCAAAACAAACATTCATCCATAATCAATCCTTCGACCTGCTTTCCTTTTCAGCGATTCCTGAAAGTCCCTCGCGCCGCGCCAACTCTCCCAATACATCATGCGCGCTCAAACCTTGATGTGCCAGCAAAATCATGCAATGGAACCACAGGTCAGCAGTTTCATAAACCAGATTTGATTTATCACCTGCCTTACTCGCCAATATTACCTCCGTCGCCTCTTCCCCGATTTTTTTCAGGATGGCATCCTCGCCCTTGTTAAAGAGCCTGGCGACATAAGAGTTTTCTGGAGATGCATTTTTGCGCATTTCCAGCATTTCCGTCAGTCGTTGTAAAATATCAGGGTTCATTTTCCTCCGGGCTCCTTCTTATAAATTTCCCCTGGAGATTTCAGCACCGGGTCCACTTCCTTCCAGCAACCGCTTTCCAAACGGCTATAGAAACAACTCTCACGGCCAGTGTGACAGGCGATACCACCTAATTGCTCGATTTTCAGAAGGATCACATCGCCGTCACAATCGAGGAGTATCTCCTTTATTTTTTGGTAGTGACCGGACTCTTCCCCCTTGTGCCACAGTTTCTTCCGCGAACGAGACCAATACACTGCTTCGTTGGTTTGCCAGGTCAACTTTAGCGCCTCGCGATCCATCCAAGCTACCATCAGGACCCTCCCGGTAACCGCATCCTGAGCTATGGCTGGAACCAAACCTTCTTCGGACCAGTTTACCTTGTTCAACCAGATGTCGCTCATAACCGGACCTCGATACCCTGCGCCGCCATGAATTGTTTGGCCTGAAGCACTGTATATTCGCCAAAGTGGAATATGCTCGCCGCCAGCACCGCGTCAGCACCGCCCTTCTTAACTCCATCAGCAAGATGCTGGAGATTACCTACACCACCGCTGGCGATCACAGGAATTTCAAGGGCATCTGTCACTGCACGGGTCAGCGCAAGATCGAATCCGTTCTTCTGTCCATCCCTGTCCATGCTAGTCAGAAGTATTTCACCCGCACCCAGGCTTTGCACCCTTTTCGCCCAAGCTATTGCATCCAGGCCTGTCGTCTTGCGTCCGCCATGGGTGTAGACTTCCCAACGCCCATCTGCAACCTGCTTGGCATCTATCGCCACCACGATGCACTGGGAACCATAGCGACCCGCAGCATCCTCGACCAGTTGTGGATTCAGCACTGCAGAAGTGTTGATGCTGACCTTGTCAGCACCGGCATTTAACAAATTCCGTACGTCACCCACTTCACGCACTCCCCCACCCACCGTCAACGGAATGAATACTTGGGATGCGACTTGCTCGATAATGCGGAAAATTATTCCCCTATCATCGGAACTTGCCGTTATATCGAGAAATGTAAGCTCGTCAGCACCCTGATCGTCATAGCGGCGTGCAATTTCAACCGGGTCTCCAGCATCGCGTAATTCGACAAAACTTACGCCCTTTACCACGCGACCGGCAGTTACGTCCAAACAGGGAATGATGCGTTTGGCTAGCATGAGAAACTACCACAAAAACCTGTCCGCAAAATCGTGTTGCCTGACGCTTTTCCTGATGTTCCATTCCAACCTGCATCTGACAACAATGTATAACCGATAGTGACATTCGACTTTATCTCGCCGCCATGGTTTAAAGTTAACCTTTGCATCGCGGGTATCATATTATTGGAGGGGTCAGCTCATCTGCCAGTGCCTGCGCTGCCTTGAAGTCAAGCGTGCCCTCATAGATCGCACGTCCTGTGATCGCGCCGGTAATTCCTTCCGCCTGTACAGCGCAGAGCGCACGCACATCATCGAGATTGGTAATGCCCCCGCTGGCAATAACCGGCACGTGCAAGGGACTGGCCAGTTCCACTGTCGCCGGGATGTTTACACCAGTCAACATGCCGTCGCGTCCGATGTCTGTATAAATAACGGCTTCGACCCCATAACCTTCGAATCGCTGCGCCAGGTCAGCCACATCATGACCAGTCAGTTTAGACCAGCCATCCACTGCCACTTTTCCCCCTTTGGCATCAAGTCCTACCATGATGTGCCCAGGAAAGGCGTCACATGCCTCATGTAGAAATCCCGGCACCTTGACTGCAGCTGTGCCGATGATGATGTAGGTGACGCCGATGTCGAGATAGCGCTCGATCGTTTCGAGGTCGCGTATCCCGCCACCCAACTGAATTGGCACATCACTATCGCCCATCGCCTCAATAATACTGCGCACGGCAATCTCGTTCTTCGGTTTGCCGGCGAAAGCGCCATTCAGATCTACCAGATGCAAACGGCGCGCCCCTTGCTCCAGCCAATGTTGAGCCATTTCGGCAGGATTTTCAGAAAACACCGTAGCATCAGCCATCACGCCTTGTTTGAGGCGAACACACTGACCATCTTTCAAATCTATCGCAGGAATAATTAGCATGACAGTACGTTAAATGATTATGGATTCCACAACATAAAGTTATTCAGCAGTTTTAGCCCTGCTGCTTGGCTTTTCTCCGGATGAAATTGAACACCGAATAAGTTGTCTCGCGCCACTGCGCAAGTAAATGGCCGCGGGTAGTCACTACTGGCTTGCACGACAGATTCATCAAGTGGCTGAACATAATAACTATGAACAAAGTAAAAGCGTGCATCCTGCTCTATCCCATCCCACAAGGGATGTGGGTTGTGATGTACCTGGTTCCAGCCCATGTGAGGCACCTTGAGCTTTTCTCCCTGCGCGTCATGCATGTCGCTGGCAAACCGAGCCACCTTGCCGCGCAATATTCCCAAGCCTGGAATGTTCCCTTCGTCACTGTGCTCGAACAACATCTGCATGCCGATGCAAATCCCAAGAAAAGGTTTGCTGCTTGCCGCCCGAAGAACAGCATCGCGCAATCTGCGCGCATCCATTTCGCGCATGCAATCAGGCATAGCTCCTTGCCCGGGAAATACAACGCGCTTAGCTTCCGAAATCGCGTCTATGTCATCCGTAACGACAACTTCGGCATCAGGCACCACATGCCGCAAGGCCTGCTCGACCGAGCGCAAGTTACCCATACCGTAATCTACAACAGCAACATCAATCATTTGAGTTTATAGCGAACCCTTGGTGGAAGGCATTACACCAGCCATGCGCGGATCAAGCTCCAGCGCCACGCGAAGTGCGCGGCCGAATGCCTTGAAAATGGTCTCAGCCTGATGATGGGCATTGTTGCCCGCCAGATTATCGATATGCAGGGTCACCAGGGCGTGGTTTACGAACCCCTGGAAGAATTCATTGATAAGGTCAACATCAAACTCCCCGACGCTAGCACGCACGAAATCACAATTGAACACCAGGCCGGGACGACCCGAAATATCCATAACCACCCGTGACAATGCCTCATCCAACGGCACATATGCATGGCCATAGCGGCGCAAGCCCTTTTTGTCGCCTATCGCTTGGTTGAAAGCTTGTCCCAGCGTGATTCCGATATCTTCTACAGTATGATGTGCATCAATGTGCAAATCTCCCTTGGCATGTATTTTCAAATCGATTAGGCCGTGCCGGGCGATCTGATCGATCATGTGATCCAGAAAAGGAAGCCCGGTGTCGAATTCAGATTTGCCGATACCATCGAGATTCAGCTCGATGCTGATCTTCGTTTCAAGGGTGTTGCGTTTTACCTTCGCGCTTCGCATGGTTTAGCCTTATGCGGATTGAATAATGGTTTCTCGTAGTGCAGCTATAAACGTATCGTTCTCGGCACGCGTGCCCACAGTAACGCGCAAACAGTTCTTTAGCATCGGATGCCCGCCATTCAGGTTCTTAATTAGCACGCCGCGCTGTCTCAAACCGCCGAACACTTCATTGGCATCCGACACGCGGAACAGCAGGAAATTTGCTTCGCTGGGATAAACCTGCACAGCAGAAATTTCACCTAACTGTTGATAGAGCCTGGCGCGGTCCATCTTTATTTGTTCCGCCTGCTGCAACAACACCCCATGATGTGCCAAAAGTTTTCCTGCCACCAACTGCGTCAACACTCCGACATTATACGGCAAGCGCAGCTTTTCCAACTGCCCTAGCCAAGCCTTGTTGCCGGCAAGGAAACCAAGTCTCAATCCTGCCATACCTAGTTTGGAAAAGGTGCGCATTACTAGCAGATTGGGATAACTTGCCAAGTGCGGAATAAAACTGTCACTTGCAAAGGCATAATATGCCTCATCCACAACAACCAAGCCTGGTGCTGCCTCTATGATCCGTTTGACATCCAGCGATGGATAGAGATTTCCGGTTGGATTGTTGGGATAAGCAAGGAAAACCAGCGAGGGTTGTTCACGTTTGATTGCTTTTAGCGTTTCTGTCATGTCAAGGGAGAAATCATCTGCCCCGGAATTGATTTTCAGGGGCACACCCACATAGCGCATCCCGGTATAGTTTGCAATCATTCGGTACATCACAAACGATGGCTCCAAGCTCATCATGGCAGCACCAGGCTTGTTCATGGCCAGCGCCAGCAACTGGATCAGTTCATCCGAACCGTTACCCAGCAATACCTCCATATCAGGAGGCAACCCGAGAGTATTACAGATCTCCTCCTTCAGCGCCGCGGGGTTCGGGTCAGGATAGCGATTAATCGCGGCATTTCCCACGATTGTTGCGATTTCTTTCCGCAACGGCAGTGGTAGAGCGTAGGGGTTTTCCATCGCATCCAGCTTGATTAGGCCACGACTGTCAGGCACATGGTAGGCGTGCAGGTCGAGGACTTCCTTGCGCATCAGCGCACTTGCGAGAGAAGATGCCGAAACTGGTATGGCAGACATGAAGCAAGATAATTCGAAATAACAACGAAGTCGAGCTTATCACATACCGCCAAGCCTGTGGTTGCTGGCTCTAATGGTGATATAGTAATCTTGCTTATCATCCTGGAAACTTATTATCTTGCCGAATCTGATGCCAAACAGATCTCCTGACCTGTTATCCGACCTAGAGAAGGACACGCTGCAGCGATTCATCGCCAGTTTGCCAGGCATGGCCTGCAAAATCGAATTGCAGGATTCTGGTTCCATTGCATTCTCCTATGTCAGTGAAGGTTGCTCGTCACTACTCGAGATCACTCCCGATGAACTATTGAGTGATTCGTCGCATTTCATTAGGCGAATCCACTCGGAAGACATTTCAACCTTTTTGGAAACATTGCAGCAGTCTGCAAAAAACCTTTGCTTCTGGGAATGGCAGGGAAGGATCCAGTTGTCTGGCAATAGAACAAAGTGGATCAGCATGGGGTCGATGCCGCACCTATCCCCTGACGAAAATACATTCTGGGAGGGCATGGTTCTCGACATCACTGAAAACAAATTGGCGTCACTCGAGATCAGGCGTACCCAGCAACAACTCCAGGAGCTAACCTCGCACATTCAGGATGCCAAGGAACAGGAGCGCCTCCATATCGCTCGCGAAGTTCACGATGAAATCGGCAGTCTACTTACTGCCATCAGGATTGACCTGTCCTGGTTGATCCAGCGCCTCCCTGAAGGGGACCCATTACTCAGGGAAAAGGCCAGGACAATAGAGGAACTGGTAAACAAAGTGATATCTTCAGCAAACAATCTTGCTCACAGCTTACGTCCAGGCATACTGGATCATTTTGGCTTTATTGCTGCGATTGAAGTCGAGGCTCAAGAGTTCAGCAAGCGAAGCAGCATTACTTGCAATGTCATCGCTTCGGACGAAGAAATCCTGCTTTCCACCAACCTCTCAATTACCCTGTTCAGGATCTTCCAGGAAGCACTGAACAATATCCTCAAGCATGCCAAGGCAAAAAATGCCCAAGTCGAGATCGTAAAGGGGCACGACCATCTTGAACTGATCATTTCAGATGATGGCGTGGGAATCAGCGACAAGGCCCGCAACAAACCACGCTCCTTTGGGCTGCGCGGAATACATGAGCGCGTCACGTACCTTGGGGGTACGGTCAAGATTGCTGGTTCAGCCAACAAAGGAACGCAAATCGCAATCTGTATCCCGCTGGAAACGGACGAAGCAAATTCGACGATCCAGCAGCAAGCTCTTTTTGACGGCACATGAATATGATAGACATCCTCGTTGTAGATGATCATGCCCTGATTCGCAAGGGGTTGAAACAACTTCTCGAAGAAAGCCCCAACTTCCAGATCAAGGGAGAAGCCGAATCCGGCATTCAGGCGGTCAAGATGCTGCGCGAGCAACATTTCGACCTGGTGTTATTGGACATGTCCTTGCCTGATAAACATGGGATGGATGTACTCAAGCAACTTAAGACGGAGCAACCTGACATCAAGGTGATCGTCCTTAGCATGTATCCTGAAGAACAATACGGTGTACGTGCTTTGAAAGCTGGAGCAGTGGGATATATCAACAAGCAAAGCGCAAGCGAAAAGCTTGTTGGAGCGATACAACAGGTCATCAGTGGCAAGAAGTACATCAGCGAAGTCCTGGCTGAACAACTGCTGAGCAATTTGATTGGCGAATCGCATGACTTACTGCACCAAAATCTCTCCAACCGGGAATATCAAACACTCTGCCTAATGGCATCGGGAAAATCCCTGACAGAAATTTCGGAGATCATGATGCTCAGCCCCAAGACTGTGAGTGTTTACCGTGCGCGCATGCTGGAGAAGATGAGTTTCAAGAACAATGCAGAGGCAGTCCATTATGCAATTGCTCACCGACTTGTGGAAGCAAAGAACTAAGGGGCGTGAAATTTAATCTAGGTGAGCCACGGCATTCTGATTTTATCTGCGCAATCTTCGCTGCCAAAACCACCCTGTTCGCGCAAACCAGGGTATTGATTCCCCAACCATCACTTCCTTTGCGATTTCTCCTTTAAGCGCGATGGCGGCTATCAATCCGCCTGGATACAACAGAATAAGGCTAATTGGCGTGCGTTACGCCAATCAACTCCTTGATGTCTAGTATCAATATGATTTCACCTTCGCTAGACACTGTAACTGCCGAGACTCCCTTGGGTCGGAAGGCATCGAATGGCTTGATCACAACGTTATCCTGTCCAACAATAGAATCTACCAACATGATGAAATTATTTTTTCCTGACTGTACCAGCACGCCCACGGTAGAAGTACCACTTTGCTCCCATCCAAGCAGTTGAGCCAGCGACAGCACTGGAACTACCTTTCCATGTACCACCATGGATGGCCTGCCTGAAACCAACTGCAACTTGCCCGGCGTAACAGACAGGATTTCGCTCGCCAAGGACAGCGGTACAGCAAATGACTGCTCTCCAAGTCGCACCATCAATACCGGCAGGATGGCCAACGTTAGTGGCAACAGGATATTGATCACGGTTCCCTTACCTGGCTCGGAATTGATACTGACCTCCCCGTTAAGTTCCTGTATGTCTGCTTTAACCACATCCAAGGCGGTTGCGCTTCCGCCATATTCATCATCGCTGCCAAATCCCGGCAGAAAAATTAGTTCCAGACACTGGCCATCTTCGAGTGTGTTTGCCACATCGCTGGAAATCAGTCCCTTTGCTCTGGCCTTGTTACGGATCGCATCTGGTTGCAAACCGCGCCCGTCATCAGTTATCGTAATCAGAATTTGGTCGCCTTCCTGATGCGCGCTCAATTCCAAAATGCTCTTGCTTGGCTTGCCGGCAGCAATTCTCGCCTCACCAGATTCGATGCCGGTGACTATTGCGCTACGCAGCAGGTTTTCTAAAGGCTCCTCAAGGTCTTCGATCAAGTTGGAGTCCAATTCGGTATCCACACCGTCAAGCAGCAATTCCACTTCCTTGCCCAAAGACCTCCCCAGGGAACTCGCCAGTGGCGGATACTTTTTGAAGATTCGCCCTATAGGTTGCATGCGGGTTTTGACCACCGCGCTCTGCAAATTAACCACCAAAGTTTCAAGTTGACTGATTGCCTGATCCAACTCATGCATGGTGTCCGCATCGATGCGTCCCTGAACGACCTGTGTTCGTAAACGGGTCAAACGGCTCTTTGTTAACCCGATTTCGCCTGATATTCCTAAAAGTTGGTCAAGGCGTTCGGTATCCACGCGCACCGTATTCTTTGTGGATTCTTCTTCTGCAACATCAACTTTGCTTTCTTCCGTAACAGGTAAAGGAGTATCCGTAACTAGCAACTCAAGCAAAGCATGATTGGCATCCACAGCATCAATTGGTGGTGCCTTCGCTTGTTCACCCTCCGCCACACCCACAGCAGCAATTGGTTGCGCCTTTGCTTTTTCATCAATCGCCGCATCTGCATCAACCTTGCTCTCTGCACTTGTAAGCGATTTATACAATTTGTCCCAATTCGCGGCATCTTGGGGTGCACTCCCTACGCCCCCATGCTCCCCTTTCGAAGCAGTTAACGGGGTTGCGAAAAATGAACTCCTCTTGCCAGTCAATGCTGCTTTCAAAGCATCGATAAGTTCACGAGGCGCCTCTCTTGGTTGCATATTTTGCTGCAATGAACCGAACATCGTTCGCACTTCGGCCGTCGCCGCCGAAATTGCGACCATCAGTTCAGGCCCTAGCAATATTTCACGATTTCGCAACTTGTCAAACACGTTTTCAGTAATGTTGCACAGCGCAACCAGTTCGGTCGCATTGAGAAAGCCAGCACCTCCCTTTATGGTGTGAAAACCGCGAAATATCTCATTGAGCAACCTGCTGTCTTGTGGTGACTTTTCCAGATCCATCAACTTATTATCCACTTCGGAAAGCATATCTCCGGCTTCAAGTAGAAAGTCGCTTAACAGATCCTCCATGCCCGCAAAATCATTCATTTAGAACCCCAAACCTTCTAATAGATCGTCCACACGGTTCTGGCTGGGCGTAACATCCTTAGTGTTACGCGGTTTGATGACAGGTCCATTAGTCAGCCCTGTCTCAAGATTCGTTTTTGCCTTGGCGGGCGCGTTCTCCAACAACAGTGCCAATAACTGCTGCTCCAGGTTTTCAGTGATAGCAATTATTTTCCTGATGACCTGGCCAGTCAGGTCCTGAAAATCCTGCGCCATCATTATTTCCATAAGATATGCATGGGTAGCCTTTGTTTGCTTGGGGACATCCTGCAAGAACGCTCGCGTTTGCTTAGTCAACTCCTTGAACTCCTCGACGTCGAGCTGCTTATCAAACATCATTTGCCATTTTCCCGCCAGACGGTGTGCCTCAACTTCCATAGATTCAACCAGCGGTTGTGCAGCCTCGGTGGCACTCAGTACACGTTCTGCAGCCTGATGAGTCAATGTCGCCACATAATTCAAGCGGTCGCGTGCATCGGGAATCGAAGATGCAGCCTTTTCGATCTTCTTGTTCAAACCTAGCTCGCGCAACGCATCATGCAACGTACGTGTCATGTGCCCGATCTGATCGATCACATCTGCAGGTTGCGGCGTTGATGGGGCATTCTGCAATGGCGGGGCTCTCCTTGCTTCATACCCAGCTGGATCGCGGCGGAGTTGAGATGGGTTAAATTCCGGTGCCCTTGAAGCAGGTACAGTGTAATTTGCTCCGAGCGTAACCGATGACGGTTCCCTGGCCAATCTCTCTGCCTCCTTATTTGCCGCCACGATGCTATCGAACAACGCTTCGAGATCATCAGAGTCCGAATTGTCAGATTTTGCAGTCATGCCATCTTTCACTCTTGCATGGATTGAAATATTTTCATTAATTTTTCGTCAAGCTTTGCGGCCGTAAAGGGTTTTACAACATAGCCACTTGCACCTGCCTTCGCAGCCAAAATGACATTATCCCTCGTAGCTTCCGCTGTTACCATGAGCACTGGCATATGCTTAAGTTTTGCGTCAGTTCTAATCGCATGCAATAACTCTATGCCACTCATGTTGGGCATGTTCCAGTCCGTCACCACAAAATCGAAGTTTCCTTCTTTTAATTTTGCCAAGGCTTCAACCCCATCTTCTGCTTCCTGGACATTCATGAAACCCAACTCCTTGAGCAGATTGCGCAAGATGCGTCGCATCGTTGAAAAATCGTCAACCACGAGAAATCTTGTATCTTCCAAGCCCATGACAATCCTTTATCTCAGGCTACTGAAGCCAGAAGCATTGCCAAGACTTTCTTGTCGCAATGAAATAATTGCATCCTTGCTGAAATCCACGGTCTGTCACTCATCATTTCAACAAGGGACGCAAAGTTGATGACAACAACACCGGGTCAAATTTCGGCACGTAATGATCGACACCGACACGCCTAGCCATTTCCCGATTGGCAGCAGATGATAATGATGTATGCATGACCACCGGTATTCCGTCAAAACGACGATCTGACTTGATGCGTTGTGCCAACACAAAACCATCCATCTCAGGCATTTCCGCATCAGTCATAATTACTTGTATCTGGTTGCTCAGCTTGGCTCCGTGAACCTGTGCACTATCAGCCATCGCACTGAGCCTATCCCAGGCTTTCTTTCCGTTGGCTGCCTGTATATACCTGACTGCCATCTTGTCCAGTACCTGGGTAATTTTTCTTCGCGCCACCACAGAGTCATCCACGAAAAAAACACAAAGATCACGTTCGGATTCGACCCGTGCAATATTGCCAATAACGGTTTCACCGAAAGCATCAACCAAAATCTGCTCTACATCCAGTATTGAAATCAACGAACCATCACTCAACTCCGTAATCGCTGTGATCCTTGCACCATTTTCGGAGAGCATTCCTTCGGTAGCGCGAACCTTGTCCCAATCTACGCGGATGACGCGATCAACTCCCTGAACCAGAAAGCCAAGCGTGTGATTGTTAAATTCTGTGACCATCATGGTTCGGTGCTTCTGATGAGGAGTCATTCCCATGAAGCTCGCCAAGTTCAGTACTGGAATCACTCGTCCCTGAAATAGCACAATACCGTCCACGCCTGTCGGCATGTTCGGAGTACGGGTAATTTTCCCTGCTGGACAAATTTCCTTTACCTTGAACACGTTGATGCCGAATTTTTCATTGCTGCCCAAGCTGAACAGCAAGATCTCCATTTTGTTGGTTCCCACCAGGCTGGTTCGTGCCTCGATTTGACTCGGCATCCGGTCTTCGACAGCAACGGACTCTGCTTCACCATGACTCGCCTCTAATCGCACCGAATCCAATTTTCGTGGTACATGATCGCGTGACAGTAAGGCATCAGCGGGAAAAACTGAGGGATGCTCAATTACTGCCTGAACTTTTTCAATGTCCTTTGCCGGGTAATCAGGGCGGAGGAATTCAGCGAACACCCTTTCCGTATCCAGCATCAATACACGATGCCCATCGTCCGCAGAAGTGATCGCAGTCACCAATCCGCCAAGTTCTGCTAGCAACTTGGGTGGGGGCACTCGCATTGTCGCCTTGTCAACAATCAAGATATTGACAACCACCCTTACCATGAATCCCTTTGGCTTGCCGTCATACTCGGCAACGATCATGGTCTCCGGTTTACGATCAGTTTCAATTCCGATGTATTTCGCCAGGTCTATGACAGGAATCTGGTTGCCATGAAAATTAGCCATCCCCTCATAAGCAGAATCAACTATCTGGGTACCAGTGATCACTGGAGAGCGAATCACTTCAAGAACCTTGAATACATAGATTCCGAAAGTCTCATCTCGACCGGTGCGGCCATCCATTCCCAATGTGAACATCAGGATCTCTTGCTTGTTAGCTCCCGCCATCCCACTCCGGATATCGAAGTTATTCAACAAGTCGGGCATAAAATTCTCCTTGCTACAAATGCGCAACTCGCCATTGCACGCGTATCATGTATGAACCTGCTGCAAATCAAGATCAAATCAGACTCGAAAACGGCTAACTGCATCATGCAACTCTTTAGCCAATTCTTCCAAACGTACGATCTCCTTGTTATTCGAACGTACCGCCTCGTGATTTTCCTCTGACATCTGGGCGATCTTCTCCACATTGCGTGCAATCTCGATGCTGGCCCGACTTTGCTCGCTGACTGATGAAGCGATATCACGCACTCCACGACTGGATTGAGATACCGCTTCACCTGCTTCAATCAATACGTTGTAGACACGCTCTATCTGCTCTTGAGTTGCCTGCAAGGAACGCAAACCGGTTTGAACAACCGACTCGACATTTCCTGATTTCTGGTTAAGAGAGTTTGTTATTTCATCGATCTCGTTGGCTGACTTGGCAGATCTTTCCGCCAGTTTGCGGACTTCATCCGCCACTGCTGCAAAACTTCGTCCCTGCTCTCCGGCTCGAGCAGCCTCAATCGTCACGTTCAGCGCAAGAAGATTGGTTTGATCAGCGATATCCTTAACATGTTGGGTCATACCAGTAATTGCGCGAGTACTTTCGACATACTCCTTGACTGAACCAGCAATCTGGTTGACCGCTTCCTGCACTCGCCTGATCTCACTTATCATCGCGGTCACATCTTGGTTTCCCTGTTCGGTTTGATGCAGGCTCATCTCGGAAAGTTTGCGCACATCTTCGGCATTTTCGGCCACCGAATTGATGCTCTCGGTAATCTCTTCCACTGCTGCCGCTGTTGAACCGGCTGCTTCGCTCTGCACATGAGAACTCTGAGCAATTTGCCATGATGATGCGGATAATTGGGCTGCTGACTTTGAGACTTTGGCGGCATTATCGAGTACCTGCCGGATAATCTTGGAAATACCGTCCACCAGTTCGTTGAAGGCTTGCGCGGTCTTGCCGATCTCATCCTGACTTCGCACCACAACGCGCTTGGATAAATCACGATCGATACTCATATTCTGCATCACGATTTTGAGTTCGCGCGTTGTCTGGGTCACCTTGCCTATCAACCAACCGATGAGCAGGTACAATATGACCTGGATCGAGATCTGCGCGGTCCATAATGCGTAATTGGCAGTGCTTATTGCTGAGAATTCCTCGCTCAGATCCAGCGTGATGCTGGCAGCGCCATTTACTGTCCCGGCCTTCACCATGTGGCACATCAGGCAATTTGTGCCACGGAATTCCTTTCTAGCTATGAAAGGTACAACCACGCGCATGGTTTGCTTGTCATCCTGCTTCGACAAGCTGGTTTGTACTTGAGCAGTATTTAGCGCAGCGCGATCCAGTTCATCTATCGGTTGCTCGGAAGGTAACCCGGCACCGAACTGATCCTGTACCGCTCTGCCACGGATTACGCGCAACTCGACAATTTTTTCCGAGTCGCTCATTTTCTTGACATACAAGATGCGTTGATCCGGATCACTGATGATTCCATTGATCATCAGCATGTTCAGCCCATTAAGCACCCCGTCGGCAGACACCTTGGCTTTTTGTATGGACTCGTCAAGCACATGTTCTTCGAATTTGTTCAATGCGACGCTCTGCGCTAAAAGCAATACCACCAACAGCATCAGTTGGATGGGCAACTGAAGTTTGCTTTTCAAAGGAAGTTTATTCCACCAATTACCCATTTATCTTCTCCGGGGTTTCGTATCGTTTTGAAGGGTATCCAAGTATTCCCAACACTCTAACGGCATGACGGCCGATTCGTTTGGCAAGATAGGGAAGTAAATATCCCCTAATTCACAGGATTGAATTTTACATAACACCTCGCCATCGGCACAGGAGTCATGAAATTGGGTGGGAATTGCAGTGGTAACAAGCCGGTGAAGACTAATAAGAGACTTATCAGGCGGCACTTGCTGCCGCTAATTCATTTTTCCTTGCGACCTTTGTCTTACCGGCACGCGTCGGTGGACGACAGATACCGCAAACATAATTAGCATGCAGATCACCTGCATGGGCCACGAAATGGCCGCTGCATTCAACACAAGGTGCTAGACGCAGCATCTCCGCCCTGAAAAAGCGAATCATGAACCATGCGCGGGTAATACTGAGAACGGGTTCTGAATCTTCGATGCCCTGAATTTGGTCGAGGTACAAGCGATATGCACTAATTAACGCTTGTACGCCGTCCACGCCGGCATTTTTGACCAGGAACTGGTAAATATCCATGAACAGGGATGAATGGATGTTCGGCTGCCAACTCATGAACCAATCAGTCGAGTAAGGCAACATCCCCTTGGAGGGTGACTCCTTCCTGACCTCTTTGTATAGCCTGAGCAATCGCTCACGGCTAAGTGATGTTTCTTCCTGAAGTAATTGCAAACGAGCACCCAATTCAATCAGGTCTATGGCGATCTTGACTTGTTGTGCCTCGCCCAGCACAGTTTTGTTGGCTAGCATAACCAACCTTATGCCAACTCTTCGACAGGTTGCGAGGACATCAGGATCGCAGCATGTGCTTGGGACATCAAACGATCCTTATTGAAATCTGTAACCAGATTGAGGAGAACGTTCTCATCAAAACGGAAACGGCAAAGCATCATGTTTGATGCAGCCATTTTGATAATTTGAGTTGGAGTAAGATTGCCTACCACCTCCACCAGTTCCTTGCTGAGCCCCAAGCGGAAAATTGCGGATGGCTTGTCCTTTTTGATCATTTCCTGGGCCAACATCAGGTAAGTGAGGTTGATTTCGCGTATTCCTTCTTGCAATTGCATGGTGTTCATATTACCCCCTTTGTAAACCAGCGAAGAACGGATAACTTCGAATCTACTGAGTCGCTCGATAGCCGATAAATCCGGTCATCCCTGGTCGAATTCAGACGGGCGAAGTATTGCGGCAAGAACAGGAATGATGAAATCAGAACTGGACCGTTTCTTTTGTAGGGGTAGCGGAACGGTTCATGTAGGAATAATTCTTACAAAGCTTTACATAACCCCAGAAAAAATATATTAGTATATTAATAACAATAAGTTATATTTCATCCGAGCAAAAGCGCGGGTTCTTCCCATTGACCCAAAGCGCCAGTGCTGGCGCATGGAAACTATCCACACAGCTCAAAGCATACCGCCCCTGGACTGTTGCTGGTCAGCTCCAGACGATAACCAAGCTGGCCTGCCCAACGGGAGGCTTGATACAAGCCAATCCCGAGTCCGCTCTCGGAGACAATGGCGGTATGGAGCAGTTTGGCGGCAATTGCTTCTGGTATCGGATTCCCGTTATCACAGACTTGCAGGCGCAATGGTTCAGACTCGATTTCGACCCTGATTTCCAAGTCAGGGTCGTTCTGGCGTTTTTTCAGGACATTATCAAGCAAGTTGTCAATCACACAGTCCAACAATGGTGCTGGAATTTTTTTATCAGGCAGGTTGTCCGGCGCACGCCAGACGATGCCCTGAAACTGGTTGCGAAGCAGAACCGAGTTCCACCAAACATTGAGGGGTAACTGGGCATTTTCAATTGTCGTCTCGGGTTGTTGCAGCTTGGTTAATGTTAGCTCGATGCGTTGTGTAAGCAGGGGTAGTTGCTGCCTTAGCAATTGCTGAGCTATTTGTTCGCGGCTTTGTGCGATTGATGTAAGTGATAGCAGTGACTGCAGCATATTCTTCAGATCGTGAGTAAGGCGCGACCCGGTCTCATAAACAGCCTGCAAGCGGGTGATTTCGCTCAGGCTTTGTTCGCGCTGCTTGGCCTGATAGAAATATCCAATCAGTTGGGCTAGCAATTGGACATGAAGTAACACGGACGGGTTGAGCGATTGCTTGGCATATAGTGTCAATCGCAATTCTCCTTCCTGAGTCACTACTGCAAATTTGCTGAATTGTCCGGACTGTCCAGAGCCATCGGGAGATTGCCATGACAGGCCTGACAACCATGGCAGGTCGGCCAGCAAGCCGATTGCACGCCTAAGATAACTTGCAGAACTGGGTTCCCGCTGCGCTGCCTCGGCTAATTGAGCGAGCCAATTTTCAAACGGAGTACCAACGTTCAGCAAATAGCGCGAGAACAACACCTGCAGGCCGCCAAAACCGAAGCGAGGATTCCATAAAGCACCGAGGGCCAACAACACAACTCCCATCAACAACAACGTGCGAAGCAGCGCTTCAAGATATTCAAGCCGACCCAGGTTCATGAAGGCCAGGCTACCGAGTACCACCAAGGCCAACAGCATGAACAGCAACAAGCTGTAGATCAGATCGATCGCCTGGATGTTCTCGGTCTTTTCATGGCCGAAAGGGATGACAGCGACAACCAGTAGTATCGGGAGTACATACTTCATCAGGATATTTCCTGCTTCGATACCGGCTTGTGCCTGAATCAATTGAATGTTGGTTTGTGATGCAAATAGGTTCGGCACAACCCAGAGCAGTAACACTGCAAGTAAGTAGGCCATGACCGTAAGATATAGCAACCGTGTCCATCGGTCCCGAAAAGCAAACACGCGAGCACCGACCAGGCCAAACAAGCCTGTCAGCCAGAACGCTATCGCCCACCAACTCAGAAAGAACATCGCGGCACCCGCTGCCAGCCCAATGAATACTACCGCGCCATTCCCAACATCTCTCTCACCGCGCCATAGTGGCTGCCAAAGCAGGAACAAGCCAAGGTGTGCAATCAATAATGGGCGAATCCAAAGGCTTTCCACACCCAACATCAGCGCACTATGCAAAAGTACGAGCATCCCCAGCAATAGCCAGCGGCCGGTAAATAAGCGATTCCTCATATTAAGCGTCAGCATTCCGTCACCATTCTTGTCAACATCTCGTCATTTTGTCCCAAGATAAGCCATTGCACCCTTCTTGGAACCAAAATTAGCCCCATAAAACAACACTATCATAAATGTAACTTATTGTTTTATTGTAATTATTTTCTTTAGTAGTAATAAGTATCTCATTTTGAAACATGACTGGCATGGCACTTGCAAGCATTTTAGGTCGTAGCTTATACAATATTGAATGGAGGGTACCACAATGAAACGCAATCAATCCGGCTTCACCCTGATCGAAATCGCCATCGTGCTGGTGATTATCGGCCTGCTGCTCGGCGGCG
>JAHEDW010000117.1 GCA_024641025.1 Gallionella sp.
CTGCAAGTCGCGTGAGTAGAACACTCGCCTCACGGGGAGTTGCGGTATTGCGTTTTGACTTCACCGGTCTTGGCAACAGTGAAGGTGACTTTGCCAATACAAATTTTACTTCCAATGTACAGGATCTTGTCAGTGCGGCCAGTGCTGTTGAGCAGAGATTCGGCGCTCCATCCATGCTGCTAGGGCATAGTCTGGGCGGGGCTGCAGTGCTTGTTGCAGCTCGGGACTTGCCCGATGTTCAGGCAGTCGTCACGATTGCTGCACCCAGCGAGCCAAACCATGTAGCCCGCCTGTTTGCACATCATCACCAGTCTATTTACGAAGATGGCTTCGCTGAAGTCAATCTTGCGGGGCGACAATTCACAATAACGCGACAATTTCTGGAAGATATCTCCGAACACTCCTTGCTAGACAATATGCATAATATGCATAAGGCGCTTCTCATCATGCATTCGCCTGAGGATGAAGTTGTTGATATTGGTCATGCCAGGAAAATCTTCGATGCTGCAAATTATCCCAAGAACTTTATTTCGCTTGATGGAGCTGACCATCTCCTTGCCCATGCCAAAGATGCAGATTATGCGGCAAAAATCATTGCGGTCTGGGCAGACCGGATCATCAGACGGCATGGCGCAGGAGCCACGGATTAGAGTCATTTAATGTCTGAGGGCGCCATTCACAAAAACATTCTGGAGAACATGCGCGATGGTGTGCTCAGCATTGATCTCAATGGCAAACTTATTACCTTCAATCATGCCGCTGAATCCATTCTGGAGCTCAACCGGTCTGATGTAATCGGTGGGAACTTCGCTGAAATCTTTCTTAATATCCATGGGAGCGATGATTTCACGCAGGTAATACTCGATGCGATCTATGACTCATCATCCACCCATCACAGGCGGATTAGATTTCCTGCAGATTCCGGCAACAAAATACTTACAGTTACAACGAGCTTTTTATTCGAGAAGGATTCGTCCACCGGGCAGCAGATTCGTGCCGGTGTTATTGCCGTTTTCAGCGATGTTACTGAGGTTGAACAATTGCGCGATCGTATGCGCGCATTGGCGGCACTGCGTGTAGAGCAACTGGTAAATGCCTATCGTGAACGTGGTCATGTAATCGCAGCTCTTGATCCGTTGGGGTTGGCCTGCTCGAATTCGCACGCAGAGCTTGACCCTGAGCATTATGGCATCAGGAAAAGCGAGTTGGACGAAACATTCACTGTGCTCTGGGGTGGTGAGCCAGTGAGCCTGCCGCTCAGGAATATTCTGGATGAATTGCGAAGGGTTTATTGTGGATCTATTGGTGTACAGTATCTCCATATCGATGACCTGGATATTCAGAAATGGTTACGTGAACGCATCGAAGGGAAAGAATTCCACAGTAATGTTCCCCCCGAGGAACAGATTAGAATTCTCAGAAAGCTGGTAGACGCCGAAAACTTCGAGTCATTTATTCACACGAAATTCAAGCGCACGAAAAGGTTTTCACTGGAAGGTGCAGAGACACTGATACCCTTGCTTGACCAGGCAATTGAAAAAGCAACTGAGCACGGGGTAGATGAAATCATCATCGGTATGGCCCATCGCGGGCGCCTTAATGTACTGGCAAATATCCTGGAACTGCCAGCATGCGACATTTTTAGGCGTTTTGAGCAACTTGATACCGGGAATGATGCAGATAGTGATGGTGATGTTCGATTCCATCTTGGGGTGGAATCCAGTCGATTGACGACGCAAGGCACGCCGGTCAAGCTGTCGCTGTGCTTTAACCCGAGCCACCTGGAGTTTGTAGGGCCCGTCGTACTCGGCCGTGCACGTGCTCGACAGGATCTGAGATCACCGGGCGAATCGTCAAAAGTGCTGCCCGTGATCATTCATGGTGATGCAGCGTTTGCTGGTCAAGGCATAGTCCAGGAACAGTTCAACCTCAGTCGCCTGACCGGGTATACGACCGATGGTTCGGTTCATATCATTTTGAATAATCAGATCGGATTTACAACCGAGCCTGCCCAGAGCCGTTCTACCCAGTATTGTTCGGATGTTTCCCGAATGCTGCAGATACCAATATTTCACGTTAACGGCGAAGACCCTGAGGCGGTTAACCGCGTTATCAGGCTTGCCCTGGATTTCTGGAAGACCTGGCGACGCGATGTTGTTGTTGATATGTATTGCTACCGCAGGCGCGGGCACATGGAGCTGGATGATCCATTCTTCACACAGCCACTTGTATATCAGAAAATCGCCGAGCAACCACCGGTACTTGACTCATACACAAAAAATCTCCTTCGCCTTGGTCAGTTAACCACAGACAAGGTAAACCTGATAGAACAACAATCCAGGCTGGCGCTTGAAGAGGAGTTGAGGCGAGCAGAGACTTCTCAGCCGGTCGATGTTTATTCAGACAAGAAACGGGATAGGATAATAACGTCCAATTGCACAACTCGAGTATCTCGTGATCGGTTGATGTCACTTATAGGGCGTCTATCATCACTTCCAGATGGGTTCAAGGTGCATCCAAAGATTGATGCAATCATAAAGCGTCGACATGCCATGATTGCCGGCAAGCAAAAGATCGATTGGGCAACAGCAGAAGCATTGGCCTATGCTGCGCTGCTGGATGATGGCTGTTCCGTGCGACTCACGGGGCAGGATAGCGAGCGGGGGACATTTGCCCATCGCCATGCAGTGTTACATGACTTGAGTACCGGCACTAGGTATTCGCCTCTGGAGGCAATCAGCGACAGTGGGCAAGGGCGATTTTCTGTGCACAACAGTCCATTGACCGAATCAGCAGTGCTTGCTTTCGAGTTTGGTTACAGTATCGATGCACATAATACTCTCGTTATATGGGAAGCTCAGTTTGGCGATTTTGCCAATGCTGCACAGGTGATCATCGATCAATTCCTCATCAGTTCAGAGGCAAAGTGGCAGCAACCAAGCGGCCTTGTGCTCTTTTTGCCGCACGGCCTGGAGGGGCAGGGGCCTGAACACTCCAGTGCTCGACCCGAACGGTTCTTGCAGTTGTGTGCATGCGAAAATGTTGAAATTGTCCAGTTGACGACAGCCAGTCAGATATTTCACCGGCTTAGACAGCAGGGGATGTCTTCCAAATGCAAGCCATTGATTGTGTTCACTCCTAAAAGCATGTTACATCATTCATCTGCTTTCTCGGCTCTGGATGAGCTCTCCAAGGGCGATTTCCGAGAAGTTATTGTTGGACCATCGGCAGATGATGTGAGGCAGATAGTGCTTTGTTCAGGTCAACTAGCTGTGCAACTGGAGGTGGAGCAGAAAAAATGTGAGGCACACGTGATAATTCTACGGCTAGAGCAGTTATATCCTTTTCCTCAGGAATCACTTGAGCGGGTCCTTGCCGATTATCCAATGGAGATTGATCTT
>JAHEDW010000019.1 GCA_024641025.1 Gallionella sp.
AACGGTAGCGCAACCTGCCTGACCTGCCACGTTAAGTAAGCAGTATGTAACATAGCGCCGAAAGGCGGGCCAGACGGAAACGTCTGGCTTTTTTTTGTCTGGATTTTCTGGCTCGGGCACGAAATCGCGAAAGCCTGACAAGTTAGTGCATGGCAACTATCAAGTGGAAACTTTTCTGTTTACCTACCCTTGAATGAACAAGTGATCTATAAGCTTGATTTGTTGCCAAAATTGAAGCACATGCTCTTACAACCACCAAGCTCGTTTTTGGTCAGATGTTGATGTATTCGGAAACGGCAGGATAAGCTGATACAGCTTTGCATACAGCTCAAACTGAAATTAATGAGATGCTGTCAAGACGACCATGCAGTATAAGTATCTCGCCGATTCATGGGTAATAAGCAAGAGATACTGAACATCACTCAACCAATAGTTCAGACGACGCGATCCTGTGGCTCGCGACCGGAAACAATAGCGTCAAGATTGTCCAAGGCACGAAAACCCATCGCATCTCGGGTTTCAAATGTTGCGCTGCCAATATGCGGTAACAAAAAGGTGTTATCCATGTCTCGATAGCCGGGGTGAATATTTCCAGGCTCGTTGTTAAAGACATCGAGTCCTGCCGCGGCCAGCTTTCCTGTACGAAGTGCGGAGACAAGTGCATCATCATCTACTATGCCGCCTCGAGCCGTATTCACAACAATCGCACCGTCAGGGAGGAGAGCAATGCGCTCGGCATTGAGAAGATTTTGCGTCTCGGGGGTAGACGGACAATGCAAAGCCAAGAAATCACAGTGAGGCAGCATCGCCTCAATCGTTTCAAAATAGGTCGCACTTTTCTCAAGTTCTGGATTCAGACGGCTTCGATTGGAATAAAGTATTGTCATATCAAAACCGCGGGCGCGTTGCGCCGTAACCTGTCCAACACGTCCCATGCCGATTATGCCTAGTCGCTTTCCTGTGACTTGCCTCCCCACCATGAAAGCAGGGCTCCATGATTGCCATTTTCCGGCTCGAACAAGGCGTTCACCCTCGCTGGCACGTCTCGCCGCACCAAGTATAAGAAGCATGGCAATCTCTGCCGTGGCATCCGCCAGCACATCGGGCGTGTTGGTGACAATGATGTTGCGTGACTTGGCCGCAGCCAGATCCACATGATCAAAACCGACAGAGTAGTTGACTATAGCCTTGACTGTTCCGGGCAAGCGTGCGATGACATCTGCGGAAAGACGTTCGGTATGACACGGAAGGATCGCATCTGCACCTTGTGCCAGTAGGATCAGTTCATCACTCGAGTATTGCCGATCGTCCGCATTAAAGCGGGGCTCATAATCAAGTTGCAAACGGTCTTCGACGGCTTGAGGGAGTTTGCGGGTGACTACAACCACAAATTTCTTTTTCATTGAAAGTCCTTCGCAACACGGTTCAGAATTTAAGTGGTATTAGCAATATTAATAAATTGACGCTTAATCGATTTACACATTGTGAAGATCACGCCATCACTCCTCTCCGGGAAGCAAAATGGACATTCGTAATGTATAGAAACCAGATTTGCACAACTTATGCAAGCTCGGCTTACCGAGCATGCTCCATGATACCTTTCATTAACCTTTCTCGAACTTCATTACGCCGCCAATACAATTGATAATAATAGTATCTTTCGCAGCAAATTTTCCCTCTAAGATAAGTCTGGACAATGGATTCTCCAGTTGTGCCTGGATTGCACGTTTCAGCGGTCGAGCTCCATATACCGGGTCATAGCCTGCATTGGCAATCTCGGTTAAGGCAGATTCACTGATCTCCAGTTTCATCTCCATCGCAGCTAGACGTCTTTCAAGATACTTCAACTGGATACGCGCGATGGAGTTGATGTTCTTTTCATCAAGCGCATGAAAAACAACCACTTCATCGATACGGTTGATAAACTCGGGACGAAAATAGGATTTCACCTCACCCATTACAGCCAGCTTGATCACCTGATAATCGTCACCTGTCATTTGTTGGATCATTTGTGAACCAAGGTTGGAGGTCATTACGATCACGGTGTTCTTGAAGTCGACGGTACGACCTTGTCCATCGGTCATGCGTCCATCATCAAGGGCTTGCAGAAGCACATTGAACACGTCCGGGTGTGCCTTTTCTACTTCATCAAGCAGGATGACGCTATATGGTTTGCGACGTACCGCTTCGGTCAGGCCGCCACCTTCCTCATAGCCGACATAACCGGGCGGCGCACCAATCAGGCGTGCCACCGAATGCTTCTCCATATACTCGCTCATGTCGATACGAATCAGGTGATCTTCGGAATCGAACATGAAACTCGCAAGTGCCTTGCACAGTTCAGTCTTCCCCACACCGGTAGGCCCAAGGAACAGAAACGAGCCGTATGGACGATTCGGGTCAGACAGACCGGAACGGGAACGGCGGATAGCATCTGACACCAGTTTTACCGCCTCATCTTGCCCCACCACCCGCTCGTGAAGCTTATCTTCCATATGCAGCAACTTATCACGCTCACCCTGCATCATTTTGGAAACCGGGATACCAGTAGCGCGGCTTACTACTTCAGCGATCTCTTCAGCGCCTACCTGAGTTCGCAGCAAGCGGTTTTGAGGCTTATTCTCTTCTGCTTGAACCGCTTCCTTCAGTCTTGTCTCGAGTTGCGGTAATTTTCCATATTGCAGTTCAGCAACCTGCTCCAACTTCCCTTCACGTTGAAGCCGAACCATCTCGGCCCGAACCTTGTCAATTTCTTCCTTGAGATGTGCCGTGCCTTGGGCTGCACCTTTTTCTGCCTTCCAGACTTCCTCCAGATCGGCATAATCGCGCTGCAACTTGCTAGTCTCATCCTCAATCAATGCGAGTCGCTTCTGCGAGGCTTCATCTTTCTCTTTTTTCACTGCCTCACGCTCGATCTTGAGTTGAATCAGGCGGCGTTCAAGTTTGTCCATCACTTCTGGCTTGGAATCAATTTCCATCTTGACGCGCGCTGCAGCCTCATCGATCAGGTCAATCGCCTTGTCCGGGAGGAAACGGTCGGTAATATAGCGATTAGATAGCTCTGCTGCTGCGACAATTGCTGGATCAGTTATGTCGACGCCATGATGCAGCTCATACCTTTCCTGTAAGCCACGAAGGATGGCGATGGTTGATTCCACGCTCGGCTCGTCCACCAAGACCTTTTGGAAGCGGCGCTCCAGCGCGGCATCCTTCTCAATATATTTTCGGTATTCATCAAGTGTTGTCGCGCCGACGCAATGCAACTCTCCGCGTGCCAAAGCCGGCTTGAGCATATTACCAGCGTCCATAGCTCCCTCGGCCTTTCCAGCACCAACCATCGTATGCAACTCATCGATGAAAACGATGGCTCGGCCTTCATCCTGTGCCAGTTCCTTGAGTACATTCTTCAGGCGCTCCTCGAATTCACCGCGATATTTTGCCCCGGCCAGCAGCGCAGCCATGTCCAGGCTTAGAACCTTCTTGCTCTTCAGTGACTCGGGCACTTCACCGTTTACGATTCGTTGCGCAAGTCCTTCGACAATCGCTGTCTTACCCACGCCAGGCTCGCCAATAAGCACCGGGTTGTTCTTAGTGCGACGCTGCAGCACCTGAATCGCTCGGCGAATTTCGTCATCGCGTCCGATCACGGGATCCAGTTTGCCTTGGCGGGCGCGTTCAGTCAGATCTATTGTGTATTTTTTTAGTGCTTCGCGTTGACCTTCGGATTCTGCACTACCGACCGTCTCGCCGCCACGGACGGCATTGATCGCTTGTTCAAGGGGTGTACGTGACACGCCGTGTTGCTTGAGTAGGCGTCCGGCTTCGCCTTTGTCATCGCAAACCGCGAGCAGGAACATTTCTGATGCAATGAACTGATCTCCGCGCTTCTGAGCCGCCTTATCGGCAAGATTGAGCAGGTTGGACAATTCTCGCCCGACTTGAACCTCACCACCGTGGTCTTCGACCTTCGGTAGGCGATCAACGGCCTGTTGAAGGGAAGGTTTCAAAGCCCCGACATTGGCCCCAGCACGCGATAAGAGTGAAGCAACACCACTGTCGTGGTCGTTGAGCAGGGCTAGCAGAAGATGCTGTGGATCTATGAACTGGTTGTCTGCTCCTACTGCCAGACTCTGGGCATCGGAAATGGCCTGCTGTAATTTTGTGGTCAACTTGTCAAATCGCATGATTTCTCCTGCATGGAATATAGTGAACTATCCGGTAAATGGGGCAACAAACTGGAAACTCAAGAGGCTATAGGGCAAGATACTGGCCTTGCCTCCTTGCGCGGGCATTAGTTTGCGCTTTCAATCATGGGAAACGGATGATGTTCATGAAAAATATTCTAGATGCAATCGGTTCAACACCGCTGATCCAGATCGACGGTATCTGGATTAAGCTGGAATTTCTTAATCCGTCCGGTTCAATCAAGGCTCGTATCGCAAAATACATGATTGAGCGAGCTGAAAGCGAAGGATTGCTTAAGCCGGGTGATACGATTGTCGAGGCAAGCAGCGGGAATACTGGTAACGCAATGAGCATGGTAGCAGCAGTCAAGGGATACAAGATGCTGGTATTGATGCCCAATGGCATGAGTCGCGAGCGAACCGCAATTTCACGCGCCTACGGTGCTGAAGTGCGCATCATCGGTGATTTCCATGTTACCGATGCACTAGCCGAAGTTCGCCGTATGGGCGCTCTACCCGGCTACTTTGCCCCGCAACAATTTGATAGCGAATGGAACGTCGACGAGAACCGCGAATGGCTCGCGCAGGAGATTTTGGCTCAATTGCCCGATGGCGTTCTCCCTGATGCAGTTGTCGGTGGTGTGGGAACTGGTGGCACCATTATCGGAACAGGCCAGGCATTCAAGGCTGTCAACCCGAATTGCAAGGTCGTTGCTCTCGAGCCAAGCGAGTCCTGCACGATACTCTGCGGGGAAATCGCCAAGCATTTGATCGAGGGCATCGCGGACGGATTTGTTCCCGGAATCATTCAGCACCACAGGGATCTTCTTGACGAGGTAGTTTCAGTCGAATCGAATGAAGCCGTTGTGGAGATGCGCAGGCTAGCACGAGAGCATGGCATCTTCGTTGGTCCGTCCTCTGGCGCCCATCTGATCGCAGCTCGAAGGTTGCGTGATCGGCACAAGGTAGAACATGTCGTCACATTTTTCTGCGACAAGGGTGAAAAATATATTACGGACTACTGGCTTTGAAGCCATCATCCATATAAACCCAATTTACAGAGGGTAACTGTAGTACAGATACCTTGAACTACTTCCTATAAAGAGAATTAACAATATGGCCATCGAACACGAACTCGCACTGCTCATTCGCGAACATGTTCACGCAATTCTTGACGAAGACATCGGCAGCGGTGATATAACCGCTCGTCTGATTCCGGAACATGTGTCTGGTAACGCCACGGTCATCACACGTCAACACTTGGTATTATGCGGCACCCCTTGGTTCGATGAATGCTACTTGGCTCTCGACCCGGACATCAAGGTTCGCTGGCTGCTGGGTGAAGGCGAAGTTGCTAAACCCAATCAGACGCTATGCGAAATATGCGGCAACGCACGGGCGATGCTAAGTGCGGAGCGAAGCTCGCTGAATTTATTGCAGACCCTGTCAGCCACTGCAACACTAACGCGACGCTACGTGGAAGCCGTAAAGCACACCAGTGCGAAAATCATGGATACGCGCAAGACTCTCCCTGGACTGCGTGTCGCTCAGAAGTACGCAGTAAAAGTCGGTGGTGGACATAACCATCGTATGGGCCTGTTCGATGGTGTACTGATCAAGGAGAACCATATCGCAGCGGCTGGAGGAATCAAAGAAGTGCTGGAACACGCACTTCAAATCACTCCAGCCGGTGTGCCCATTCAAATCGAAGTAGAAACGCTGGCGCAACTGGACCAGGCGCTGAATGCAGGCGCGCATTTAATCCTGCTTGACAATTTTTCCTTGGACGACATGCGTACCGCCGTGAAACATGCCGACAAGCGCGCTGAACTCGAGGCATCCGGCGGCATCACCCTTGAAAGCGTAGGCATTATTGCCCAAACCGGGGTCGACAGAATCTCAATTGGCGCGCTGACAAAAGACGTGCTGGCAGCCGATCTATCGATGCGCTTCACTTAATTCAACTGAACCCTATCCGAGCTGCATATTTGGCAAGGAAGTTAAGGAGAAAGTCATGTGCCAATTGCTAGGGATGAACTGCAACGTTCCCACTGATATCTGCTTTTCATTTACCGGATTTCAACAACGCGGCGGTGTAACCGATGTGCATGCCGATGGCTGGGGTATCGCTTTCTTTGAGGGCAATGGGGTAAGGCTTTTCCTCGATCCACTTCCTTCCGCCCAGTCACCCATCGCCGAACTTGTCCGAAAATATCCCATTCGATCGCTGAACGTAATTGCGCACATACGCAAAGCAACGCAAGGAGTGGTGACGCTTGAGAATACGCATCCCTTCATGCGCGAACTGTGGGGACGATACTGGGTATTCGCACACAACGGCAATCTGCCACATTTTCAGCCGGAACTGGACGGTAGTTTCCTCCCAGTCGGCAACACCGACAGTGAGCGCATATTCTGCTGGCTACTGCAAAGCTTACGACTTAGATTCTCAGATGCACCTACCTCGAAAGATGAACTCTTCGCCGCCTTACACGAACTCATCTATCCGCTTTCCGGCATGGGCATTTTCAATTTTATGCTTTCCAACGGATCCTGCCTGCTTGCGCATTGCTCCACCGAACTGAGTTACATCCTTAGGCGCGCGCCGTTCAAGGTCGCACACCTGAAGGATGATGATGTAATGGTGGACTTCAGTGAGATGACGATGCCAGACGACCGTGCTGCGATAATCGCGACCCAACCGCTGACCGACAATGAGCCGTGGAAGACAATGCAACCCGGTTCGTTGTGGATGTTTCATGAGGGTATAGTGGTAAACCAACTCGCCACGCTTCCCAGCCCAGTCAAATCACTTTCAGGTATCTCAACAGGTTGAAATCAATTTACGCGCCCTCATCTAGAAAGCACAGCATAACTTGAGGAATAACATGAGCGACGCACTACATATCGTCTGCCCGCACTGCAACTCGGTCAACCGGGTACCATCCGGCAAGATAGGTGAAAATCCGACCTGCGGAAAGTGCAAAAATAATCTGTTCAACGCACACCCCTTGGAACTGAACGCCAATAATTTCGCTCAGCACATCTCTCGCAACGACATTCCGGTGCTAGTGGACTTCTGGGCTCCCTGGTGCGGGCCATGCCGCATGATGGCACCCGCCTTCGTGAATGCGTCGGCACAACTTGAGCCGCACATGCGCCTGGCAAAGTTGAACACCGAGGAGGCGCAGGAACTTGGTGCGCGTCACAATATTCGCAGCATTCCAACTTTGGCATTATTCAAGGGTGGGCGCGAAGTTGCGCGTCAGGCTGGCGCGATGGATGCAAACAGTATCGTGCGTTGGGCGCGAAGCAATGCCTAAGCTGCATCTCTAGCACTAATAATTCGTAAATCAACTATCAATGATTACGCAGCATCTTCATTGGCTATATGCATGAGCAATACGGTACTTGCTGATTCTATTGCTGAACCACACAATAACATCGTCCACGTAGGTGAACACGACCGGTATCACGAGAAGGCTCAAGAAGGTCGAAGTGATCAATCCACCAATTACGACTATTGCCATCGGAGAACGGAAACTCCCGTCACCCGACCCTAGGTCAAGTGCCACCGGCAACATACCCGCGCCCATCGCCATCGTAGTCATCACGATCGGCCTGACGCGCTTCCTGCATGCATCGAGCAGTGCCTCAGCTCGGTTCATGCCTCGCTTGCGTCGAGAAACGATCGCATATTCCACCAACAAGATGGAATTCTTTGTGGCAATCCCCATCAGCATGATCAGTCCTATCATAGAAGGCATCGAAATCGCAGTACGGGTCAGGTAAAGTGCCAGAAATGCACCAGGAACGGATAACACGAGTGCGCCAAGTATCGTGGCGGGCTGCATGAAGTCCTTGAACAACAGAACAAGCACAATATAGATGCAAAGCACTCCCGTGAACATTGCTAGTCCGAAGCTTGTGAAAAGCTCATTCATTGCTTCTGCATCACCAATGGGTACCATCTTCATTCCGGGCGGCATATTCCTGATGGACGACAGTGCAGCCACGGCTGCCTGTACTTTTCCCAAAGGTTGTCCAGCCAACTCGATGTCAAAGGTAATATTTCGCTGCCGGTCATATCGGTCGATTTGTGATGGGCCACTTTCAAAACTCAGGTCAGCAACATTTCCGAGCATTACTGGACCGCGCGCACCCTTAACTACCAAACGTGACAGCAACCCGATATCCTGACGAGCATCATCACGCAGCTTTACAATGATAGGCAATTGCCTATCCGGCAGATTGAGCTTGGCCAGAGACTGGTCATAATCGCCATTGGTTGCCACACGTAATGTCTCTGCGATCTCACTTGAAGTGACACCCAAATCGGCTGCGCGCGCGAAATCTGGACGCACCACCACTTCGGGGCGCTGCAGACTTGAATTGGATACCACGTTTCCGATTCCCTGAATAGTGCGCAACTCCTGCCCAACCTTCAAGGCGTGCGCATTCAACAGTTCGCTATCTTCACTGGTCAACACCAACTGGTATTTATCGGCAGACGAACCCAGACCAACCTTGACACGTACCCCAGGCAAGGCAGTCATGGCATCCCTCAATTGGTCTTCGATCTGCTGTTTCCTGAGCGTACGTTCTGACCGTGGCTTAAGCTCAATAGATAGTGTCGCCTTTCGTGCCTCTGGCACGCCGGTTGGCTCAAATGCATTCCCGCCAGAAGAGCCCCCGCCAATAGCTGTATAGACCATCGTCACGTTCGGATTCTGCATGATGATTTCGCGGGCTTGCTCGGCTAGCAAATAGGTCTGCTCAAACTTGCTCCCTGGGGAAAGGGTCACCGTTACCTGGGTTTGCGATTGGTTGTCCTTGGGTTGGAACGCAGTTGGCAATGTTCCGGCCAATCCAAAAGAACCCACAAAAAACACCGTGGTCACTGCCAAGGTGATCTTGCGATGATCAAGGCACCAATGTGCCCATTTTAGGTAGACCTCGATCCATCTAGGAGTTGGATGTGCGATGCGCGGGCGCAGGAAATACGCGGACATCATCGGCGTAAGCATACGCGCGACCACAAGCGAGAACATTACCGCCACGGCAGCAGTCCAACCGAACTGCACGAAGAAACGCCCTGGGACACCGCTCATGAATGCGGTCGGCAGGAACACCGCCACTAGCGTGAAGGTAGTCGCTATCACTGCCATGCCGATCTCATCAGCTGCTTCCATCGCCGCCTGATAAGGCTTCTTTCCCAGTTCCAAATGGCGCATTATGTTTTCGATCTCTACGATGGCATCATCCACCAGCACGCCAACAACCAGGGACATCGCTAGTAGCGTAACGACATTGATAGTGAAGCCGAACAAGTACATGACCGCAAAGGTCGGAATCACTGCCAGTGGAAGCGCAGTCGCAGCAACGATAGTGGCGCGCGTATTGCGCAAAAAGAATATCACCACGATTACTGCGAGCAATGCGCCCTCGAAGATCATCTCCATCGACCCCCGGTATGTCTCATATACCTGATCGACAGTATTAAACACCCGTTCAGTGACGATATCAGGACGTGATACCCGCAGGACGGTGAGTGATTTCGCGACACCGTTTGCCACCTCGACATCGCTGGCGCCAAGCGAACGGATTATCTCGAAACCGACCACCTGTTTTCCATCGTGCAGTGCCGCCGAGCGGCGCTCAGCTATGGAATCGCTGACACTTGCCACCTGATCAAGTCGCACACGACGCCCATCGTTCAAACTGATTTCCATTTGAGCCAACTGCTCGGCGGTCTTCACTGTCGCCACTGTACGAACGGACTGTTCCATGCCACCAACATTGGTGCGCCCCCCAGGAGCTTCCTGCTGGATCTTACGTAATTGACTAGAAACTTCGGATGCATTCAAGTTCAGTGCGAGCATCTTTACAGGATCAAGTTCAACTCGGATTTGTCGAGTGACCCCACCGACGCGATTAACCGCACCCACACCCTTTACGCCGAGCAGAAGCTTGGTAATGTTGTTATCAACGAACCAGGATAGTGCTTCCTCGCTCATATCCGGTGCGGCAATCGTGTAGGTAATGATCGGCTTGCCGCTCAACTCGATCTTGTTGATAACTGGATCCAGCATCTGTTGTGGAAGATCGCTACGTATCCTGGATACCGCGGAACGCACATCCTCCAGTGCCAAACGGGAATCTCGCTCCAACCGAAATTCCGCAGACACAATCGCCGAACCATCCTTGACTTGGCTGTAAAGGTGTTTCAAGCCCTGCAAACTGGCAAGTACATTCTCGATCTTGCGAGCAACCTCAGCTTCCATCTGGTCTGGCGAAGCACCTGGCATTGTCGCTGTCACCGTGATCATCGGTAAATCGATATCGGGGAACATCTGTATCTTCATGGCCCTGAAGGCCATCACACCAAAAAACGTCAGCATCACGAACGCAAGGACTGCTGGAATAGGGTTACGTATGGACCATGAAGAAACGTTGATCACGCTTATCCTTTCACGATCTGAACGACATCGCCTTCGGTCAGGAATGACCCACCGCTTTCAACAACCGTTTCTCCCGCTTTAAGTCCTTGCCTAATCTGGATACGATCGCCGTGGCGTTGACCGATAGTCACCGTTCGTTCATGAACATGATTATCCGCCCCCACGACGAGTACATACATCAAGCTGCCACGCTGCATGACTGCGGATTGAGGTAGGGTTTGCAAAATTCTTTTTCCGCTGCTGATATCGAAAGTGCCGCGCACAAATGCACCTGCAACGATCCCTTCACTATCCGGCAAGGCAACCAGCGCGTAGCCATAACGTGTCTTCATATCCACCGATGGGGAAATCGCACGAACCACGCCCTTAACGAAGCGCCCTTCCCCCAGTTCGATTTCCGCTGTCATACCCTTGCGGATTAACATCAGTTCTTCGGCAGTCAGTTCTGGGCGCCATTCCAGGCGACCCTTACGGATCAGTCGGAACAGTTCCGAGCCGGATTGAGGCAATGATCCAACATTTGCATCTACCGCAGAAATGATCCCGGAATCAGGTGCAACGATACGCGCCTGGGGAGCATCAGTCTCGTTTCCAGTGCGTATAAAATTGTCCAGGGTCAGCAAAACATCACCCTGCTTCACATGATCGCCGATACTGGCCTTAACCTCGGAGATCCGAAGCCCCTGTACTTGAGCGCTGATGATGGCTTCCTGCCATGGAACAATACTGCCGTTCGCCACCAAAATGCGCGCCCATTTCTCTTCGCGCATCACAGTGGTCCGTACAGTCAGGGCAGGACGAGTTATTGTTGTAGAAACTTGCTCTGCTTCGCTGTGACCTGTCAACAAGAACGAAGCTCCAGCAACCCCCAGCGTTAACAGGGATAATTTTATTATTAACTGATAGTGCATTGTTTTCATGTTGAATATTCGTCTTACTTGTTGTCTTTTCTTGAACGCGCCACCATGTCGATGAGCGCAGACATGCCGTAATGTGCTGTACCTTCGCTGATGAAATCATCATGCTCGCGCAAATGAAGGATATCCCAATCGGAAAATATACCGCGCAACAGTTCCTCAGTGTAAAGGTTCTCTACCTGTGATGGGCCTCCCGTGGCATATTCTAGCTGGCGCGTTGTGTAACCCTGTAACAGCAGAATGCCTCCCGGCTTCAGGCATTCCTTGATATTGGCAAACATTCTCTTGCGCTGTTCAGGTGCAACAAACTGGATGAATATCCCCACAACCACATCGAAACGATCCTTACCCCAGTCCCATTGTAACAAGTCTGCCAACTCGAACTCCAACTCGACACCACGCTGTTCAGCTAGCTTTCTGGCCTTGTTCACCCCAATCGCGGAACTGTCCACAGACAGCACACGCAAGCCCTGCTCAGCCAACCATACACCATTGCGCCCTTCTCCATCTGCCACGGCAAGACAGTACTCCCCTGTCTTGAGTAAATGTTGTTGCGAAAGCAAAAATGCATTTGGTTGAGTGCCAAACAAATAACCTTCCGTCGTCCCGTATCGTTGATTCCAGACTTCGCTCATCAAGCCTCCGATGATATTTTTTCCAAGCGCTCGTCCAATAATTCGACCCAGTGTCTGACCGGGACGGTGGAACCGCTTTGCAAATGCGTCAAACAACCAATATTGGCGGTAACAATATAATCTGGCGCTCCCGATTCAAGCGCAACGACCTTGTTTTTCAACAACTTTTGCGAAAGCTCGCTTTCCAGTATCGAATATGTCCCTGCTGAACCGCAGCAAAGGTATTGATCTGGAACAGGCAATAGCTGAAAACCTGCCAAAGCAAGAATCTCTTCGATCACACCAGTGATCTTCTGGCCATGCTGCAGAGAGCATGGCGAGTGAAAAGCCAGTCTACTACCTTGAAAATTGGAATTATTTTTTATATCCGCCTTCTCCAGCAACTCCAGTAAAAGGTTCTTTTCAGCAAATAATATTTCTGACAGGTCGCGCGTCGCAGCAGAGACTCTTGCAGACCTATTCGCATAGTCAGAGTCATGTTTGAGCAGATGCCCATATTCCTTGACGGTTACACCACAACCACTGGCAGTCATCACGATTGCTTCCGCTCCTTGTTCAAGATGAGGCATCCATGCATCGATATTACGTCGCATGTAATCCAGGCCTTCCTTTTGAGCATTGAGATGGTAGCTTACTGCACCACAGCATCCAGCCAGATCAATGTGCTTCAGCGTGATGCCGAGCCTGTCGAGCAGTCGCGCAGTCGCGGCATTGATGTTGGGCTCCAGTGCGGACTGGACACAACCTTCCAACACCAGCATGGTTCGACTGTGGCGTGCTGCCGGCCAAACCCCGCTTTCCTTTGCAGGCGGAACCGACTTTCGGAGTGCAGTCGGCAATATTGGGCGTAAGGCTTGACCCAGTTTCAGTAGAGAACCAAAGATCGCGGGACTGGTCAGACTTCTGCGCAAGATATTTCGTTGCAGAACCTGATATGGTTTGCGTCCGACCTTCTGCTCTGCGAAGCCGCGCCCTATGTCGATCAAATGCCCATATTTAACTCCTGAGGGGCAAGTGGTCTCGCATGACCGACAGGTCAAACATCGATCCAGATGCTGCTGGGTCTTGAAGGTGACGTGTTCTCCTTCAAGCATTTGTTTGATCAGGTAGATGCGACCGCGCGGACTATCCAGTTCGTCACCTAAAAGTTGGTAGGTCGGACAGGTTGAAAGACAGAACCCGCAATGTGTGCAAGTACGCAGTATCGCATCGGCCTCACGTCCTTCGGGGGTATTCCTGATAGATTCGGCTAAATTGGTTTGCATTTCATTTCACCAGGGAAAGGCATTTCTTAACTGTAGGACAATCATATTGGTTGTGTTATCGCATGCAATAGAGGAAATATCAAATCAAGGGGCTAGCCGCGAACCCGTTATTCCAGTCTTAACTTGACACAAACGGACAAAGTATATTTATAAGCGCAATATCGCCAAATACAACAGCCATGAAAAAATCACTTGCAATAATTCTCGCCTTCTCTCTGATCGGTAGCGGCTGCAACACGATCAACCTGGTCTACCGCAACGCTGATGTATATCTGCAACACAAAATCAACGCCTACACTTCTTTCAATCCGCAGCAAAAAGAAACGATACACAAGGAAGTTTCTAATTATATGATGTGGCATCGCAAAGTAGCATTGCAAGAATACATCAGCTTTCTGCAAAACCTGAATGGAGTGTCCCAATACGAAGGCGAAATAAGTTTAGATGAAGCCGCCCGACTGAGGAAACATCTGCTGGATTTATACAGGAAAACCCTTGTACCCGCGATTCTACCCACTGCTCATTTACTAACCGACCTTAATAACCAGCAAATAGAAGAACTAGACAATACCTTGGCCGAGCAGATCCAGAAACAGAAGAAGGAACAGTTCGGCGGCAACCTCGATGAAAATCTGGAAAGACGTGCAGAGAAGACTATAGCTTTTCTCGAGTGGCTAGCAGGCGACCTGGACAAGATGCAACAGCAGGAAATCATGAAAATGAGCCGCAGCCTTCCATTTGTCAGCCCCGCCTATATCGGGTTTCGGGAAGCTAATCAACGCAGGTTGATCGCTCTCTTGAAGGATCATCCCGGAGAACAAACAATAGCTGCATTCCTGACATCCTGGATACTCTCACCCGAGACTACCAGAACATCGCAACAACAAGGCGAATTCCAGTCGTTTGAATCAAGTTCTGATGAAATGGTCGTTCGGATCCATAAACTTTTGACAACACGGCAGAAAGAACATATAAAAACCTTGATTTCTACTTACATCGATGAAATGCGGATCATTTCCAGGGATACTAGCGAAAAAGGTGCTCACGCCATGGAGATATTGGCAGCGAGTCCAAAATCCAGATAAAAGATATTTCACTTATCAACACGCTCAGCAGAGAGCGAACCATGTTACGAACATCCATCACCACGATCTGCTTCCTAGCCACATCCGCACTGGCGCAAGAAGTTCCAGCGCAAGCCGCAGATATCAGCCCGATAGCCAAGCCACCACTGTGGGAAGCTGGCCTGTTCGGATTGGGATATACTCAACCCGCCTACCCAGGGGCAGACGACCGCGCAAGCAGGGTACTGGTATTGCCTTATGTTATCTACCGCGGGAAGTTTCTGCGCGCAGATCGTGGAGGCGTTGGGATACGGGCATTCAATACGCCGCGCATTGAATTGGATGTAGGATTTTCAGCATCTTTGGGCTCTAGCTCATCTGATATCCCAGCCCGACGAGGCATGGGTGATCTGGGCATCATGATTGAATTCGGCCCGCGTATAAAAATCAAGCTAGGGGACATTGCAGCCGGAGGCAGCGATTCACGCTTGCAATTTCCCCTGCGAGAGGTAATCGACATCAACCATGATTTCAGCTCCCGCGGTATTGCCTTCGAGCCTCAGTGGGTAACAGACACTAATCTGTCCAACGGGTGGTCGATCTCGACAAATCTTGGCGCATTGATAGGTGATTACAGGCTTGCCAACACCTTCTATGGGGTAGCACCAAGCGAAGTTACTCCCACCCGAGTCAACTATGAGGCGAAAGCTGGCCTGATTTCCCTTCGCGCAGGCCTGCTTGCTTCGCAGTTTCTCACACGCGATGTACGTGTCTTCTATCTCTTTCGGATCGAGTCGCTGGCTGGTGCAGCAAATCAAGACAGTCCCTTGGTTCGTCGAGATAGTGGCTGGTCGGCAGGAATAGGAATCGCATGGAAACTTGGAAGCTCGGAGAAATCAGCAATCGATTGAAAAACAGAAGGTGACAATGCACAAGCAGCTTTCTGGCATGCACCAGAAACTTTCTTTCCGGATATTAAGGCATGGAAGTGATAAATAAACGACGCAAAATCTCAAATTGACAAGCGAGGACTCAACAAACGCTCGACGAAAAGATTCCCCCGCAAACAGTACTTTCTAAGGTTTGACTTAGAACTCGTACATGCGGCCGATATTGAATACCCCATGCGGGTCAAACGTATCCTTTAATTTCTTGTGAACATTCAGCAACAACGCTGGCAAAGGATGGAACACACCTACTTGTTTGTCTCCCCTTCGAAAAAGGGTCACCTGTCCGCGGGCAGATATGGCCGCGTCACGCATCGTTTTCGAATCCGCTTGGGTTCTGCACCAGCGCAACGCTCCGCCCCACTCAATCAGTTGCTGGCCTGGAACGTCCACTGGTTTCGCGGTGGATGGCAAGGAAAATCGCCACAAAGGTTGTTCAGATGCAAAAAAGTCTGCATTCTGCTCGCGCAGGGATTTCCAGAACTCTGTACCTTCTGAAACTGTCTCCCCACCCAACTTGAGTTTTGCCGCCTTAATCGCACTGACCGCGCCCGACAAGCGAATCGTCAGTGAATGGTCTTGAAAGCAGCTTGCTGACAACGGCAGCGGCTGCGCGGCCCAGAGGTTCATAGTCTCAATTGCTTGAGCCTGATTCATATCAAATCGAAGAGTGATCTCGGACACCGGACGCGGCAATACCTTGAGCGAGATTTCCAGCAGAAGCCCCAGTGTTCCCATCGCACCAACCTGAAGTCGCGAGACATCGTAACCAGCCACATTCTTCATCACTTGTCCGCCAAAAGAAAGCAGGTCACCACGCCCGTCCAGCATCCGAACACCAAGCACGAAATCCCTGGCCGAACCCTGATAGGCGCGGCGCGGTCCTGACAGCCCGACAGCGATGCAACCTCCGAGCGTGGCAGTGGGGCCAAAATGCGGCGGCTCGAAAGGAAGCATCTGGCCATTTTCCAAAAGCAGCTTCTCGATCTCGGCCAGAGTCGTCCCAGCACGGGCAGTCAGTACCAATTCATTAGGTTCGTATGAGACGATACCGCGATAAGGCTTCACATCGAGTGCCACACCGGATACCTGACCGCCATAAAAATCCTTACTTCCCGATCCCCGTATGCAAAGTGACTGATTCTGCTCGACGGCACGGTGTATGGTTTCTGAAAATTTTTCGATGATTTCTTGCATCAAAATGCCCCCGCCATCATGCTCCAGTAATTATGATTTCCCGGGATTTCTCAACTCTGCTTTGCGCAGCTCGCCATAGCTAGAATAGAAATCTTGGGCAGATTTCTTCATCAGCCCAACAAGTTCCTTTTGTCCTGTGGCACGACTGAAAGTGTCTGCCATGGTGGCAAGCATCTGGTAATAAAATTCCGCCATTTCATCCACCATCATCTCCCTGGTCCAAAGATCTATGTGTAAGGCAGATCGCTTACTCTCATCCCAAAATGCCAGCATCATCGCTTTTGCTTGTTGTGCTTCCTTGACACTTGAGTCTGAAGCTTTCCATACGATGGATTTCGGATGACTTTTATCATCAAGTTGAACATCAATTGCTATCGTTGAATGTCTCATTTATCAGTTCCAAGTTATCTGTCATAAACACTGCCAAACTCCATTTCCCTAGAATCTGGGTAATTCCTGAAACTTCATCTTGCCATGATGCACATGCATCGCGCCGAATTCCGCACAGCGCTGCAAGGTGGGGACCGCCTTTCCTGGATTGAGCAAACCACCTCCATCCCACACCTTCTTGATGCCGTGAAACAGCGTCAATTCCTTGTCCCGGAATTGAATGCACATCTGATTGATCTTTTCCATTCCCACTCCATGCTCACCGGTGATCGTACCGCCTACCTCTACGCACAACTCAAGTATCTTGCCGCCCAATTCCTCGGTCCGCTCAAGTTCGCCAGGCTTGCTGCCATCATATAAAATCAGTGGGTGTAAATTGCCGTCTCCTGCGTGAAATACATTTGCAACGAGCAGGCCAAATTCCTGGGAAAGCTCGCTGATGCGCGAAAGCACTTGCGGGAGTTGCTTACGCGGTATAGTCCCATCTATACAGTAATAATCAGGGGATATGCGCCCAACTGCAGGAAATGCAGCCTTGCGCCCTGCCCATAGCATCAGGCGTTCTTTATCATCTTTTGCGGTTCGCAAAGATGTTGCGCCACTATTCAAAAGGATGTCATGAACGCGCATGATTTCCTCTGATACCTCTTCGTTGGTACCATCCAGTTCGCACAGAAGTATTGCTTTGGCATCGAGCGGATAGCCGGCGTGAACAAAATCTTCAGCAGCACGGATAGCAAGCTGGTCCATCATTTCCAGCCCTGCGGGAATGATCCCTGCAGCAATGATGTCACCCACTGCGGCACCTGCCTTCTTGACATCATCATAGGCTGCCATCACAACTTGCGCCCGCTCGGGTCTCGGCAACAGCTTCACTGTGATCTCTGTGATGATGCCTAGCATACCTTCACTGCCAGTCATCAAAGCAAGCAGGTCGTAACCGGCACTGTCCAATCCTTCTGAACCGATTTCCATAACTTCACCTTCGATGGTCAAGATCCTAAGACGCAGGATATTGTGAACGGTCAGTCCATATTTCAGGCAATGCACTCCGCCTGAGTTTTCAGCAACATTTCCTCCTATAGTGCAAACGATTTGACTGGAAGGGTCGGGTGCGTAATAAAGCCCATGTTGTGCAACGGCTTCAGAAATTGCTAGGTTGCGCACACCGCACTGAACCCTCGCGATGCGAGCCAACGGATCGATGTGCATGATCTTCTTGAAACGCGCCATCGACAGCAGAACACCATCAGCCAATGGTAACGCGCCGCCGGACAATCCTGTACCGGCACCACGTGCAACCACCGGCACCTCTGCAGCATGGCATATCTGCAGGACTCTGCTTGCTTGCTGTTCGGTTTCAGGAATCGCGACGATCATCGGCATCTGGCGGTAGGCACTCAATCCGTCCAATTCATAGGGTTTGAGATCCTCAGCTTCGAATAACACCGCACTCGAAGGGAGAAATGTTCGAAGTTGTTCCACCAACTGTGACTTTATCGAACTGTGTTCATGCTTCCTTACAGGAATTGCATTATCCATATCGTATACCCCATCAAACCCACTTCAACAAGAACCACCACATAGCCAAGGCAGAAAAAGAGATTATCAAGCCTACTGCCACCATCGAATTTTCCAGAGGCGGATTGAGGTCATGTTCTGATGCAATGATAGCAGCGGTTATCACCCGCGGCATCACAGACTCGCACATCGTCACTTGCACAGTATGCCCGCTTGTGCCTAACGGTGGAACATACAGCAACAATATCAAATGCGGCGCAACAAGCAGCTTGAACAACAGACCACCAGCAAGATCTCGCTTGTGCTCAGCGACATGTCCTAATTGTAACTGCAATCAGACCGACAGCAGTGCCAAAGGCGCAAGTGTGTCCCCGAGTCTTTTCAGCAAAGCAATAAACCAGTCTGCATATTCAACCGGTATGAGAATCAAAGCAACAACCAGAGAGATGATTGGAGGAGACGAGGCGATGCGCTTGAAGATTTCTAGCAGGGAGGGATGTCCAGACGAATAAATTCCTGCGACCGTAATCCACAGCGTTAAAAGCACCATGAAAGAACCGAGTTGATCTATCACGATCGCGATCGGGATGGTCGTAATAAGATTCGACCATTAGCAAGCCAAAGAAGGCAGTGTTATTCATTCCGCCTGTCAATATCAGTGCACCGACTTATTGCATGTGGAAACTCTAGCCAACGCCCGATGAGCCTGAAAAAACCTGCTGACAATGCAAACATCAACCAAGGCATCAAGCCGAACAATAAAATATCGGCACCAAACCAAAAGTCATGCAAATACAACAGGGTCAACGCGGGAACAGAGATGTAGATGATAATTACGTTGATCGTCGCCAGTGCGTTTTCTGGCATAAACCCGGAACGCCTCAGCAGCATGCCGGCGACTAAACAGGCAATCAGAAGGATCAGGTTGTTAATTTATTTGTCATTTCCGATTTCGCGGGAATGACAATATTTTTATTGCGGTACGTGCGCTTGAATGAACGCCTTCAATTTTGCCACGTCTGCATCCATCTCCACGCAACGCTGCGGCAATTTTTCGATTCCCTTCATAGATGCAGGGCGCTCAGGCTCTCGGCCAAGTGCCTCCTGTATCGTCTCTGCAAATTTAGCTGGCAGCGCTGTTTCAAGACAGACCAGCGGCAAGTTGGGGCGGCGCTGCTCAAGTCCAACCTTCACACCATCGGCGGTGTGAGTATCAATCATGACCCCGTATTCTTCCCACACCTCTCGGATGGTCTTGAGCCTGTCTTGGTGTGTGCTCTTTCCTGAAGCGAAATCGAACCTCGGCAGTGCATACCAGTATTCTGTTTCGCGGATATCGAACGACCCGCCCTTGTCTACTCTCTCCCAGAAATCGCGCACCTTTGAACCATCGCGACCAACCAGATCAAACATGAAGCGCTCGAAATTGCTTGCCTTGGAGATATCCATCGACGGACTGCTTGTTTCGTAGGTGTGTCTGGTGTCTCGTGGGCGATATGCGCCTGTACGAAAGAACTCATCCAGTACATCATTCTCATTGGTCGCAAGGATCAACTGCCCGATTGGCAAACCCATCATCCGCGCAATATGCCCGGCACAAATATTGCCAAAGTTGCCAGATGGCACCGAGAACGCCACCTGCTCGTCGTTGGATTTAGTCGCAGAGAAGTACCCCTTGAAGTAATACACGACCTGGGCAGATACGCGCGCCCAATTGATCGAATTGACCGTACCGATCATGTATCTGGCCTTGAACGCATGGTCATTTGACACTGCCTTAACCATGTCCTGTGCATCATCAAACATGCCATTTATCGCAATATTGAAAATGTTAGGGTCTTGCAGGGAAAACATTTGCGCGCGCTGGAAAGCAGACATCTTACCGTTTGGTGATAGCATGAACACACGGATGCCGCGTTTACCGCGCATCGCGTATTCTGCCGCGGAACCGGTATCGCCCGAAGTCGCGCCGACGATGTTCAATTCCTCATGCTGCTTGTCCAGCGTATACTCGAAGAGGTTACCCAGCAACTGCATCGCCATGTCCTTGAAGGCAAGCGTCGGGCCATTGGATAGTTCGAGGATATGCAATCCGGGCTCCAGTGTCCGAAGTGGCGTAATCTCCTTCGAATCGGAATCGGCACGGCCGTTGCCGTAAACCTTGGAGGTATAGGTGTTGGTGATGATTGCTTTAAGATCTGAATCAGGGATGTCCGTGGCAAATTTGGACAGCACCGCAAACGCAAGCCCTGCATAATCCAGCTTACGCCAGGTGTCCAATTCGGCGCGAGTCACCTGAGGGTATTCTTCCGGCAGGTACAGACCGCCATCGGGCGCGAGCCCACCCAGCAGAATTTCAGTAAATGACTTTGCGGGCGAATTTCCTCGCGTGGAAATGTATTTCATTGAAGTGATTCCCAAATCAGAAGAGTGCAAACAACGGAATTACAGTAAATGAACTGCAAAATAATATAAGGGCGTTGTTCAAGCCACACCCAAATTTAGTGTCCTGCTACTTCCCAAGTTCTTCCAATCTCAGCTTTGTCACCTTCCCGGCAACCACGCCAAGCCCTTCTATCTTTTTGATAGCCGCATTGATATGTTTCTCGCGTGTCTGGTGCGTCAGCATGATCAGGTCCGCCTGGGTCTCCCCCTCACCCGGTTCTTTCTGGATCACAGCGTCGATGGATATCAGTTCATCGGCCAGGATGCGAGTGATGTCGGCAAGCACGCCTGGTTTGTCCTCCACGCGAAGACGAAGGTAGTAGCTCGTGACCACCTCTTCGATTGGCAGAATCTTCAGGTCAGCCATCTGATCAGGCTGGAATGCCAGATGCGGTACGCGATGCTCGGGGTCAGCGGTGTGCATTCGCGTGACATCCACCAAATCGGCAATAACCGCACTGGCGGTTGGTTCTGCACCTGCGCCCTTGCCATAATACATTGTCGCTCCGACCGCGTCGGCCTGCACAAGCACCGCGTTCATTGCTCCTTCCACATTTGCAATTAGTCTTCTGGCTGGGATCAGCGTCGGATGCACGCGCAGCTCTATGCCTTCCGGCGTGCGACTGGTGATGCCTAGTAACTTGATTCGGTAACCCAGTTGCTCAGCATATTTAATGTCGATCGCATCCAGCTTGGAAATTCCCTCAATGTAGCATTTGTCGAACTGCATTGGGATACCGAAAGCCAAGGAAGCAAGTATTGTGATCTTGTGAGCAGCGTCAACGCCCTCGATATCAAACGTCGGGTCAGCCTCAGCATAGCCAAGCCGCTGAGCCTCCTTCAACACCGTATCGAAACTCAAGCCCTTGTCTCGCATCTCCGACAAAATAAAATTGGTAGTGCCATTGATAATGCCTGCGATCCACTGAATACGGTTTGCAGTCAGCCCTTCGCGCACCGCCTTGATGATAGGGATGCCGCCTGCGACTGCCGCTTCGAATGCGACCATCACGCCTTGATCCTGCGCAGCCTTGAAAATTTCGTTACCGTGGGTCGCGAGCAATGCCTTGTTGGCCGTCACCACATGCTTGCCATTGGCTATCGCTTTCATCACCAACTCCTTGGCCACACCGTAGCCGCCAATCAACTCGATGATGATATCCACTTCAGGATCGTCGACAACTGCGAATGCATCGTCGGTAAGCCGGCAAGTACCTCTTGTGATCCTTTTAGCCAGTTCCTGATTCTTGTCAGCCACTACTGTAATGCGTATCGGCCGTCCTGCGCGACGGGCAATCTCTTCTGCGTTTCGCTGCAACACGGTAAAAGTGCCGCCTCCTACCGTGCCGATACCCAGAAGCCCTACATTGATTGGTTTCATAACTTTAGCCATGTGAATTATTAAAGGTGAATTATTAAGCGTAAAAGCAGAATCTTGTTATGTAGTAAGGTTCACATTTGCATCTTCATGTTCACGCCATTAAGTACCATGCTGTTTGCGATAGTGTTCGAGAAATCGCGCGATACGTCCAATGGCCTCGGTCAGATCATCGGCGTTCGGGAGGAACACAACGCGGATGTGATCAGGGTGTATCCAGTTGAATCCCGTGCCCTGCACCACAAGCACCTTCTCCGTTTCGAGCAGCTCCAGAATGAATTTCTGGTCATCCTTGATCGGATAGATCTTCGGATCAAATCGCGGGAATAAATACAGTGCGGCTTTAGGTTTAACGCAGGTCACACCCGGAATGTCTGTGAGCAGCTTATAGGCGAGATCGCGCTGCTTGCACAAGCGACCGGTGGGGGCCACTAGATCATTGATGCTCTGGTAACCTCCCAGCGCGGTCTGGATTGCAAACTGGCCCGGGACGTTCGAGCATAAGCGCATCGAGGCAAGTATCGTCAGACCATTGATGTAATCTAGCGCATGTTTCTTTTCCCCCGAAACCACCATCCAGCCGGCACGATATCCGCAAGCGCGATAATTCTTCGACAAACCGTTCAACGTCACAAACAGCACATCATCAGCTAGCGATGCAATGGCGGTATGGGTCGCGCCGTCATATACCATCTTGTCGTAGATCTCGTCGGAGAAAATGATCAAGTCGTGCTCGCGAGCGATCTGCACCACCTCATTCAACAGTTCGTCGGAATACAGGGCGCCAGTAGGATTATTTGGATTAATGATGACTATGGCGCGTGTTCTAGGGGTGATTTTTTTGCGGATATCTGCCAGGTCTGGCATCCATTCGTTCTGCTCGTCACAGATGTAATGGCAGGGCTTACCTCCGGCCAGCGTGACCGCAGCTGTCCAGAGCGGATAATCGGGTGTGGGAATCAGCACCTCGTCGCCGGTATTGAGCAGGCCCTGCATAGACATCACGATCAGCTCGGATGCGCCGTTGCCAATGTAGATATCCTCCAGTCCCACCCCAGGAATCTTCTTGGCCTGGCAGTAATGCATGATGGCCTTGCGTGCAGCGAATAATCCTTTGGAATCGGAATATCCGGATGAGTTTGGCAGGTTCAGTATCACATCCTGCTGTATCTCCTCGGGTGCCTCGAAGCCGAACGGAGCAAGGTTACCGATGTTCAGCTTGATGATACGCTGCCCTTCCTCCTCCATCTGCCTGGCGCGTTCCATCACTGGACCGCGAATGTCGTAGCAGACGTTGGAAAGTTTGGACGATTTCAGTATTGGTTTCACTTTATATCCATTTGAATCTGATATTCACCGATCCGCGCCCAAACATATCGAAAAGGCTTGTGCGGCATGAAAGAGCGGGATTTTACCTGTCCACACCGATGGCAGCAAATCGAACCTTGATTGCCTGCTTTGAGAAATCAACTCGACAACTAAATATTGTTCCCTAGGATTCTCTGTTAGTTTAGAATCAAGCCGATGATATTGATAATGCTGAGGAAAAAATGAACTTATTAAAATTTAGTTTTTGTAAGCTACCGATACTCATCTTTCTAGCATTATCCACACAATCAGCACAATCAGCACAATCAGCACAAATCGACCTGACAGAACTTAGCTTAGAACAACTGTTGACCATAGAAATATCCTCGGCAACCAAATACTCTCAACGATCCATTGATGCTCCCTCTGCTGTACAAGTTATCAGCCGAGATGATATTCAACTGCACGGTTGGCATACCCTAAATGAAGCCTTGGTCAGCCTGCCCGGTATCTATAGCAATAGCGATCGGGCATATGACTACCTCGGTGCAAGGGGCTTTCTGATTCCTGGTGACTACAATACCCGTTTCTTGTTACTGATAGATGGCCAACGGAACAATGACAACATTTACCAGCAAGCCGTAATTGGATCTGAAGGTTGGTTAAACATGTCCATGGTGGAACGCATCGAGTATATCCCCGGCCCGGGATCTGCGATCTATGGCTCAAATGCGATGTTTGGCGTGATTAATGTGATTACGCGCAAAGCCGAAAAGGATCCACAGAACCTAGTAGGGACATACGTCTCAAAGCTGGGTCTGGCTGGAGTAAATTTGACAGCCAGTCGTGTTATTAATGACACCGGACTGATGTTTCAATATTCCGGGGAGCACAAGGCTGGACGAGATCTTACATATACCGACCCGAATGGAAACCTGATTCGTGCTGATGGTTCCCCAGCATCAGATGGTCTTGCACACAAGCTAGACAGTGGAAACAACCGCCAAATGTTTATGCGTATCGATCACGAAGAATTGAGTGTCAAACTGATCAACCACAAACGCTCCGTCAAACCATCCTCCGCGCCATACTGGACGGTATTTGATGACCCCTCGATGGAAATCATTGACGAGGGTACTCAGATATTCGCATCTGTGAAACATGAACTATCTGCAGATAGCAATATTTATGCACGGTTGGGTTATACCGACTGGTCATACATTGCGACCTATCCTTATCTTGATACAACTATCCCCCTTTACTATTCAAATCACGATGATGTCAGAGGTCGCACTTTAGACGGCGAATTCCGCTACCAAATCAAAAGTGGCGCGCACAATCTGATCGGCGGACTCGAATTTTCTCGAGATATTGAAGCAAAGCAGCATAATTTCAATTCGGATCCTGCATTGGGAGGTGAAGTAAACATCAATCAGCTGATCAATCATGCAGGATTTTTTGCGCAGGATGAATGGCGTCTAAACAATGCTTTGATACTCAACCTAGGCCTGCGGCTTGATCGGGCCACTTTCGGAAAATCTAAATATAGTCCCCGCTTGGCGATAATCTGGCAACCTAATCGTACTTGGACAGCAAAATTTTTGACTGGCAGTGCTTATCGAGAAGCAAATGCCTATGAAAGCCAGTTTGGGGATGGGATATCATATTTAAGCAATCCTGACCTTAAGCCTGAAACCATTCGTACCACGGAAGCAGTGTTGGAATGGCTAGGTAACAATCAGACACGCTGGCAATTGTCATTGTATGAGAACAAACTGGAAAATTTGATCCGGCAGGTTGACACTACTGGCGCACCTCTATTTCAATACCAGAATACCGATACTGTTCGGGTACAAGGTTTGGAGTTGGGATTTGAAATGACAACAGCGCTTGACCTAAAAATGCGTACCAGTATCTCTACCAACCACTCCCAGAACGAGAATGGAGCAATAATTGGCAACAGCCCGAACTGGTTAGGCAAGATTGCAATGAGCGCCCCAATTCTTAACCGCTCTGCTTATCTTGCAGCAGAAGCTCAAGCAATTAGCGCTCGCGACTATAATTGGTTCGGGCCAAACACAGCACCAAGCGAAGTCGTGGCAAACGTTACAGCGACAATCCCAGATGCGTTCACCAAGGGAATACGTATTCAGATGCGCATCACGAATCTGTTCAACCGAAATTTTCAAAGTCCCGCAGCTGAAGAAATGCCGACTGCGACGATCCCGCAGGACAGTCGCAATCTGACCGCAACCGTTGAATATGCGTTTTAGTGCTTGCTTCGTTTTACTGCTCGGCTGTTTCGCATCACAACTTGCGAACGCGAAAGATGATATAGTCGCCAACAAAAATGCTATCGAAGCAGCATTCTTGTACAACTTCGCACTGTTTACAGATTGGCCCGCAAACATTGGGAATGAATTCAAGATATGTGTAATGGGTAGCAATGATATCCTTACAGCCCTCGAGCAAATCAAATCAAAACAGCTTAAAGAGCGCCCAATAAGTCTCTTGAATATATCTTCCGCTTCTCAAGCCAATACTTGCCAAATGTTATTTATCGGGAGATCAGAACATCCGTACATGGATACAATCGCCAAACAAGTCGGTAATGAACCAGTACTAACTGTCTCTGAAGAAAATGGCTACGATCCAAACAATGTCATTATTTCTTTGGTCATGCAAAACAACCGCATCGCTTTCAATATTAACAACTCCTCAGCAAGGGAAAAATCTCTGGTCATTAGCTCTAAACTACTCAAACTCGCCCTACAGGTATACTAAAACTAACAAGCAATTATGATTGAATATTTTCTAAATCTTGCTATTGGAAAAAAGCTGCAAGCAGTCAATCTTCTGATTGTTGGACTGATTACTTTGCTGATCACCGTAAACATAGGCTTTTACATGTTTGGATCGTTGCTTGAAGGATATGAAAAGAAAGCATCCACCCTCTCAAGGGTACTTACTGAAAACCTTGATTCAGCCTTACTATTCGATGATGTCAAGTCTGCTCAGGAGGTGATCGACAGTTTACGCTCTGTCCCTGATGTCATGCAGGCTACGATATATAACAAATCAGGCCTCATGTTTGCCAGTTATGCACGCCCGAACATAACTATTGATTTACCCACGAAATACGAGTCATCGGTATTCGATCTAAAGCCGCGCCTTGGGCAACCATTACTCGGATTTCACATGCCAATTCTCAGCGCTACACCTGGTGAACAGATTGGCACCATAACAATGCATCTGGATTTATCGGATGCATATACCGACCTCTACAAACAAATGGGGTTTTTGCTGCTGGGAGGAATTATTATCCTTATTGTGGTTTCAACGCTGCTCACTAAACTCCAGGAAATCATTACACAGCCCTTGCTAAACTTGACCGAAGTCATGCGCAAGGTTACCAATGAAGGAGATCTTTCGGCACGCGCCATCATCACGAGCAAGGATGAAATTGGGGAAATGGCAGGCGTATTCAATCAAATGGTCGAAAAATTATCAATCCGTGAAAATTCGCTGCAGGTGGAACTTAATGAACGCCGCCATATTGAAGAAAAGCTATCTGAAATCGCACACTTTGATCCAATTACCAATCTGCCAAACCGCCACTCGTTCGACAATCAGATCACCAGAGTATTACTCAACTTCAAGTATGACCAAGAAAAGTTTGCCCTGATGTACATCGACTTGGACAACTTCAAGTATGTGAATGACACGTTTGGACACCATCTTGGAGATCTTTTGCTGTCGAGGATCGCCGAACGCATGCGCAAATCTTTGCGCCAGGGAGATTTTGTCGCGCGCTTGGGTGGCGATGAATTCGTTATCATCATGAGTCACTTTTCAGACAATTCTCAAATCAAAGAGGTTGCGGAAAAAATTCTCACTGCATTAAAAGCTCCGTTCACCCTTGAGGGCCGTGAAGTATTTATCGGCGCATCGATCGGAATTTCGATTTGCCCTACCAACGGAAAGGATAGTGAGACGCTGAAGCGTCAAGCAGACAGTGCGATGTACCTTGCGAAGAATTTAGGCAAGAACAATTATCAATTTTACAAAGATGAAATGTCCCACACTCAACAGAACCGCATCAATATAGAAACTGCATTGCGGCGTTCGTTGGAGCATAACGAAATCGTGGTTCATTATCAGCCCATCGTGGAGCTAACCAGTGAAAAAATTATCGGGTTTGAAGCACTTGCTCGCTGGATAAGAGAAGATGGTACCGCCATTCGACCAGATGTGTTCATCCCTTTGGCGGAAGAAATCGGCCTGATTGTTGATATAGGGAATTTCATTCTCAACACAGCAGCTACTCAAACAGCAGAATGGGTCAATCGTTTCGGACTGTCCTTCATCTCGGTCAATTTCTCTTCGAGGCAATTCAAGCAAAATGATATTGCTTCCGAAATATTGGTTGCATTAGACAAAGCGCGACTAAATCCGGAAAATTTTGAAATGGAAATGACCGAGTCTATCTTGATGGAAAACTCGATGGACAGCTTGAGATTGCTGGAATCACTGATCGCGAAAGGCATGGGCATCTCCATTGATGATTTCGGTACTGGTTACTCCTCGCTCAGCTATATCACCAGTTTTCCGATCAGCAAAATAAAAATTGACCAGAGCTTTGTCTTCAAGTTACCCGATGACAAGAACGCACTGGCTGTAGTTACAGCAATCATCGGATTGGCTAACTCACTGAGTTTAAAAGTAGTTGCTGAAGGTATCGAAACAAAAGAGCAACTTGACTGCCTCATGCAATTAGGTTGCAAATATGGGCAGGGGTATCTGTTTGGTAAGCCAATGCCCGCTATCGATGCTACCAAACTTCTTGTTTCCCGTAACGTTGGCGCCTCTTGACCAACTAACCCTTGCCGGTTTGACGTCAATTGCCAACTGGCTCTAAACTCGTGGCATTCCCTTATCCTGAATTGCGGGGACATATTGAAATTGCATCTGGCCAATCCAGGCGAAACTAAACTCTTCACAGCACATGGCAATGATTATGTTATGGTCAACGGTGAACGCTATAGCCGAAGCATCGCTGTAATGGCTAAAGAAGTCCGAAGTGACTGGTCTGTTGAAGATTTTGATGCGTTGAGTGCTGAACACTTTGACTATTTCCTGCCGCTGAAGCCCGATGTCTTGCTGCTTGGCACCGGCACAAAACAACGATTTCCCTCCCCCCGTTTGTACCGTTCATTGACCGACGCAGGCGTCGGCGTAGAATGCATGGACACGGCCGCCGCGTGCCGCACCTATAATATACTGGTCGTCGAAGACAGGAAGGTCGTTGCCGCCATACTGTTGTAACTTCCGTAACGTCAGCATCCCTACTTCGTTCACTTTTTCGATTCCGCTGTACTGTTAATCAAATATCATGAGCCTATCCCTGCACAACGTCATCTCCCAAGCAGAACAGATCATTGTCGGCAAGCCCCTGCAAATCCGCCTTGCAGTCACTTGCCTGCTTTCGCGTGGGCATTTGCTCATTGAAGATCTTCCAGGAGTCGGCAAAACTACACTGGCTCATGTACTGGCGCGCACCTTAGGCCTTCAATTCCAGCGTATCCAGTTCACCAGTGACCTACTACCTGCAGACATACTAGGTGTGTCAGTTTACCAACGCGCGAGCGGCGAACAAACCACTGGGGTATTCAAGTTCCATCCCGGGCCGATATTCGCGCAAATGATACTGGCTGACGAAATAAATCGTGCCACGCCGAAAGCACAAAGCGCTTTGCTTGAGGCAATGGAAGAACAACAGGTAACTATTGAGGGAGTCACTCACGAGTTGCCGACGCCGTTTTTCGTCATCGCGACACAAAATCCAGCCTATCAGATTGGCACTTTCCCCTTGCCAGAATCACAGCTCGACCGGTTTCTGATGCGTATCCAGATGGGCTATCCTGACGCGCAGGCGGAACGCGGTTTACTGTCAGGCATTGACAGGCGCGAAATCGTCTCCCAACTCAACCCTCAAGTGGAAAGCAGCGAACTGCTCACGCTACAGAAGCGTGCCAGGGCTGTGTTTGTTTCACCTGCGCTGCTCGATTATGTTCAAGCCATCCTTCTCCATACTCGTGAATCTGCGCGTTATACACATGGCCTTTCTCCCCGAGCAGGTCTCGCCCTACTATCGGCAGCACGTGCCTGGGCAGTACTTGATGAGCGCGATGCAGTGATTCCTGAGGATGTGCAAGCAGTTTTGCCAGGTGTTGTCAGTCATCGCCTCCAAGCGGCTGGTGAATATGCCAAACAGAATAGCGATGCCCTTGTGCATGAATTGCTCGAGGCAGTGGCAATACCTTGAACTTCACCCTAATTCTGCACTCCTTTTCGATCGTGGCATAAAAGCTAGCTAAACCACATACATGGATAGCCGGAGTGCCGCTGGCTCCCTCAGAAAATTGTGGCGAGGAAAAGATCAATATAATGTTGTTTAAACTTAAAACTCGATTCCGGTCCTGGGCTTTGCGTCGACAGCGTAATGACGACGGCACCGTCACGCTCACCCAGCGCCGAATATATATCCTTCCAACCCGGCAGGGTTTTGCCTTGGCTTTCGTGCTGTTGTTGATGCTTCTTGGCGATATAAACTACAACCTGAGTCTTGGTTATGTACTTACCTTTCTGCTGGCGATGATAGCGGTAATGTCGATGCTTCACGCCTTCCGAAACTTGGCGCAGCTGCAGGTACGGGCAGGTCATGTCGAACCGGTTTTTGCCACGGAGCCAGCCCGCTTCGTATACCACTTCCACAACATCAGCAAGCTGGATCGTTACCAGATCAACCTGAATGATATGCATGGCAACAGTACAGTCTTCGATGTGGCGGCCAACGGATACAAAGAGGTGATTTTGAATATCCCCTCAACTCGGCGCGGTTGGCTAACGACTGGACGTGTAGCGCTATATACTCACTTCCCGCTTGGCCTGTTTCATGCTTGGTCCTATCTTCACTTCGACACACGCTGCCTGGTCTATCCCAAGCCAATCACCGATGCTCCACTACCATCAGGCAAAACGCCGAACGGTGCAGGAAAAAGTGCCATTGCCGGAGATGAAGATTTTTCCGGCTTGCGCAAATATGTTGCTGGTGACGCGCTGCAACGCATCGCATGGAAGGTCTTTGCCCGCGAGCAGGGTTTGCAGGTTAAGCAGTTCTCCAATCCACTAGGTGACGAACTATGGCTGGATTACTCCGCTGCAACCGGCTCCAACGAGGAAGAGAAGTTGGCTTGCATGGCGCGCTGGGTGCTTAAAGCGGAGGCACAGGAATTACGTTATGGCCTCCGCCTACCGGATGGCGAATTACCCGCCAATCTTGGCACTGCGCATCGCGATGAATGTCTGAGCAGTATCGCATTGTTCAATCTGCCTCTCAAGACGGAACCATGAGCAAATCCCTCAACTATGGCTTGCTGTTATCCATCCTGATGGTCGTCGCGCCACACGCCGAACATCTGACAGTATGGGTAAGTATCTTGTGCGGTGTATTGCTCGTTTGGCGAACCTACCTAAATTACAGCAGCAGACCGCAGCCGAAAAAATGGCTCCTGATGCTGATCACCTTCGCCGGCACCGGCGGTGTCGCAATGAGCTTTCATACCTTGTTTGGTCGTGAAGTAGGTGTAACACTCTTGATGTTGCTCGCCACCCTAAAGCTCATGGAGCTACGCTCTGAACGCGACGCAATGGCGGTAATCTATCTGGCACTGTTCATCATCATCACCAACTTTTTTTATTCTCAAAGCATTCCCACCGCGCTTTACATGCTCGCCACCTTGTTCGTGGTGACCGTTACATGGATACAGTTGCATGGCCAGAATATCCCATTCAAACCGCGCCTTCGTACTGCTGCAATATTGCTGCTTCAGGCTATTCCACTCACTCTTATATTGTTTATCTTGTTTCCCCGTGTCCAGGGTCCGCTTTGGGGCTTGCCGCAAGACGCATACTCAACCAGCGGATTGGATGACAGGATGTCGCCAGGTAGCCTGAGCCGCCTAAGCTTGTCTGAAGCGGTAGCGTTTCGCGTCAGTTACAAGAACAATCCGCCTCTCCGTGAACAAATGTACTGGCGAGGACCAGTAATGTGGTATTTCGACGGGCGCACCTGGACGACCGGCAAGACAACAGGACAGTTAACTGCACCACAATTGACTAATCTCGACCAATCTATTGATTACACCGTTACTTTGGAGCCTCATAATAAAACCTGGTTGTTCGCACTAGACATCCCGGAAAAAGTTTCCCTGCCCGCGACCCTCAGTTACGATTTCCGTCTTTACAGCAAGAAGCCAGTCAACGCGCGAATTCGCTACGAAGCACGTTCGAATCTCGGCTACCGCGCAAATCTGCAGGAATCCGGATTACATATCGAACGAGCCTTGCAGATACCTACACAATTCAACCCCAAAGCCCAAAAGCTTGCCGCCGGGTGGAAAGCTAGCAGCGCCAGCGATGCCGAAATTATTCAGGCGGCATTGTCCTATTTCAGCCAACAGGGATTTAAATATACCCTTGAACCACCACCGCTCGGGACCAACGGTATCGATGATTTTATATTCGAAACCAAGCAGGGCTTCTGTGAGCATTACGCTTCAGCTTTCGTGTTCCTGATGCGTGTAGCAAACGTACCTGCGCGCGTTGTGACGGGATATCTGGGCGGTGAATTCAATGATATCGGCAATTATTACATCGTGCGGCAATCCGACGCACACGCATGGGCGGAAGTATGGTTGAAGGGGCAAGGCTGGGTTCGGGTAGACCCGACAGGCGTGATCGCTCCTGCACGCATCCAGAGCGGGTTGTCTGCCGCAGTATCCAATAATGCCGCTCTCCCTTTCATGGCGCGCAATCCTCCTCAGTGGTTGCGCAATCTAAGTCTGAACTGGGATGCACTCTCAAATCAGTGGAACCAGTGGGTGTTGGGTTATGACAACGAACGTCAATTCGCGTTTCTGACGCGCCTCGGTATGGAATCCGTCACTTGGCAAAAGATGGCGATGAACATGGCAGCAGGATTGGTAATTCTGGTCGCTCTGTTCGCCCTGTTCATGCTACGCCACCTGTTCGTTCGCATGAGGAATGACAAGGTGCAAGTGGCATGGCTGAAACTATGCAAGAAACTATCCAAGTCGGGAATACCAAGAGCCGCACATGAAGGTGCATTGGACTATGCTGCCCGTGTCGGCACAGCACGACCCGAGCTCGCCGAATCCTTGCACGACCTCGCGATACGCTATAGTGCGTTACGTTATGGGAAAGCCCAGGGGGAGCAAGCTATTCGAGAATTCCTGCAGCGTATTTCCGCAGTAAAAACCTGAGCCTGTATAATCCGCGCCTCAAATACAGATCTCAGCCCAAATGTTCATAACACGCCGCCTGGAATTCGATGCCGGACACCGCATCCCCAATCACAAGAGTCAATGCAGGCATCTGCATGGACATCGCTATGCCATCGAGATCACGCTTTCTGGCGATGTTATCACTGACGAAGGGCGGTCCGAACAAGGAATGGTTATGGATTTTTCCGATGTCAAGCATATCGCCAAGACAAAGTTGGTCGATGCGTGGGATCACGCCTTTCTGGTATATCGCGGCGACAAATTGGTTTGTGACTTTCTGGAGAGTTTGCAGGATCACAAGACCATAATCCTTGATGTAATTCCTACAGCAGAAAACCTTGCGCAAGTCGCATTCGACATACTCGTTCCGGCCTACCAGGACACTTATGGCAATCACTTGCGCCTTGAACAAGTTCGCTTATACGAAACCCCGAACAATTGGGCAGATTGCTTGCGCAGTTAATTACTATATAGCCATATTTCTGGACAGGCCGGGCTGCATAGTTCAAAATGCGCGCCCACGAAGAATCTTTTCATGGAACAACTGGCGAAATGACTTGAAAAGAGACGAGTTTAGCCGTACATGCAACACGGTATTAGTGGCACTAAAGTAAAGAAATTTACTCTGAGCTGTCACCCATGAAAGCAGTCGCAGGAAGAGTGGCCGAGCGGTTTAAGGCACTGGTCTTGAAAACCAGCGATGGGAAACCATCCGTGAGTTCGAATCTCACCTCTTCCGCCATATATCTAGTAAACACATGCTTTACGTTGATATATTTTTATTTACCCATCATCCAACCCACCAATCGGCAAGATGCTTTTGCCAATTGCCCCTCACTTTCCATTTGGAATGACTAGTATCCACTAACACATCTGTAAAAATAAAGGGGGGAGGTATGCGGATATTCGTAGAAGTGGTTCTACCCTCCTCCACACTAAAAGGAACAATAGCCATAATCAGGTCAACTCGAGTCGGAGATTCATGAAAAACCGGTCTTCTTGATATTTCCGCTATCGGTCTTTTGTAGATCGTCTACGGCAATGCACATTGTGGAAATGAAGTTTTCCAGATGACGCTGCCACGTTTGAAGCATGAAATAGATCCGTCTGATTCCTTTCACCAACCCTCATCCTTTGCTACTCCTGCAACAAACTGCACGGCATCGTTTCCAAAGGTGCGCTGCCAATATTCCGTAACAGCTGCGTTATTCCTTGACTCCCCTCCCGAAAGAGTTATTACACCCCCCAACGTGGCTATTTTAAACTGCATTGGAAAAGGAGAATTCGAGTACGGCTAACCTACAATTCGAAATAACGATTAAATCATCTTGTAGTTCAAATAAATGTTGTGGAACTTGATGCAGGTCAAGAAATACACTATCTGGAGATTTAATATTAACTTATATTCTAATTGAGCATTTGTTTCCTACAATCGGTCTGCCACTTCAAATATTTTCATTAACTTAGAAACTATCAACATGAACAAGAAAACAATCACAAGTCTGGCATTCATGCTGGCAGCGGGATTTCTCATGCCCGCCCTCGCAAGTGGCATAGACAAAGAAGCGGCGATGTCATTAGCAAGAAATAACGATTGTTTCAAATGTCACGCAGAGGAAAAAGCAAAGTTGGGTCCTTCTTTCAAGCAAGTTTCACTCAATCTCAAAGGAAACCCGGATGCGGAAGCAATTCTTGTCAAGCATCTGACTACCGGGCCCATGGTTAAGATGCAGGGCGGGATGGAAATGAAACATAAAATTGTGGACACACAGGACCAGAATGAAATAATAAATCTGGTCAACTGGATACTTTCGCACTAAGAGAACCAAGAATAATTACAGTAAATGGGCTCGAATTTTGTTCGGGCAGTTTTGCAAGATGTAAATTCAGGGGGAATAATAATGAGGCTGTTTTTTAAGGCACTCATCTTTTGTGCCATATTTGGCTCACCGATGTTTGTCACTCACTCTTCAGCCGCAGATGATGCAACTGAAGCAGCTGCTACTCCTGCTGACACTCTAATTGAGGTTGCTGCCCCTGTTGAAGCTGCTGCTCCTACTGAGTCAGCACAGACGTTGTCCAAGGACCTGGTCTTAAGAGGTGACGCACGATGCACACAGTGCCATGACGAATCTGATTCACCCCAACTTCTTGCAATCGGCAAGACACTTCATGGCGTCACAGCAGATGTACGGACTCCGACCTGTACCAGCTGTCATGGAGACAGCGACAAACATGTCAACAACACAGGACAAGTCAAACCGGATCGCACGTTTGGTAAATACTCAGCAACTCCCCCTGCAGAGCTCAATGCTGCCTGCTTGAGTTGTCACCAGAAGGATGCCAATCGCCACTTGTGGATGGGCAGCATACATGAGAGCCGCGGTGTAGCCTGCAGTTCATGCCACCAAATTCACGCCGAGCATGACAAGGTGCGAGATAGACGCACTCAGGCCGATGTGTGTTTCACCTGCCACAAGGAGCAGCGCGCGCAAATCAACCGGCTATCTCATCATCCAATTCCCGAGGGAAAAATGGGCTGCTCCGATTGCCATAACACCCATGGTTCTGCCGGGCCAAAACTCATGAATCGGGATAGCGTTAATGAAACCTGCTACACCTGCCATATGGAGAAGCGCGGTCCGTTCGCGCATAACCACGATCCCGTCACTGAAGACTGCTCGATCTGCCATAACCCGCATGGGACCACCGCTGAAAGCATGCTTAAGATGCGGCCACCGTTCCTATGCCAAACATGCCATACGCCACATCTTCCAATACAGTCTTCGCTGACTGGTCAGTCGCCGCCTTCCAGCAGTCCGGGTTGGTGGAGTAGTCCCGCAATCACGCAGGGCAGAAGCTGCCTGAACTGTCATACACAGGTGCATGGCAGCAACAACCCGAGTGCGGCGAATCCCGCCCCACAGAACCTGTTCCGTTAAGAAAATGATAATGGGGAAATGGAAATGAAAACGACCAAAATGCAATTCGGATTCAGCCAGAAACTCCTGACCCTCGCAGTAATCGCGGCTTTTGCGCCGGCACACGCAGAAGAGGCGGAGGTCGCACAACTTGTTCGTCCGGAAAGTTATGTCAGCGCTGGCCTAGGTGCCGCGACAGGTGACACCAACGACAGGGCGATCTTCGGCCAATATAACGGGCTGCGCGAAAATGACAGCAATCTGCTGCTGGAATTCAACTTCATCAAGCGCGATGACACCAAAGGACTGTGGACAAATGCAGAAGGACATAATCTTGGTCTGGATAACAGGGAACTGGGTTTCTCCCAACAGAAGCAGGGTGACTGGAAATACTTTGTGGGATATACCGAAATGGTCCGCCACGATCCGCGTACCATCAATACCGGATTGCAGAATGCCGAAACCACCACCCCTGTTGTGATGAGCCTGGTCACGCCGGGAACCGGTACGGATGTTAACCTGAAGATCAAGCGCAAGGCACTCAGCGCTGGTGCGGAAAAATGGCTTACCCCCAACCTCATGTTCGTGGTAAGTGCCAAAAACGAAGACCGCAAAGGAGCACGCTTGTCAGGTACGGGTGTCGCCTGTATGCCAGCCGTCTTTTCCTCCATTCCATGCAGCAGTCTGGGCGCGGCGATGCTGTTACTACCTGAGCCAATAGACTCCAAGACCAAACAGTTTGAACTCAAACTGAATTATTCAGATGAAAAACTCATGTTGAGCGGTGGCTATTACGGTTCATTTTTCAACAATACCAATCGGTCGATGAATCCGCAAGTGAGTGGAAATCTGGTGAATCCGGATGGCACAACGTTGGATACCACCACCACGCCAGGTAGCACTTTGGTAGGGTATCTGCAGCAACCTATGGCTTTGGCGCCGGATAATCAGGCACATCAACTATATGTCTCAGGTACGTATGCCGTTACACCCAAGACACGCACCACGTTCAAATATGCCTATACCCACGCTACACAGAATGAGGATTTCGGCAGTCTTGGTGCGCCAGCCGGTGTCAGCAATCTCGGCGGGGTACTGGATAGCAACCTTGTGCAGCTCGGTTTGACGGCCAGACCCATGGAAAAGCTCTCGATGCTAGGCAGTCTGCGTTACGAAGACAAAGCGGATAAAACCCCGCTTGCATTATATAACGGCGCATATACCAACGATTTGACTTCATCCAGAAAGCTCGGCGGAAAGCTGGAGGCAAATTATCGATTGCCTGATAACTATCAGGCGACACTGGGCATCGATTATGCGTCAGTACATCGTGATAACCCTGTAACTACTGCAGACATCATGAACATCACTCCTCCTGCTATCTCTCCTCTAACGGGCTTGCGGGAGGACACGAATGAACTCGGTTACCGAGCCGAATTGCGGCGCTCCATGTCTGAAACGATCAATGCCGCTCTCAGCTATGAACATAGCAAACGCGATGGAGGAAGTTGGTTGATCATCGAACCCAATAACACTGCCAGTAACGCGGTCGGTACCTACCCGATGACGATGCTTGATCGAAAGCGTGATAAGGTGAAAGTATCCATTGACTGGACGCCGATTGAAAAATTATCGCTACAGTTCATGCTTGAAGATGGAAAGGATAAATATTCCGCTCCTTCTGATAAGGGTTTGCGTGATACCGGGATGAGTTCCTATGGCGTAGACGCAGCCCTGATTTTGTCCGAGAGCTGGAAACTGACCGGCTATCTGAATCAGAACACCCAGACCGTGCACGTAGACCATAACGTCGGATACATGGCCGAGCTGGAAAACATCAACACCAGCCTAGGGCTGGGTGTGATCGGAAAACCATTAAGCAAGATCGAAATAGGCGGAGATTTGTCGTATTTGAATGACGACAATCGTTATCAGCAAAGCATGGCTACCGGTGCACCGATAGTCGGGGGAGGGTTGCCCGATGTCACTTATCGCGTGACCCGCCTGAAACTTTACGGCGAGTATGCTTTGGAGAAAAGCGCTGTCATTCATGCTGACATGGTTTACCAGAGCGCGAAAATTAACGAATGGACTTGGGGAAACAACGGAATACCCTTTACCTATTCCGACAATGCGACCGTATCAATGCAACAAAACCAAAATCTGACTTTTCTGGGGTTCAGCTATGTTTACAAGTTCAGGTAGCCCCATCCAGGATCACGCCAAGCGATAGCATTTGTAACCAATTTAAAGGCCAAGTATCAGTAACTCGGCATATGTAATTGCAATTTTGAAAGCGAGGGAAAAAATGAAATCCATATTGAATCGATTTGGTTTGTTGGCCTTGATGATCTTCGCACTGGCAGGCTGCGGCGGCACAGATGGCACTGCAGGTGCGCCAGGTGCGCCAGGTGCGCCAGGCGAAAGCTTGGTGAATGTCACGAACTTGACGGCGGCCGAGTGGACAGCACTCAAGCCCACCATTGATCCAGCCAGCATCTCAGTCACCATCGCCAGCCCTCCCGTGGTGAATTTCCGGGTGACCGATGTCAATGGCAATCCGCTGGTCGGGCTTGGCACCAAGGCCAGCAATGGCCGGCTTAACAACTTGTTCTTTACGTTGGCCAAGTTGGTTCCCGTCACCGGCGGCCCTAGCAAGTGGGTCAGCTATCTGGTCACTTCGTCATCGGATGGTGGCGTGACCTGGACGGGAAATTTCCCGCAGCAGGAAAGGGAAGGTACGATTGTTGACAACGGCAACGGCACCTATCAGTACACATTCTTCCGCGATATCAAGCAGGCCGCCACCATCGTTGCCGGACTAACGGACACGACCACCAAGCTTAAAGCCGATCTGGGTGACGTGAGCTATAACCCGGCTTTGACGCACCGTTTGGCGATCGTTATCAAGGGCACCCAACCCGGGGGGACCACAGCAATCGAGCTTCCCGCAAACGTTACGAAAGATTTCAGGCCCGACGGCGGAGCGGTTACCACCACGCGTGATATCGTTCAACGCAGTTCCTGCGATGGTTGTCATTCAGGAAAAATCATCGGCCACAGTGACCGCAGGGATCCAAAACTTTGCGTGACCTGCCATACCGACCAGACCAAATATGGCTTTGTAAATGTAATCGAGACCACTGGCCTTGATCCTGCACTAACAACACCCTATTACAGGACAACCACTGGCGAAGCAGCCTTCACCTACCCGCGCATGATCCACCAGACGCACATGGGTGAAGAGCTGGTCAAGACCGGCTACAACCTGAATGGCCATTGCAACGATCCTGCATATCCGGGGTATGACTCTGCAAAGGCTATTAATACGAATGCCCAATGCTTGAACACAGTCGCGATCCCGCAAAGCCCGGCGAATTGCACCAAATGCCACGATGGCTCGGACACAAAAGCATTTGATGGTTCCGTCAATGTCAATAAAACCATAGACGGTGACAACTGGAAGCTGGTACCCAACAGGATGGCCTGTGGCGCCTGCCACGATGGAATCGACTTTGTTACCGGCGACGGTATAACCCTGGCCGACAAAGCTGCGGATATAGCGGCCCTCCAACCAGTCGGTACAACGCGATCAGGGCATGGCCCCGGAGTGGGTCCGTTAGCAGACGATTCCACATGCGGCAGCAGCAATTGCCATACTTCGGACAACATTGTGCTCATGCACAGGTCGACCGTTTCGACGCTGAACAATCCCGGTGTCAAAGCAGGGGTGAGCACCATTACCTACGACATCAAGAGCGTAATCCTGAATGCCAGCAACCAGCCGGTGGTCACGTTCCAGATCAACAAGGATGGGGCTACGGTGACGACCCTGCATACGTCCGCGACCAACCCTACCGCCAGCTTCCCTGCAATCACAGGACTGACCAGGGGCCCAAGTATCTATGTAGCGTTCGCCGTGCTGCAGGACAACATAGCCAATCCGGCTGACTTCAATGGACGTGTCGGCTCGTCGTTGAACAACCTGCTTACCAGCGGCACTAACAACTGGGGCTCCTTCACCGATGCAAGCGGAGCCTCTACGATAACTGGAGACCTAACCCTAAGCGGGGGTGACATCACTACTAACGTTGCCAATGGATACTTCACGGTGACAATGGGCACGGTTGCAAAGCCTATTGCTATCCCTGCAGGTGCGAAAATGGTCACCGGCATGATCGTTGGAAGGTTCGAGCAGGTTGTCAATGGGGTGACGGTGAAAATCAAGCCAGTATTGAAAACAGTTGTAGCCACTATTGCTGGGAATAAAGGGCGCCGGGTAATTGTGTCTGCGGCCAAGTGCAATAGCTGCCACGATCAGTTGGGTACCCAACCTGAGTTCCATAATGGCGAACGAAACGATCCGACGGCTTGTGCCATGTGCCATACGCCAAATCAGATCAACGACGGCGCACAGACTAAAAACTATGGCTGGCCAGGTGCGACCAACACTTTCATCCATGGCATTCATGCGGCCAGCAAGCGGTCGGTCCCATTCACCTGGGCAGCATGGGAGGCAATTTTTACTGTCGACGAGAATTTCAGCAAGATAAAGTATCCTGGTGTATTGAAGAACTGTGAGCAGTGCCACCTGCCTGGCACCGTTAACTTTGCCAACACTGGCGGCTCTACAATCACACCGCTGTATACCACAGCCTCTGCCGGCACCTCAACGTGCGTACCTGCAACTGGCGTAACGGTTGCGTGCCCAAGTCCTAATACAA
>JAHEDW010000118.1 GCA_024641025.1 Gallionella sp.
TGGCGAAGCGCGGGGCATCGAACAGCGGAGAAGATCTGACCTGATCGCGCAGGCCGGCTCGCAAAGCAGACAAGCGTCCGATATCAGAGGCGAAGGATACCGCCTTGGCCACATACGCATCCCGGTCAAGCGCGACCCAGTCTGCCAAGCCGGCATGATGCGCTACACTTTTTGCGGTAAGTGACATGAACCGGTCACCCAACAATGTTAATACCGGCACTCCCATCCACAAAGCTTCGATACTTGTGGTTACACCTGGGTAGGGGAACGTGTCCAACGCAATGTCGATCTTGTTGTATTCCAACAAATGATCGGTGATGGAGCCAAGTTTACCGGCCAGAATAAGACGGTTAGGTGCAATTCCATACTCGGAAAAACGTTGTCTAGTTCGTTCACGGATATTTTCGTCACCAAGTTGGCTTGTCTTGAGGTAAAGACGCGCATCCGGCACGGTCAGGAGTATTCGAGCCCATAACTCGACCACATCGTCGTTCATCTTGGTCAGGTTGTTGAAGCTCCCGAAAGTTAACTGTCCTGTCGATTGCGCTGGAAGCGGTGCAACTGTCACAGGATATTCTGGCGCAGAAAAACACAAGTAGCTGTCTGGCAATCTCCAAACCTTTTCTACAAAATGCCTTTCATTATCCGGGGTAATAGCCTGCATATCGCCGATGACATAATCTATTTCGCTCATTCCTGTCGTAAATGGCAGTCCCAGCCACGTTACTTGTAGCGGGGCAGGCTTCCATGCAAAAACTGGCAAACGGTTGAGTGCGGTATGTCCAGAAATATCGACAAGGACATGCACCCCATCGTTATGGATCAAACGGGCAGAATCTTCATCGTTCATTCCGTATAGTGGTCTCCACTCAGAGAATGCCGGGCGGATACGTGCAGTCAGATCATCTTCTTTGGGCTGTGTCGGGTAGGCGATCAACTCAATACGTCTTTGATCGATATGCGAAAGCAGGCCATCCAGAAAATGTCCCACCGAATGAACACGAAAATCACCTGATACCAGGCCGACACGTAGGCGCTCTGGCATTGGTGAACATTGCCATGTGGAAAAGCGTCTGACTGCCAATTCAGTAGCTATCTTGCCAAACTGGCGTGCCTGTTCGAGACAATATTCCGGTGATTTGGTCGATGAGTAATTGAGAACAAGCAGTAAATTGCTATAAGCCTCCATCAGATCAGGCTTGATCACAAGTGCGGATCGATAGCATGCCAGGGCATCGTCAAGTTGTCCCATGTCCAGCAGCAGGTTGCCCAAATTTCCGTGAGCCTTGAAGTTGTCTGGCTTAAGCTTTATCGCCATGCGATAACTATCAGCAGCTTCCTCGAATTTACTTTGGTGTTTGAGGTAATTTCCCAAGTTATTGTAGGCCTCGGCGAATTCAGGATTTAGTTGCAATGCACGCCTGCAACTAACAATTGCTTCATCCACATTGCCTTGGGAGTAAAGAGCGGATCCCAGGTTGTTGTAAGCTTCAGCGGAGTGTGGCTTCAGTTCGACCACTCGACGGCAGCAAGAAACTGCCTCATCCAACTTGCCCAGTTCAAGCAGTGCTGCACCAAGGTTGTTGAATGCTTCTGCATAATTTTGGTTTAGCTTCAGTGCGCGGCGGTAGCTTGCCACTGCCTCATCGATTCGACCTAAATTTTTTTGCACCATGCCTAGATTAAAATGTGCCTCGGCATCTCCTGACATGAACTCAGCGGTCTTCTGGAAAGCATTCAAAGAATCCTTGTTCTGCCTTTGCAGTGAGGCGGCAAGCAGCTTCCACGCATAACCTGAAACCGGATACCGTCCGATCAGTATGCTCGCACGACTCTCCACTTCAGCGTAGCGTCCCGTGTTGTACAGCATGATGAGCTGGTTGAGTTCAGCCGCTGATGGTGCGGGAGAACGTGCTGTGGACTTGCCCTCGCAACAATGCTTGAATTTCTTGCCGCTGCCACAGATGCAAGGATCGTTTCTACCTGGTTTCAAATTCACCTTTCACGAATTGTCCGCTGAGGAGCCAGATCACCTAACGCATCCAGCAAAGGCCCCAGATAATTTTCATAGGGTCGCCAACGCTCTACAGAGGATTTGTATATTGGTCTGCGCACTTGTGTCATGCTGGCTGTATTGACCGATCGCTTGTGCTTGTGAAAATTGATGCAGGCATCATTCCAATCCAAACCACAGAACGCGATAATTCGCCGAGCCTGGGTCTCTTGGTCGGACACGATGTCCTCATACTGTACTTCCAGGAACGCTCCGGCAGGTAAGATATCACGCCAATGATCCATCAATCTTGCATACCCGGCGTAATAGCGCCCCAGCTCGGTCAGATCATAGGATTGCTCAAGTCCCCTACTGGACAATCTTGTAAAGCAGGAAAGGCAGGTATCCACTGGGTTGCGATTGACGTGGATGATCTTGGCATTTGGCAACATCACGTGTATCAGGCCAAGGAACCAGAAGTTTATCGGAAGTTTGTCGGTAATATGTAACGCATCAGGGGCGTATTGACGCAGGCCGGTTACATAATCCTCGCCCCATTGACTAAGCGTCGTACGATCCAGTGCAAGTATGCTGGCAGGGAAGCTAGTTGTACCAGGCACATTACGCTGGATAATCTTGGGCAAGTCAGGTAATTCTCCGGCACCATGTACATCGGGATGGCTTGAGATTATCTGTTCTGTCAGCGTGGTTCCGGAACGTGGCATACCCACAACAAAAATAGGTTCATGAGAATTGCTACCACCATCTTTCAATCTTTCAATGGTTTCACGATTTATGATGCGCATGACTTCATTGTAATTGTGCTCAACAAGCTCGGCGTCATACTTCAAAGTGGCGCGCTTGAGCTTGCATCCCTCAATGAAATGAGGGAAAGCCCGATCATGTTCACCCAACTCGTCAAAACATTTGCCTAGCGCGAAATGCAGCGAGATCAGCGCCTTATCGGATAGCGGTGAGATGCCGCTTCTTGAAGCTTCAGCAACATCAAGCAATACCGACAGGTTTTCATCTCCTGCCTCGGCTTTCCTGATATTTGCAAGCAGGAAGCGAGCATTCAGATTGTGCGGATTGATTTCCAATGCCTTGTTGACTAGCTCTTCAGCAATAGAGATCTCTCCATTTACCACGCTTAAATGACTCAGTCCGAGTAAAGCCTCATCATTCTTCGGATTCATATCCAATACATGGCGATAACTGGCCATCGCGTTGTCGAACTGGTTTAGCTCTCTTAGTGAAACAGCAAGATTCATGTGCGCATCGACGAAGTCGGGCTTGATCTCGATTGCGCGTCGATAGCTCTCGGTGGCTTCTTCATATCGCCCGAGGTCTTTCAAAGCGTTGCCCAGGTTGTAATGGGCATCGG
>JAHEDW010000001.1 GCA_024641025.1 Gallionella sp.
TAGTTAACCTAACTAACTGTATAAATAATGATAATTACTTTGGCACGGTTGCTGCTAATACATAAACGCGGATTCATTTACCCCGCCTTTTAACTTAACCATAAAGGAAATCATCATGAAGCAAAGCAAATTATTGAACGCGTTGGTACTGTCTGCACTGGCTGTTCCTGGCTTGGCAATGGCGGACGACTCACCCTTTTCCAGCAACGTTAGCCTGACAACCAATTATCTGTATCGGGGTATTTCGCAAACGGCGGGCGGGCCTGCAATTCAAGGTGGCTTTGACTACGCGAATCCAAATGGTATTTATGCGGGCGTATGGGGTTCCAGCATCAGCTGGGTCGGTGATGGAGGACTTGCCTCCGGCGCCGGTACAGAGTTGGATACCTACTTCGGCTATGGTGGCAGCATAACAGAGGATTTTGGATATGATGTCGGTTTCCTGCGCTATAACTATCCAGGGAATTATGCTCCAAATCTTGCGCCTTTTGCTAAGGCAGATACGAATGAAGTCTATGGCAAGATCAGCTGGAAATGGGTTTCGCTGAAATACTCTAATAGTCTAGGTGATACTTTTGGTCTGTCCGAAGCCAGCGGTACAAGCTATATCGACCTGAGTGCGAGTTACGAACTTGAAGAGCCAGGCATCACTCTGGGTGCGCACTACGGTAAGCAAACATATAAGGGCACAGCAGCTGATGCACAAAAGGCAGGCGGTACTGACCCAAGTTATTCAGACTACAACTTGAGCGTATCCAAAGATTTCAGCGGATATGGTGTAGCACTCACTTACAGCTCGACCAATGCCGAAAAGGGTGGGTATTACTCGATTCCCCAAGCTGACGGTTCAACAGCCGATTTGGGCAAAGGTACTGTAGTGCTTTCTCTTTCCCACTCAATGTAACAAATTACCGGGCGGGATGCGTCCCGCCTCTAACCAGGAGAATGCTATGAAGATGGTCGTCGCTATCATCAAGCCGTTCAAGCTCGACGAGGTACGTGAAGCCCTTTCCGCTATAGGCGTGCAAGGAATCACTGTTACCGAAGTCAAGGGCTTTGGCCGGCAAAAGGGCCACACCGAGCTGTATCGAGGTGCGGAATACGTGGTGGATTTTCTGCCCAAAGTGAAACTGGAGGCCGCAATCAACAGCGACCTGCTCGATCAGGTGCTGGAAGCGATTGAGAAAGCAGCCAATACCGGCAAGATTGGTGACGGCAAGATCTTCGTTTCCGAACTTGAACAAGTCATACGCATCCGTACCGGTGAGTCCGGTCCGGATGCACTGTAAGGGGAACTCAAATGAAAAATCTATTAGTACTCTTTACGTTGCTGTCAGTATTGTTTGGTATTGCGGGCCCATCATTCGCGGATGAGGCGGTAGTTGCAGCAGAAACCGTTACCACGGCAGCAGGTGAAATGGCACCCGCAGCGGCAGCTGAAGCGGCGGCAGCACCCGTTCCGAACAAGGGCGATACCACATGGATGATGCTGTCCACACTACTGGTAATCCTGATGATCGTCCCCGGTCTGGCATTGTTCTACGGAGGCCTGGTGCGTGCCAAGAACATGCTGTCAGTCCTCTCACAAGTGTTCGGTATCTTTGCGCTGGTATCCATCCTTTGGATCTTCTACGGCTATTCGCTGGCATTCGGTGATGGTGGTAGTTTCAACTGGATGATTGGCGATATGTCAAAGCTGTTCCTGATGGGCGTGACTCCCGACAGTACTGCGGCGACCTTCACCGAAGGCGTTGTGATTCCGGAGCTTACTTTCGTTGCTTTCCAGCTTACCTTCGCTGCGATCACCACAGCGCTGATCATTGGCGGTTTTGCTGAGCGTATCAAGTTCTCTTCGTTGCTGGTGTTTTCCGCGCTGTGGTTCACTTTCTCATACCTGCCTATCGCACATATGGTGTGGGCAACCGGCGGTTATCTGTTCGAGAAAGGTGCGCTGGACTTCGCAGGCGGTACAGTGGTGCACATCAACGCTGGTATAGCGGCACTGGTAGGTGCAATCGTGATCGGTAAGCGCATCGGCTACGGCAAGGAACCGATGGCGCCCCATAACCTGCCGATGACGATGATAGGCGCTGCGCTGCTGTGGGTAGGATGGTTCGGTTTTAACGCCGGCTCCAACCTTGAAGCAACCGGTGGTGCTGCACTGGCTCTGTTGAACACCATCGTTGCAACTGCCGCTGCGGGTATGAGCTGGATGTTGGCGGAATGGATGTTGCGCGGCAAGCCATCGATGCTAGGTATTGTCTCGGGTGTCGTCGCCGGTCTGGTTGCGATCACTCCTGCGGCAGGCCTGGTTGGCCCGATGGGTGCGATTATGCTAGGTCTGGTTGTAGGTCCTATCTGCTTGTGGGCAGTGTCCAGCCTGAAGAAATCACTAGGTTACGATGATTCGCTAGACGTGTTCGGTATCCATGCAGTGGGCGGCATTATCGGCGCGATCGGCACTGGTATCTTCGTATCACCAGCTTTGGGTGGTGTGGGCGTTGCCGATTACACAATGGGCGGCCAGGTAGTTACACAAGCAACAGGTGTATTGGTCACTATCGTATGGTCCGGTGTCGTCAGCTTCGTGTTGTTCAAGCTGGTCGACATGGTTATGGGTCTGCGTGTTTCGGAAGAAGCGGAACGCGAAGGCCTAGATACCTCGACACACGGCGAGCGCGCATACAGCGTGTAACAGTCTCCTCCCGGAGCCTCCAAGCTCCATTCAAGGGCACCGTAAGGTGCCCTTTTTTTTCGAATACAAAGGTTGCATTAGTTGATTTCAATACAATATCTAATTGGACAGGTTCAATCTGCCATGGTGCTGCGTGAGAATCCACTGCGCGAGAATTCATGATCATCTGCCATGAAGTGCGACAACGCTGATTGAGTCGACATGCTAAAGCCACGATACAAATCCAAGTCATAATCGGACATGCGTATCTTGTGAGCCGCGTTTCCTAGATCGCTGATGAAAGCAGGCCAATCCTGGTAGCGATTATGCCAGTCCTTTTCAAGGCCACGATGAATGACTCGGACAAGCTCCGGTGGGAGCTCCTTGCGATACATCCGGATGGGTGTGGCAGGATAATTAAGGATCGCAACGCGTGCGTTGAATTCGTCATCTGCCTCAAAGGTGTTTTTCCCAGTCAGTAAGCGATACAGAGTCGCGGCAAGCGAATAGATATCGGCACGTTCATCGAGCACCAACCCCTCCAGTTGTTCTGGCGACATATAAGCAAGGCTACCTGCTACCATATCGCCACTCGTCCCCAACGAAATCGCGCAGCCAAAATCTGTCAGCTTGGCCATTCCATTGGTAATTAGCATGATATTTTCCGGTTTAACGTCACGGTGAATTACCCCTTGGCTTGCAATATATTGAAGTGCGCCAGCGATTTGCTCAATCACTGACAGCACGGTATTGATCGGTAATAGGGTTTCCGGACCTTGATGATGATCCAGCGACTCACCTTTGATATATTCCATCACGACATACGGCCCGTTCTTGTCTTCAAGGTCTGCACTCAATACGCGAACAATGTTCTTATGGTGCAGCCTGCTTGATAACTGAATCTCGTTGGCCAATAGTTTGCGATAGGCTTCGGACTGTCGAGTCAGTCGAAGCTGCTTGATTGCGACTGAAACAAATTTTTCCACTTCAATGCCGAGATATACGTTCGAACTCTCGCCGACTCCAATCTGTTCAACAATGGTATATTTTCCAATATGTGTAGGTGCGGCGGGAACTGCCATTAGGGTGTTCAGTGAAGTAAGGGAAATCCGACAAGCAACGACGGAATAAATTCCATTTGATGCAGGTTCTTAAGATCATTGGATAAAATAGAGGGCAAGCCAATGCACTATCGCGAATAAATACCAATATCAATAATTAGCCAATTTTGGCATTTCACCGATCCAGAGCCGAGATGCCAGGTTATCTTGAGTGCGCCAAGATAAGATAGCATGACCATGCAACGCCCATTCAAGTGAATGCTGATAACTTCTATCAATAACGTCCATGTATACGATAGATGTAGTTACTCATTTCTGCATTCTCGGCATTCTTTCGTCTGGCAACTGCATGTACATGCTGAATCAAATTGCGCATTACGCAGTAAACGATGGAAGGATGTGTAAGAAGCAGTGTCTCGAGTTTGGAGCGTTGCAACAACAGAATAGCGCTATCCTTCTTGATTTTGATACTGGAAGTGATGTTTACAATATTTCCACCAACAAAGCTGATTATTCTGGCCAGATCCCCTGGCGATTTAAGTTGCAGTAGCACGGATTCATTCCCGACCATTGCGTTAACCTCAACCTCGCCTTCGACAAGAATCATCAAGGCGTCCTTCAGGGAATCCTCCAATTCGGCTACAAGTTCCTTGGCTTCAAAATATTGAAAGGAAAATAGGCTTGTAAGGATATTGACTTCAAAGTCACGCAAATTCTCCACCAGTCTGCTATTGCGAAGCGCGGTCAGAATCCTCTCATCAGGAATCATCAGGTCTCCCATGATGTGCATGGCTGTCGGAGGCTTGCCATATATCGTTTCATTCTGTCTGTCGGACAAGTTGACCTCGCTAATCGGTAAAATTCCGTGCAGTGTTCAAATTCGAACTTTAGTTGTTACGGTATGCGAATAATCCTGCACTACTAGGATTAATACGCAAATTACATGCCAGATCCAGCAACACCTGTTTCCAGCAGTTTGTCCGCGCAATGATTCCTTTGAATTGTCTTCAAAAATGGATGAAATCGAATCATGAAGCTGATATTCGACGACTATGCAAGTGCGCGCAGTGAGATAAGCAATCCATGGCTGCGCTGAAAGATCAGAAAACAGATATACCAATATATTGTCCTTGCACCAATACCATGCAAAGCGCACCTTCCAAGTGCGTGGGTGCTCAGGTACTGCAGTAACCTAGCATAATGAGTTTTCTGGAATTAAGTATGGGGCAGATACAGTGTGGAATTTGAAACTGATCATGTCAGTTTCGACGGACTCTGGCTAGGGATCGTCTTATCTTCATTTTGATACGATAACCAGTCCTCTTGCCTTATTACTTGTCGTGTCGATCGTTGCAATCGCTTGACGCAAGGTGCTGATGCCGACCCACACCGGTGGATACTTGTACTTGGCTACATCGAGAATCAGTGCGCTATCGGATTGCGCGTCATAGGCTGCCAATACCGACCAATGCCCACCTCCGACCTGCCCAAGATTGGCACGAAGATAATTCGCCAGGACGAACTGCCCGTCATCAACCAGTGTGTTCTGTAAAAGGCTGCGCAAACTCTGGTCATCGAATGTATCGCCGGCGATTGACCGGGCAGTGACTCCTTGGCGGGTGAGCGTTTCGGCCATTTCCTCTCGGGTCATCCCCATTGCAAGGACTGTCTCTGGGCTGATGACTTTTGCGACATCAGGCGTGAAAAAGTTGCTTTGGGTGAAATAGGCATAGGGAGCAAATGTCGGATCAATGGGTTTTTTGATCGGCATCGCATTGAGTACTGTTATCGCGCTGGCTACTGAGCAATATGACTGAGTAACTTGCACGGCAAAGGTCGGGATAAGCTGCCAGTAATCCGCATCGACTGGCATTCGTGACCGCAGGGTTTTGCCCTCCGTAGTATCCCAATAGACGACGGAAGGTTCCGATCCAGCGAATACTGAAGCGGGTGACAACACTGCAAAGAGAATTATCGTGGATAAAAATTTCTTCATTTTAGGATATCCCTCCGTTTGCCATTATTTATCTGAACACGATGGTTTTGCTTCCGCACACCAGCACACGATCCTCAACATGATAGCGCAGGGCTCTCGATAGAACTGTTTTCTCGATATCGCGCCCATATCGCACCAGATCTTCTACCGTATCGCCATGATCAATACGCATCGTATCTTGTTCGATGATGGGTCCTGCATCAAGGTCCTCGGAGACAAAGTGGCAGGTTGCACCAATTAGTTTGACGCCACGCTGATAGGCTTGGTGATATGGTTTTGCACCAACGAAAGACGGCAGGAAACTGTGATGGATGTTGATGATTCGTCCAGTGTAGCGCTGGCAGAGCCATGGCGGCAGGATCTGCATGAAACGCGCCAATACCATGCAATCTCCTTGGTATTGCTCGAACAGCGTAGCAATCTTTTCAAATGCGACGGCCTTGGCTGTTTCATCGTTTCCTGGCATATCGACATGGATGAACGGGATACGATGCCATTCGACAAAACTGCGCAAGTCTTCGTGATTTGAGATCACACAGGAAATTTCCACCAGCAATTCACCACTGCGCCAACGATAGAGTAAATCGTTCAGGCAGTGATCTTGCTTGCTCACCAGAATTACCAGCCGTTTTTTTTCACTTGAATCTGATAGCTGCCAGGTCATCTTGAAGACTTTTGCCAATGGGACAAAGCGGCGGCTGAACTCTTCAGCATCAAAGGGTAAAGAATCAGCAAGTATCTCTTGTCGCATAAAGAACAGATTTGCATCCACTTCGGTATGGTAGCTAGCCTCAACGATAAATCCATTATGTTCAGCGATAAAGCCGCTTACTGCTGCGATGATGCCCGCCCGGTCCGGGCAGGAGATAGTCAAGGTGTAGCGTCGAGGGTTGCTCATAATGGCATTCTTGGTATATATGTTTGATTCTATCCAATCTCTGCGCCTCGGGGAAATTTCGAGTAATTGGTGGCATAGAGTAAAATAGCCAATCTGGGTTTAATTTAGCCCGTTTCGATATGATCAATCGGCTAATGACAAGGAAATCTTACAGTTGAAATTTCTTTCACGAATATTATTTTTATTTGCAGTGCATGCGGTTCTGTCTTCATCGGCATATGCTATTGTTAATGTGGAGCAGGCCATTATCGGTAAACCACCGGAAGGGATACATACTACGGTAGATCTGCTTGCGAATGGCGCAACCGGCAACACAGACAAGAGTTCTTCCAAAGCGGATCTGCTTACTTTGTGGCAGCATGAGCAGCATACCGAGTTTCTGCAGTTGCAGTATGCTTATGGCAAAAGCCGAGGTCAGGTAGATACAGACCGTGCTTTCGCGCATTTGCGCCATCGAACTTCGATTAATCCAGCCTGGGCAATCGAGGGGTTCGTGCAGGTTGGGCGTGATCCGTTTGCCAGACTTACGAAGCGGACTTTGCTCGGTGGTGGAATGCGCTGGGTAATGTTTGAGGAAGACAATAAGTCAGCAGGTTACTTAGGTCTCGGTGCGTTCCATGAACAGGAGGTCCTCACTGACACCTTGGGAACCAACGATCCAAGAGAATCCAGTCTATGGCGAGCCAGTACCTACCTGGTGTTAAAGCATCAACTTAACGAACAGGTGCGTATGTACAGCACGACTTATTATCAACCTGCCTTAGGTGACACGGCGGATTACCGCATACTGGAACAGGCATACATGCTGGTAAAAATGGCTCAGGACCTTGATCTGAAGCTGAGTCTGGATATTTCGTTTGATTCAAAACCTCCACAAACAGTGGAGAAACGAGATATGTTGTATAGCGTTGGGCTGGAATTCAGTTTCTGAGGCAAACAAGCCAATAAGATATTCTTATAACGCCATCCCCTGATCGCGGAGATATTCCTCATAGTTGCCATGGTAATCGGTCACCCCTTTGGCGGAGATCTCGATGATGCGTGTCGCCAATGATGATACAAATTCGCGGTCGTGGCTGACGAATACCAAAGTGCCCTTATACAAGTCGAGCGCTGTATTTAAAGACTCAATGGATTCCATGTCCATGTGGTTGGTTGGTTCGTCCATCAGTAACACATTTGGTTTTTGCAGCATAAGCTTTCCGAACAGCATGCGTCCCTGTTCGCCGCCGGATAACACTTTCACTTTCTTTTTTACATCGTCACCGGAAAATAGCAAACGACCAAGCGTGCCACGCACGACCTGGTCGTCATCGCTCTGGCCTCGCCACTCGGTCATCCAGTCCATCATCGATTTGTCATCGGCAAAATCAGTGGCATGATCCTGGGCGTAATACCCTAGCTTGGCTTTTTCCGTCCACTTGATCGTGCCTGTGTCGGGCGCGAGTTCGCCCGCCAGACAACGCAACAGCGTGGTTTTTCCGATCCCGTTGGGTCCGATGATGGCGACTTTCTCTCCGGCATCGAGCCGGAAGTTCACATTGGAAAAGAGAACCTTATCGAAGCCTTTGGCCATCTTCTGAACCTCGACGGCAACACGGTGAAGCTTGTCGCGCTCGTCATACTCAAAACGGATGAACGGATACTGCCGGCTTGAAGGCTTGATATCTTCAATCTTGATCTTGTCGATTTGGCGCGCGCGAGAGGTGGCTTGCTTGGCCTTTGAGGCGTTTGCAGAGAATCGTGCCACGAAAGCCTTCAGTTCGGCGACCTTTTCCTTTGCCTTTGCGTTGTCTGCAGCCTGCTGTTCGCGCGCTTGTGTGGAAGCAAGCATGTAGTCATCGTAGTTGCCAGGGTAAACAGTAATCCTGCCATAATCCAGATCTGCCATGTGGGTACACACGCTGTTCAGAAAGTGGCGGTCGTGGGAGATGATCACCATGGTCGAATTGCGTGCATTAAGTATGTCTTCCAGCCAGCGGATGGTGTTGATATCCAGATTGTTGGTGGGCTCATCCAGCAGCAGTATGTCCGGGTTGGAAAACAAAGCCTGTGCCAGCAAAACCCGCAATTTGAAACCTGGTGCGACTTCGCGCATCGGCCCTTGATGCAACTCGATCGCGATACCTACGCCGAGAAGCAATTCGCCTGCTCGCGGTTCGGCGGTGTAGCCATCGTATTCAGCGAACTCTGCCTCCAGATCAGCAGCACGCATGTAGTCCTCCTCGGTCGCATCAGGATTTGCATAGATCGCATCGCGTTCCGACATGGCTGCCCACATTTCAGCATGTCCCATCATCACCACGTCCAGTACGCGCATATCCTCATAGGCGAACTGGTCCTGGCGCAGTTTGCCAAGCCGCTCGTCCTTGTCGAGCATCACGTTGCCGGATGTCGGTTCAAGATCCCCACCAAGGATCTTCATGAAAGTGGATTTGCCGCAACCGTTTGCACCGATCAAACCATATCGGTTGCCATCGCCGAATTTGACCGAGACGTTTTCAAACAACGGTTTGGCACCAAACTGCATGGTGATATTGGCGGTAGATAACATTAAACTGCCTTGCAATAAAATTTTTAGGGCGCGCATTCTAACATGCAGCAACAGGCAAAATGGACAGAGAAACTGGTTCGCAAGGACAATTAGATGCATGGATCAACACAAATTGTTGGAAAAATCTGCGAATTGTTGCCATCCTTCGCAAATCGTTTAACACTCGCGCTTAAGAAATGTCAGAAGGTATCTAGGTAACGATCTGACGGAAGTTGCTCATTACATTTCAAGATGCAACCTGTCAATTGCAGGCGCCACTTTGAAATCCTGTGTATGTTGGTGTGAAGCAAGGATATAGTTGGGCATGTGAGAAATGGTTGTACCTAGATTCTTAGATGTAACTAAGGAAAGGGAGGCTTGTTGCTGTGATGCACTGGAAATTGATTATCATTCTTTGAAACGTAAGGCAAATGCATCGGCATGAATCAGGCTAAAAATTTGAATATGCAATTACTGTCGCGAGGCATGATTGCATTATTGGTTGCGCAGTTCCTTTCCGCGCTAGCGGATAATGCCATTCTTATCGTGGCGATTGCCATCGTGAAATCACAGGGGATGGCGAACCTTGTACCACTTCTGCAAGAATCATTTGTCTTGCCATTCATCCTTCTAGCGCCCTTTGTAGGGCAAATAGCAGATGCATTTCCGAAAGGGCGAGTGATGCTGGCTGGAAATCTGCTGAAATTCTGTGGAGCGGTTGCAATGCTTTTCGGCTTGAATCCGCTTACTGCTTATGGGTTGATCGGAATCGGTGCAACCATGTATTCGCCTGCAAAATACGGCATTCTCTCGCAGATGTTCAATCCGTCAATTTTAGTTCGAGCGAACGGCATGATGGAAGGATCAACCATAGTGGCGATTCTGGCTGGTGTAATTATGGGCGGTTTACTGACTGATTATTCATTGAACTGGGCCTTTGCAGGCGTGATCGCTGCTTACGGTTTGGCAACATTTGCCAATCTGCTTATTCCTAAATTACCAGCTGAAAAGGCTGGGACCCGATTTAATCCATGGGTTTTGACCAAGCAGTTTATGTCATCCATTTCTATGCTCTTCCGGGATCAAGACGCCCGTTTTAGCTTGTTAGGGACAGGAATATTTTGGGGCTGTGGCACTACCTTGCGCCTGATGCTTTTTGCCTGGGTTCCCGCCGCCTTGATGATTAATGACAACCAGACCCCCGCCAATTTGATGGGCGCAGTTTCTATTGGAATTGTGCTAGGTGCGTTAGCAGCCGGGGCATGGGTGTCATTGACGAATGTCAATCGGGCATTGCTGGGTGGCTTGATGTTAGGTCCTGTCATCATTTCAATGGCATTCGCGCATAACATCATGTTCGCATCAATATTGATGATCTCAATTGGGATCTGTGGCGGATATTTTGTGGTTCCGTTGAATGCGCTTCTCCAAAAGCGAGGACACGAAACGATAGGCGCAGGTAATGCATTGGCGGTCCAGAACTTTGTAGAGAATTCAGCAATGCTGTGTTTCGTTGGCGGGTACAGCCTAGTTGTTTCGATGGGAATCTCTGTCACGTCGACCCTCATTGGATTCGGCATGGTACTCATAGCTTCCGTAAGCGGTTTGGCTCTCTTGAGGTTCAGGTAAACGAATAATCGAAATACATGATGAAGGGATGGTTAATGAAATACTGCCCAACCAGCTATCTCAGAAGTTTGTGGAGTAAATTCTTTCATGGTTGCCGGAGGAATCAGGAACATGACAAAGGAAATTTCTAATAGATCTTCATGCTTACGCAGCCTGTACTTTTCTCCTTAAGATTAGGCTATCGGCTAGAATGTGCATACCAAATTCATAATTAAATAATATGGTTCCCCATCTCACCACCGCTTTGACCGGTCCGTTGCTTGATCTCGAGCGGCGCTTTCTCGACGCGCTGCCGAATATTGAACATTGGTTTCGTTCGAAATGGCTGGAGCACGCTGTACCTTTCTATGCTTCAGTGGATTTACGAAACAGCGGTTTCAAGCTTGCGCCCGTCGATACCAATCTGTTTCCCGGGGGTTTCAATAATCTCAATCCGGATTTTCTACCGCTATGTGTGCAAGCCATGCAAAGTGCGGTGGAAAAGATATGCCCTGAAGCGAGAGGCGTGCTGCTAATACCCGAGAATCACACGCGTAATATGTTTTACCTGCAAAATGTCGCCAAGATTGAGACGATACTTAGGCAGGCCGGTATGCGCGTGCGAATCGGCAGCCTGTTGCCGGAGATCAAGCAAGCCACAAGCATCGATTTGCCTGATGGGGGCACCTTGGTTCTGGAGCCGTTGGTACGGCGGGGCAATCGCCTTGGTCTGGATGACTTCGACCCTTGCGTGGTGTTGCTTAACAATGACTTATCCTCGGGCGCACCGGAAATACTGAAGAATATTGAGCAGGAAGTATACCCACCCCTCGCGGCAGGTTGGTATACACGGCGCAAATCTCGTCATTTTGCTGCTTTTGATAATGTCGCAATCGAGTTTGCTCAGTTGCTGGATATAGACCCCTGGCTGATTAATCCGTATTTTGCGACCTGTAGCCAGATCAATTTCCATGCGCGCGTCGGTGAGGAGTGTCTTGCTGCCCAAGTGGATGCGATTCTGCAAAAGATGCGGGTGAAGTATGCCGAGTATGGCGTCAAAAATGATCCATTCGTCATCGTCAAGGCCGATGCAGGCACTTATGGCATGGGAATCATGACGGTAAAGGATGCAGCTGAGATCACCGGATTGAATCGCAAGCAACGCAACAAGATGTCAGTAGTCAAAGAAGGACTTGAAGTCTCTGATGTGCTAGTGCAGGAAGGTGTATACAGTTTCGAGCAAATTAAGGACGCAGTGGCAGAGCCAGTAGTTTATATGATCGATCATTACGTTGTTGGAGGATTCTATCGAGTCCATACCGCACGGGGGGTGGACGAGAATCTCAATGCACCCGGGATGCATTTTATGCCCCTGGCATTTGAGACACATTGCACGCTGCCGAATCCCGATCGAGGACCAGATGAAACGCCCAACCGTTTCTACGCATACGGCGTCGTGTCACGTTTGGCTTTGCTTGCCGCGGCACTTGAAATCGAGGCAGTAGAGAATTCGTAGATGATCAGGCAGATTAGTGTTTTTGTTGCCGCAGCATTATTGCTGGTGGCTTGTGAAGGCAAAGAGCCACTCTATCAGGAACAAGGATATGTGTTTGGCACACTGGTTGAAATCAGTGTTTACGGTGAGCCAGAGCAATCTGCCAGGCAAGCTGTAAGCGACGTATTGCAGGAGTTTCAGCGGCTCCACAACTTGTTGCATGCATGGCAACCTAGCGAGCTAAGTGAATTGAATGCAGCATTCGCCAAAAACGACAGTGCTGCAATTTCTGGTGAACTTGTAACCATCCTGCAGGATGCGACGGCATTCTCCCTTCAGTCGAATGGTTTGTTTAATCCAGCCATTGGCGGTTTAGTAGAGTTGTGGGGGTTCCATTCAGATGAATTCAAGCCTGTTCAGCCATCTGAAGAGCTAATATCGAAGTGGGTCTCTGCCAATCCCCAGATGAGCGACATTACAATCGAACATGGCAGGGCTCGAAGCAAGAATAAATTTGTGCAGGTGGATCTGGGTGGATATGCGAAAGGCTACGCGCTGGATCGCGCAGCCGAATTGATGCATAAACACGGCATACACAACGCGCTGATAAATATAGGTGGGAATGTGCTGGCACTGGGGCAGCATGGCAATCGTGCGTGGCGTGTTGGCATTCAGCATCCCCGTAAACCCGGTGCTTTGGCAACGCTGGAGTTGCATGACGGTGAGGCCATTGGTACATCGGGTGATTACCAGCGCTATTTTATGGTGGGTACCAAGCGCTTCTGTCATCTGATCAAACCGTCTAATGGCTATCCAATGCAGGGGGTTCAGTCGGTGACAGTACTGACGCATGGTACACGCGCTGGTGTAATGTCAGACGTGTCTTCAAAGCCGTTGTTTATAGCAGGAGCCAAAGATTGGAGAGAAGCCGCATCGCGGATGAATATATCTGAAGCCATGCTTGTGGATGAGTTAGGCAAGGTTCATCTCACATCTAGGCTGCAGAAACGGCTAGAATTCACAGATAAGAACGTGCAACTGCAGGTTGAACCATAGTATTCCCTGACAGGGGGTTGTCGAGAACAAAGCACGCATGCATTAGCGTTCAATGTATTGCGCAATACAGGTATGCTTGCCTCCATTGGACTTCTTGCGAGATGGAAAGGTATAAGATACTAGTGGAACTTGCATGATCACGATATGGCAGGATGACATCGTTCGGGGCTTTAGTTTGCCGGGTTATGGTGCTGGAATAATTTAAAGGGATGATTCGTGGTTGGGATATTGTTGGTCACACACGACGGCTTGGGTGAGAGTTTTCTGGATTGCGTCAAGCACGTGCTGGGCGAACTACCGAATAATCTTAAGTCACTTTCGGTATCTGCTGGTGACGACCCGCAAACAAAATCGGTTGAAGCACAGGCGATCATCAAAGAACTGGATACGGGCAGCGGCGTGCTGATCCTGTCGGATGTATACGGTGCTACGCCAAGCAATATTGCACGGCAGTTATGTCATGTCGAGCGCGTGATGGGAGTTGCCGGAGTGAATCTACCCATGATCTTACGTGTAGTCCGTTATCCAGATACGACGCTACCCGATCTGGCAAAGGTGGCTGTTGAAGGTGGCCGGGGATGCATTACTTATATCAGTCCTGACAATTAGAATGCAGCAACAAGAAGCATTGATCATAAACAAGCTCGGCCTGCATGCACGAGCTTCCGCCAAACTCACACAACTTGCATCTAACTTCAAATGCGAGGTGATGATGTCGCGCAATAATCGTCGCGTGAATGCAAAAAGTATCATGGGCGTGATGATGCTTGCTGCTTCCAAAGGGACGACAATTTCTATTGAGACTAATGGGGAAGATGAGGCCGAGGCTATGCGAGCGCTACTTGATTTGATTAATGATCGTTTTGGGGAAGGCGAATGAGCTTTACTCTGCACGGCATAGCGGTTACCAGTGGCATCGCGATTGGCCATGCGCATCTTATTTCACATACCTCTTTGGAAGTCGCTCATTATGTGCTTCCGAAGCAATTTCTCGATGAGGAGGTTGCTCGCTTTGACGCTGCCTTACTTGCAACGCGAAACGAATTTTCCATTTTGCGAAGTAATCGCCCGACATATGCAGCAGCTGAATTTGATGCTTTTCTGGAACTGCACCAGATGATTCTGGACGACCCACTCTTAAGTGTTGCGCCTCGTGAAATGATCGTAAGCGAACAGTGCAACGCCGAGTGGGCACTTAAAGTCCATGCGGAAACCCTTCAGGCACAGTTCGATGAGTTTGAGGATGCCTATTTGCGCGAACGACAAACCGATGTTAAGCAAGTTGCTGAAAGATTGCTCAAACAATTACTTGGACACCCAGGGCATGTGCTGCCGCAGGCGCGTCATGATGTAGAGTTGATTCTGGTAGCTCACGATTTGAGTCCGGCCGACTTGATTCAATTCAAGCCTCATCAATATGCAGCATTCATCACGGATCTGGGTGGTGCGACCTCCCATACCTCGATCGTCGCACGAAGCCTTAATACGCCTTGTGTTGTTGGTCTTCGGAATGCGCGTGAGTTGATACGTGAAGACGACATGTTGATCCTGGACGGCGAGCGGGGTGTATTGATTGTAAATCCGGACAAACCGATACTCGCGGAATACAGGCTGCGCCAAAGTGAATGGGAACTGGAGCGCAAGAAACTCAAGCGGCTTCGTACGGCACGTGCAAGCACATTGGACGGCAACCTAATCGAGTTGTTCGCCAACATCGAAAAACCGGAAGATATCTCCGAGGTCAAGGAGAACGGTGCGACAGGGGTTGGGTTATTCAGGAGCGAATTCCTGTTTCTCAATCGCGACGATCTGCCAGATGAAGAAGAGCAGTTCGAGGCATATCGATCCGTGGCAGCAGGCATGGAAGGACAACCTGTTGTTATTCGTACATTCGATCTTGGTGCAGACAAGCAAATCAAGGGTGCGGAACGTGTTGCGAATAATCCGGCACTAGGACTTCGCGCAATACGACTTTGCCTTGCCGAACCTCATCTTTTCCGTACACAGCTCAGGGCGCTATTACGCGCCTCGCATTACGGTAACATCAAGATTCTTATCCCAATGTTGTCCGGCGTGTCCGAACTGAACCAGACTTTGCACTTTGTCGAGGCGACCAAGCAAGGCCTCGATGAGGAAGGCATACCCTATAACGGTGATGTTAAGATCGGCGGAATGATAGAGATTCCTGCTGCTGCGCTGGCTCTCAATGTGTTCGCGAAAAGACTCGATTTTTTGTCTATCGGCACTAACGATCTGATCCAATACACTCTGGCAATAGACCGTACCGATGAGGAGGTGGCGCATCTATATGACCCGCTTCATCCTGCCATACTTCACTTGTTGTCACAGGTCATCTTGACTTCAAAAAAACTTGGCGTGCCCATCTCGGTATGTGGCGAAATGGCTGGAGAACTTGCTTACACCCGCTTGTTGCTGGGCTTTGGCCTGCGACAGTTCTCGATGATCTCGGCACAGGTGCCAAGTGTTAAACAGCGCGTCCTCACCACCAGCTTGCCTGAAGTCGCCGCGTTGACGCAGAAGATTCTACGTACTGATGAACCAATGAAGATTCGTGAGTTGCTTGAAAAACTCAATGCCTAGCGCTCATACACAAGCTGCAACCAGTTTCCTGTTGGCTGAGCGTACTGTTCACATGTTAAATTGATATCTTGTTAACCTAATGCTGTTCAGCCCGGGTGAAATTTTCATCAGTAGTTCCAACGTGCAGATGTTGAGAAAATTAGTCCAAGATTCATCTGCTACCAAGGAGATACTTCACCTTCCTCGAATGATTAATTGGCTACTCTGCTTGGTCGGTGTTGGCCGCCGACCCATTTCATTCCTGTGACGATGACTATCAATGCCGTAACATAAAACACAAGTTGCATGCCTGCTGGTCGTGAGTCATATCCGATCAGGCTATGCAATAGCATGCCAGGCAGTCCATTTTCAGGCAGAAACGAAGACGAATCCCAAAGGGGAGCCGCTAGGCTGGGCAAAAGGTCAGCCTGGATCAAATAGTGGGCAGTCTGTGATGCCATGCCTGCTGCAAGCAGCAAGACAAGCACGCCGGTTGTGGCAAAAAACCAACGCATGGGAATACGCAACAGACCAGCAAAAATCGTGTAGCCGACAGCAACGCCCGCCAACAGGCCGACCAAGCCACCCAGCAGCATCGAAGATTGATCACTGCTTTCCGATGCAGCGATGCCGTATAGGAATAACACTGTTTCGGAGCCTTCCCTGAGTACGGCCAGACCGACAACAACCAATAGCGCAGAACATCCAATGCTACCGTTGCTGATATCTTTGCCCAGGGATTTGGCACTGGCTGCAAGGGCTGCGCCATGGGATGACATCCAGATGTTGTGCCACGCTAGCATCAACACCGCCAGGCTAAGTACGATGGCGTTGAACAATTCTTGACCAATGCCACTGGCGAATTCACCGATTACGTCAGTAAAAGCAGCGACAAAACCAGAGCCGATCAGTCCGGCGAGCAAGCCTGCAACCAACCAACGCTTACTGCCAGGGATACTTCGCGTTGCAGCGGCAAGGATACCGACGATGATGGCGGCTTCCAGCACTTCACGAAACACGATAATGGCGGTTGCGAACATGGCTTTCTCCTATTTTCTATTGGGCGATAATTACGCCTTGAGCGGTTTCTTTATTAAATTCACCGAAGAACGGGTAGCGCCCTGCATCAAGGGGGCCAATGTATAGGATGGCTGTTCCATTTGCAGCAATCACTTTCTCCCGGTTCAACTCGTGACTTTCGAATTCCTCTGGGGTGTCATCCTGGTTTTCGATCCGGATCTTGAATTTCTGTCCTGATGGGACAGTAATCTCGGACGGCTGGAACTTGTGATTTCTGATCACAAGTTCAAAGTCGTTGTCAGCTGCTAGCGCGACGTGAGGAAACAGCAGGGAGATAACCAATAATCCAGCAGAGAATGCACTGACTGGGACCAGAAACGTGATGATCAATAAGCGATTCATGGAATACTCCTAAGTGATTTATACGAATGATAATCATTCTTACTTGCATTTGCAAGTGTTTTTTGTATTTCATTCAATCATGCATGCTTGAAATTTCCCTGTGGGCCAGTAATATTATTCAGCGCTTTGATTAATAAGGGTTTGTAAATCATATGGCTGTATCTGGAAGCAGCAAGGAAAAGCACGCTGACTAAGACGAGTCCATTCCAGAATTCATTGACAGGATTTCATAAAACACGGAAACTTCAATCCAGTGCCGATTTGACATCAGCTTGCGGGGCACTTAAATAATTCCAGCTAAAGCGAATCAACCCGATCCGCGCTAGCTGAGCGGGTTTTTTTTTGGTATTTAATTTTGGATTCAATGAAAAGTTTAGGCATTGTCAACGCTCAACGCGCCATTTTTGACACGCCCCTGAAATTTCTCAGTGGTGCTGAATTGCCGCGCTATGAGTTGGTGTATGAAACCTATGGAACCTTGAATGCCGACAAGTCGAATGCGATACTGGTCTGTCATGCGCTGTCTGGGAATCACCATGTTGCCGGTCATTACGCTGATTCTCCCAAGAACTTGGGCTGGTGGGACAATATGGTGGGTCCAGGAAAGCCCATTGATACCGAAAGGTTCTTTGTTATCGGCTTGAATAACCTTGGTGGCTGTCATGGATCGACCGGACCATCAAGCATCAATCCTGAAACCGGAAAACCCTACGGCGCAAGCTTTCCGGTGGTTACGGTGGAAGACTGGGTAGAATCACAGGCGCGTCTTGCTGACCAGTTGGGTATCAAGCAGTTTGCCGCCGTGCTTGGTGGCAGCCTGGGCGGAATGCAGGCGATGCAATGGTCGCTGTCCTTTCCCGAAAGAGTAAGACATGTTCTGGTGATTGCTGCTGCGCCGCACCTGACGGCAGAAAACATTGCATTCAATGATGTGGCCCGCAACGCGATTCTTACGGACCCGGATTTTCATGGCGGGGACTTCTATCAGCACAACGTTGTACCGAAGCGTGGCCTAAGGCTCGCACGCATGCTGGGCCATATCACTTACTTGTCTGACGATGCGATGGCAGACAAGTTTGGGCGGAGTTTGCGTGCTGGCAAGCTTGGCTTCACTTATGACATCGAATTTGAGATCGAATCATATTTGCGTTATCAGGGTGATAAATTCGCCGCACACTTCGACGCCAACACCTACTTGTTGATGACCAAGGCGCTTGATTATTTCGATCCAGCGCGAAATTTCGATGGTAACCTCGATAAGGCTTTCGCAGTTGCACGGGCCAACTTCCTCGTAATGTCGTTTACTACGGACTGGCGCTTTTCTCCAGAGCGCTCTCGTGCCATTGTCCAGGCATTACTGCACAATCGGCTTAATGTTAGTTATGCCGAGATCTCATCGACTCATGGGCACGATTCATTCCTTATGCAGGATAAGCATTATCACGAAGTTATGCGCGCTTACCTCAACCGCATTGCCATAGAGGTGTCTGCATGAGTGCGCATGATCCTGTAGAGCTTGCCGCAGCCCGCCCGGATTTCGCTGCCATTGCAGCGTGGATACCGAAAGGTGCATCAGTGCTTGACCTTGGCTGCGGTGATGGAAGTTTGTTGCGCTTCCTGCGGGATACGCGCGAGGTTCGCGGTTATGGTGTTGAAATCAGTGATGCAAACATCGTCACATGTATCAAGAATGGGGTGAACGTGATCCAGGACGATCTCGACACAGGCCTATCAGGATTCGAAACTTTGTCGTTTGATTACGTGATCCTTTCACAGACCTTGCAAGCCATTCGTCACACAGAGGCGTTGGTGCAAGAGATACTGCGTGTGGGTAGAGCTGGAATTGTCAGCTTCCCCAACTTCGGGTATTGGCAAAACCGCTTGAGAATATTGCAAGGCAAAATGCCGGTATCCAGTGAGTTGCCTTATCAGTGGTACGACACACCGAATGTTCATCTCTGTACCCTGAATGATTTTGAGGATTTTTGTGGCAAGCAGAAAATTCAAATCCTGGACCGACGCGTAATGAAGGGGGAAACTGAAGTTAAGGTATTGCCGAATTTATTAGGTAGTTCGGCGGTATACCGGTTCCAGCGCAGCTCATGACCGTCTGGCAGCAACTGTTTACCCGGCGCATGCTTATCTGCGTGTTCACCGGATTTGCGTCAGGATTGCCGCTCTACCTTCTGTTCAATCTAGTTCCTGCATGGCTTCGCAGTGAACAGGTCGATCTCAAGACTATCGGCCTGTTTGCATTGATACAGTTTCCTTACACATGGAAATTCCTGTGGTCACCTTTGCTCGACCGCTATGTCGTACCTGCCTTTGGTAGGCGTCGCGGTTGGATGCTGATTACGCAGATTGCTTTGCTGGTGGTTATTTCAGGGATGGGGGCGTTTTCCCCTCAACACGATCTGGGAGTAATTGCCTGGATTGCCACCCTACTCGCATTCTTAAGCGCCACTCAGGATATTGTACTGGACGCCTACCGCCGCGAATTACTATCTGATCATGAACTTGGATTAGGTAACGCGGTTCATGTTAATGCCTATCGAATCGCAGGCCTTGTGCCCGGATCTCTGTCGCTTATCCTCGCTGACTTCCTTCCGTGGAGTACCGTATTCATAGTTACGGCAATGTTCATGTTGCCAGGCATATTTATGACTTTGACGGTGACAGAACCCCATCGTGCCACCCCACCCAGAACATTACGCGAAGCGGTGGTCGAACCGTTCCATGAATTCATCACTCGGAAGGGTTGGAACAGCGCGCTACTGATACTTGCCTTTTTGTTCTTCTACAAACTTGGGGACAGTATGTGTACTGCCCTTGCCACGCCGTTCTATCTGGACATGGGCTTCTCCAAGACTGAGATCGGCTTGATTGCAAAGAACGCTGGCTTGTGGCCCGCTGTGATTGGTGGGATGCTCGGCGGTCTTTGGATGGTAAAGATCGGCATTAACCGCGCGCTCTGGTTGTTCGGGGTAGTGCAGGTAGTGTCCATCTTTGGCTTCGCCTGGCTGGCTTCAGTGGGGCATCATGTGGAGATCACCAGTATCGAACTTGCCCAGCTAGCATTTGTGATCGGTCTCGAAGCGCTAGGTGTGGGGTTGGGTACGGTCGCATTCGTTGCCTTTATTGCGCGTGCTACGCATCCTGCTTATACCGCTACCCAATTTGCGCTTTTCACTAGCTTAATGGCGGTACCCCGAACCTTTGCTAACGCTGCTACTGGTTGGCTGGTGGAAATGTTTGGGTGGATGGAATTCTTCTTGCTGTGCGCGTTGCTGGCTTTGCCAGGCATGTTGTTGCTGTTCAAGGTTGCGCCTTGGAATGCAAACCAGCAATCCCAAAAATGAGTTCAGATCTTTCTTACGAACACCTTTGATTTCCGCTGGTAGTTATACAGCGATTTCTTATGGGCTGGCAACGTCGAAATATCACTCTCGACAAATCCACGTTCGATAAACCAGTGCGCAGTGCGCGTTGTAAGCACGAACAGCTTTTTCATGCGTTGCCCTTTAGCGACGGAGATCATGTGGTTGAGGATGGCTTCGCCATAGCCATGATCCCGATTTTGCTTTTCAACGGCTAGGGCTGCGAGTTCCGCGGCCGCTTCATCCGGGGAAGGATATAGCGCGGCGCATCCGACGATGCGGTGGTCGTGTTCCAGCACAACGAAGCGCTCGATTTCCTGCTCAAGCAATTCGCGGTTGCGCCTCACCAGGATTCCTTCATCTTCCAATGGGCGAAGAAGTTCCAGAATACCGCCGATATCCTCGATTGTTGCATCGCGAAGGGTGTTGAGCGTGGATTCGACCACCATTGTGCCGATGCCATCGTCGCTGAACAATTCCTGTAATACAGCGCCATCGTTGTGACGGCTGATCAAATGGGTGCGCGATACGCCTGCTTCGCTTGCACGAACCGCACAGGGTAGGTACAACGCAACATCATCAGTCAGTTTGTGCTTAGCGGACAACACTTCCTGAGCCTGAGAGACAGTAAGCTCTTTGATTAGATTGCCCTTCTTGTCGTGAACGCCGTCGGTATCCATCAGGAAAACAAGTTTGTCTGCATCCAACGCGATAGCCGCGGCAGTGGCTACATCTTCCAATGTGAGGTTGAAGACCTCGCCGGTGGGAGAATAGCCAAGCGGTGAAAGCAGCACCACTTCGCCGAACTTCAAACGGTCATTGATCGCAGCGACATCAACCTTACGGACACTGCCGGTGTGTTGCAAGTCGATACCGTTGATCACCCCTATTGGTTGAGCAGTGATAAAGTTTCCTCCTGCAACCCGGATGTCGGCATTTGCCATTGGAGAGTTAGGTAATCCCATCGACAACAGCGCTTCGATCTCGACACGTACTCTGCCCACAGCCTCTTTGACGCACTGCATGGTTTCGGCATCGGTAAGGCGGATTCCATGATGATAGGTGTCGCCGAGATTGCTTTTTGCAAGATGCTGCTCGATCTGGGGTCGAGCACCATGTACCAGAACCAGTTTGATGCCAAGGCTAGCAAGCAGATTGAAGTCATGTGTCAGTTCCACGAACTTGCCGTCTGCGACCACCTCTCCGCCAAAGGCGATAACGAAAGTGCGGGTGCGAAACGCGTTAATGTAGGGGGCGACGGATCGAAACCAGGCTACGAAATCAGCAGAAGTGGTGGTAATCGGCATAATGTATATCCCTATTGATTAGTGCGCATCATGACGCGCTACGATTCATCAAGCAACTTTCCGGCAATCGCCCAATTTTCGTCCGGAAGTTCATCGAAGGCAATGTATGTATAGCTTTTTGGCTTCAATGCTACCCGTTCCAGAGTTTCAGTGATCTCGACAGCGATCTTTGCTTTCTGATCACGGGTCAAATTACCTGCGATACGGATGTTGACATAGGGCATGGCTATCTCCTCGAAATTATGATGTTTGCTACTGAAAATCGCCCCACAGCGTTTGCACTGCAGCCAACCCTGCTATTGCTACAGTCTCGGTGCGCATTACTCGTGAACCCATGCGGATAGATTCAAATCCACTCTGTTTAGCAGCACTTCTCTCGGCGGGAGTAAAACCGCCCTCTGCACCAATCAGTAACAATACCCCTCCATGGGGATTGGTTTGATTGGGCAAGGATTTCTCTCCGTCGGGTAGCAGAATGTATTTCCTGGAAATTTTCTCGCTTATTTGTTGGAACCACATCATGATGTCAAGTGGCGCGTATACCTGCGGTAATGTGTTACGTCCACATTGCTCACATGCCGAAATGACGACTTGTTGCCAATGTTCTAGACGTTTTGCGATACGATCGGGTGAAAGTCGCGCCACGCTGCGTTCGGTGTCCAGTGGCTGAATTTCGGTAACACCCAGTTCGGTGGATTTCTGAATTACCCAATCCATTTTTTCACTGCTCGTAAGAGCCTGAGCAATCAAAACCTGAAGCGAAGATTCACGGTTGGCGTTGGTGGCTGTAAGGATGCCGATGACGACGCGTTTGCCGCTGATCACGGTGATCTGTCCTCGACGCTCATTGCCCATACCATCAAATATCTCAACTGCATCGCCTTCCCTTAATCGCAATACCCGAGCAGCATGGTGTGCCGCATTGGGGGTCAGTTCAACCGAACCGGAGGGCGGTAAAGATTGGTTACAGTAAAAACGCGGCATGGTTCTAGGTGAAAATAATTAAGGGTGGCATCGTGATAATATATCGGCTTCAGAGATATTGTCAGGAATATGAAATGGTCAGTCTGCAACCTCCTATATGTGACTTTGGCTGGAAGGCCCGAGATTTCGATTTGCCCGGCGTCGATGGCAAAAGGTATAACCTAGCAAATTCTCGTGGAAAGAATGGCCTGCTGGTGCTGTTCATCTGCAACCATTGTCCCTATGTGAAATCAATCCGTGATCGAATTATCCGCGACACGCGCGAACTTCATCAGCATGGCATCAATAGTATCGCCATCATGTCAAATGACCCGGCTGAATACGCCGAAGACTCATTCGATAACATGCGATTGCTTGCTAAGCAATATAACTACCCTTTTCCTTATGTTTGGGACGAGACACAACAGACTGCAAAGGATTATGGAGCAGTTTGTACACCAGATTTCTTTGGATTCAACGCCAATCTTGAATTGCAGTACCGTGGTCGCCTGGATGCTTCGCGCAAGGAAGCTGTTCCCGATGCAAATCGCGATCTATTCAATGCGATGGTGCAGGTCGCGCGAACTGGACAAGGACCCCGCGAGCAGATTGCCAGCATGGGTTGTTCCATTAAATGGAAAAGTTGAACATAAGTCTGCTAGTGGAAATAACGTGAATAATTCAACGATAGGCGGTATGGGTGCACTGCTCAAGGCAGTGATTGCTGCCGTCAAGCTGGTATCTGCAGAAGAGATCATGCCGCGGTATCTCAAGGTGGCGCATCAGCACAAGAGTGACGGCAGCTTGTGTACTGAGGCGGATTTGGCTGCGCAGAGTGCTTTGACCAAAAAACTTCAGGCTATTCTTAATGTCCCGGTACTGGGCGAAGAGATGCCCTCGGCATTGCAGCGAGAATTGTGGAGTGCAGGCCAAGATGGCCTGTGGTGCATTGATCCGCTCGATGGGACTTCCAATTTTGTTCGTGGCCTACCCTACTTTGCTGTATCTGTCGCGCTTCTGCGTGCCGGGGAAAGTGTGTTGGGCGTTGTTTATGACCCGGTTGCAAATGATATGTTTGCTGCGGAGCGCCATCGTGGCGCCTTCCTCAATGGCGAAAAACTGATTGGCCGCGAAGCAGTCGGTAATCTGCCGCAATCTATGGCTTGTGTTGACATGAAGCGACTCAACAAGACCTTGGCTTCCCGGCTAGCTGCTGATCCACCCTATAGTTCTCAGCGCAATTTCGGTGCTAGCGCGCTCGACTGGTGCTATACCGCTGCAGGCCGTTATGACATGTATCTACACGGCGGTCAGAAATTATGGGATTACGCCGCCGGCTCATTGATCCTTTCGGAATCGGGAGGACATTCTTGCTGCATCGAGCATGATGATTTTATGCAATGCGATATTTGGTTGCGATCTGTGATCGCAGCCCGTGATCAGAGGTTGTTCGATGCCTGGAAAACCTGGATAAGGGCGCAGCATTGACATGCCGGTAGTATAACTATGGAGGCCGCGTGAAAATCTTGATACTCGGAGCCGGGCAGGTGGGCTCGACGGTGGCGGAAAGTCTCGTTAGCGAAGCCAACGATATAACCATAGTGGATAGTGATGGCGAGAAGCTGCGCCAATTGCAGGACAGGCTCGATTTGCGGACCTTGACTGGGAATGCCGCACATCCTTCGATACTGGAGAAAGCAGGTATCGAGGACACTGATATCCTGCTGGCTGTCACACAGAGCGATGAAGTCAATATGGTGGCATGCAAACTGGCTGCGAGCCTATACAACACTCCAACGCGCATCGCACGGATTCGTGCCACGGATTATCTGGAGCGTCAGGAAGTGTTCAGCGCGGATAATTTCTGCGTAGATTTCTCGATCTGTCCGGAGCAAATTCTTACCGATTACATTGTCAAGCTGATTGAATTTCCTGAAGCACTACAGGTTCTTGAGTTCTCAGCAAAAAAGGTGTCGCTGGTCGCGGTGCGGGCAGTTGAAGGAGGGCCGTTGGTCGGTCGCCCACTGCGTTTCCTGCGCTCCGATATGCCGAATATCGATACTCGCGTCGCTGCCATTTTTCGCCAGGACCGTTCGATAAATATGAGTGGTGATACGGTGGTCGAAGCTGACGATGAGGTGTTTTTTATCGCAGCAACCGAACATATCCGTGACGTGATGAAAGAGTTGCGACGCATTGACAAGCCTGCCAAGCGAGTAATGATAGTCGGCGGTGGCAACATTGGGCGGCGTTTGGCAAAGGCCCTGGAGCTTGACTATCAAGTCAAGCTGATTGAATTCAATAAGAAATCCTGCGAAAGGTTATCCGGGGAGTTAACCAATACGCTGGTTCTACACGGTGACGGCACTGATGAGAAACTGATGCTTCAGGAACATATCGGCGATGTAGATGTGTTCTGTGCACTGACTAATGATGATGAGAATAACATCATGTCTGCGCTGTTGGCCAAGCAAGGCGGAGCACGGAAGGTTATTGCGCTGATCAACCGCAGCGCTTATGTCAGCCTGTTACAGGGCGGCAACATCGATATCGCGCTTTCGCCTGCACAAGTCACAATTGGCTCTTTACTGGCCTATGTGCGTCAAGGAGATGTGGCGGCAGTGCACTCATTGCGTCGTGGCGCTGCTGAAGCTCTGGAATTGGTTGCACACGGGGATCGACAATCTTCCAAGGTGGTGGGGCGGCGTATCGAGGAAATCGACTCACCAAAGGGTGCGACGATAGGTGCTATCGTCCGCAAAGGGCGGGCCATCATTGCCCATCATGACACTGTAATCGAAGCCGAGGATCACATCATCGTATTTGTAAACGACAAGCGTATTTTGCGTCAGGTCGAGAAACTGTTCCAGGTCAATATCGGCTTTTTCTGATGCTACGCGCATTGACAGTCATTCATGCCTTGGGACTGATGCTGGTGGTATTCAGCATAGCCTACCTGATGCCTATCATTGCATCGCTAATATACGATGATGGTACGCTGATCGATTTTGAGCTGGGAATGGTAGTAACCTTTTCCATCGGATTGCTGATGTGGATGCTGACCCGCCGATACAAAGGTGAACTGTCGATTCGGCACGGCTACCTGATGGTTGTGGCAATGTGGACTGCCATGCCGCTATTTGCAGCGCTGCCTTTACTGCTGTTGATAGACAATCTGTCATTTACCGACGCCTATTTTGAATCCATGTCCGCAATTACCACTACTGGTGCGACCGTACTGGTGGGGTTGGACCGAATGTCACCTGCAATCAATGTGTGGCGCCATGAGTTGCAGTGGCTGGGCGGACTGGGAATCATCGTGCTTGCGGTTGCGATCTTGCCTTTGCTCGGTATTGGTGGACGCCAGTTATTCAAGGCTGAAATGCCCGGACCGATGAAAAATGCCGGACTGACTCCACGCATAGCTGAAACAGCGCGCAATCTGTGGGTTGTGTATTTGGCAATCACAGTGATTTGCATCGCCGCGTTGAAATGGGCTGGAATGAACTGGCTGGATGCAGTGTGTCATGCATTCTCAACGATGGGTCTGGGCGGATTTTCTACGCATGATGCCAGCATCGGATATTTCAATTCCCCTTTGATTGAATTTGTGATCATGGCATTCATGCTGTTTGCAGTGATCAATTTTGCAACGCATTTTCTGGCTTGGCGTGGAAAAAGCATGTCGGTCTATTTGTATGATACGGAAGCACAGGCGGCTATCGGACTGATTTTGGCTAGCTGTTTCGGTGTTGCTCTGTTCTTATGGTGGAATGGTGTTTACGAGGAATTTGGAACAGCGCTGCGCCATGCCAGCTTCAATGTGGTTTCGTTAGGAGCGAGTTCCGGATTTACCAGTGTGGATTATGGAAAGTGGCCGATCTTTGCACCATTGTGGATGTTGTTTGTCGGGTGTATTGCTGCCAGCTCAGGCTCAACCGGTGGTGGAATAAAAATGGTTCGTACCCTGGTGTTAGTCAAACAGGCAGGCCGTGAGTTTCTAAAGTTATTGCATCCAGCCGTAGTGAACCCGATGAAAATCGGCGGACAAGTGGTGCCCAACAATATCGTGTTCTCGGTGCTGGGATTCATTTTTTTATATTTCATGACAATTGCCACCCTGATTTTCGTGTTGCTAATTGGTGGTATGGATTTCATTTCCGCATTTTCGGCAGTGTTGGCATGCGTCAATAATTTTGGCCCTGGCTTGGATCTGGTTGGCCCAGCGGATAATTACACTGCATTAAGCGATTTTCAGACTTGGGTTTGTACGTTTGCGATGCTGATCGGCCGTTTGGAAATTTTTACGGTGTTGATTCTTTTCACTCCACAGTTTTGGCGACGTTAAATCATCATGATATTTGGGACACGATACGACAACATCATCGTATCGAACACTTACAGTGCCTATTTGATTGCACAACAGCGCCAAAGGTGAGAGAAAATTCTGGGGCCGAACCGTGATGTCATGAAAGAGAAATCGAAATTCCTGAAACAGGTGTGTGAAATCGATACTTTCTGTGTGATTAACAGCTGCGACGAGCGGACCATACATGTATTCATGTACACCGTCATCATCGACAGGGCCACGTCACCGTGCTAGAAAAAATATGCACATCCGTTGCATGCTCGAGAGAACGTTACAGGTAAGTCACCTCTGCCGATGCTACGTTCATTAACAGTCATTCATGCTTTGGGTCTGATGCTGATAGTGTTTAGCATTGCCTATCTATTGCCTATCATCGCCTCGCAAATATATGACGATGGTACGCTTATAGATTTTATGCTGGCGATGTTATTTACAGCCGGTACTGGCATATTGTTGTGGTTGTTGACACGCAGATACAAAGGCGAACTGTCGATACGCCATGGCTACCTACTGGTGGTGGGGATGTGGACAGCAATGCCAGCAGTGGCAACCTTGCCACTGATGTTGGTGATCAACAACATGTCGTTTACCGATGCATACTTCGAGACAATGTCCGGTATTACCACTACTGGTTCCACGACACTCTCTGGACTCGATTTTCTACCCCCGGCAATCAACATTTGGCGACATGAATTGAACTGGCTTGGGGGTATGGGCATCATCGTGCTGGCAGTCGCGATCCTGCCGCTGCTCGGTGTGGGTGGGCGACAGTTGTTCAAAGCGGAGACGCCGGGACCGATAAAGGATGCAGCACTTACCCCTCGAATAGCCGAAAGTGCCCGAAATTTATGGGTAGTTTATGTCGCGGTCACCTTGGTTTGCATCGCCTCGCTAAAATTGGCTGGCATGAATTGGCTGGATGCTGTGTGTCATGCTTTCTCGGCTATGGGTTTGGGCGGATTTTCCACGCATGATGCCAGCATTGGATATTTCAACTCGCCAACGATTGAATTCATCATGATCATTTTCATGCTGTTCGCAGTGGTCAACTTTGCCACGCATTTTCTGGCATGGCGCGGCAAGTCACTGAGCGCATATTTGCAGGATTCAGAGGCAACTGCTTCGATTGGAATTATTTTGGGAAGCTGTGTGGGCATCGCGCTGCTATTATGGTGGAAGGGCACTTATTCCGGATTCTGGACAGCATTGAGGCATGCCAGCTTTAACCTGGTGTCTATCGCAACCAGTTCGGGATATTCCAGCCTGGATTATGCACAATGGCCCATGTTTGCCCCATTGTGGATGATGTTCTTGACGGCGATAGTTGCCAGCTCTGGTTCAACTGGTGGGGGCATTAAAATGATACGCACGCTGGTGCTGTTCAAGCAATCCGGACGCGAGTTGCTGAGGTTGCTGCATCCTGCAGTTGTCAATCCGATGAAGATTGGCAGCCTGATTATTCCTAACAATATAGTTTTTTCAGTATTGGGCTTCATATTTTTGTATTTTATGACTATTGCTACGTTGAATTTTGTATTGCTGATCAGCGGCATGGACTTCATCACCGCACTTACCGCCGTGCTTGCTTCTATAAACAATTGCGGTCCTGGCCTGGGTTCGGTTGGCCCATCAACTACCTACGCAGGCTTGACCGATTTCCAGACATGGGTGTGTACATTTGCAATGCTGGTAGGCCGTCTGGAAATATTCACGGTATTGATCCTGTTCACTCCGCACTTCTGGAGGCGCTAAAATCGCCATGACATTGGTGACGAGATACGTTAGCATTACTTAATCGTGATCGGTCAGAGCGTATATATGGGCACGACTGTGCTAATTCAAAAGGATGCCAGATGAGCGAGAACCTGCCATTATCGGGGGTGAAGGTGTTGTTGATCGACGACAGCAACACCATTAGGCGAAGTGGCGAGATATTCCTGTCCCAAGCGGGGTGTCAGGTTATCTTAGCCGAAGATGGATTCGATGGCCTGGCCAAGGTAGTAGACAACCAGCCGGATATCATATTCGTGGACGTGATGATGCCGCGCCTAGATGGTTATCAGACTTGTGCGCTGATAAAAAAGAACCAGCAGTTCAAAAGCACCCCCGTTGTTATGCTTACCAGCAAGGACACTCTTTTTGATCGCGCTCGCGGCAAGCTTGTCGGTGCTGATCAATATCTTCTCAAACCCTTCAACAAAAAGAGTCTTATTGAGACCGTCATCCTGCATACCCAAGAGAAGAAGGAATTGGATTATGGCCATTAAACGAATATTAGTAGTAGACGATTCGGCAACCGAGCGTCATATCCTCGAAGGAATCTTGAGCAAAAAGGGCTTCGAGGTCTCATTTGCTGAAGATGGAGAAAAAGGAGTGGCACAAGCCAAATTGAGCAAACCTGACTTAATAATTATGGATGTGGTGATGCCCGGGATGAATGGATTCCAGGCAACGCGTGCAATCACTGGAGATCCGGAAACGCAGCATATACCGGTAATTATTTGTACCACCAAGAATCAGGAGACAGATAAGGTTTGGGGAGCGCGTCAAGGAGCAAAAGACTACGTAGTCAAACCAATTGATGCTGCAGATTTGCTGCGCAAGATCTCAGCGTTAGGTTAGTAGAGCCTGCTCACCCATGTCAAAGCGGCTCAATCTGCTCGAATTCCAGCAAAGTTTGATCGATCGATTGCAGGTAAGTGACCTTTCTGCAACGAGGTTGACAACGTTGGGAGTGCAAATCGCAAATCAATACTGGTTGGTGGACATGACGGATATCAGTGAGGTGTTGCCGATTCCAAAAGTGACTGAGGTGCCCTTCACCAAACATTGGTTTTGCGGAATAACAAATGTTCGCGGCAACCTATATAGCGTAGTGGACATGATGGCCTATCAGGCTGGCGCCAAAGCTTCTGGGGATGACAATAATCGAATCCTGCTGGTTGCCGAGCGGTATGGATTTAATGCGGCATTGCTGGTGGATCGAGTTTTGGGGCTGCACGATGCGCGGAACTGGAATCAGAGTGAAGATTCAGGACAAACATATTATCTGGATGAGAAGGGCACGCCCTGGCGCAAACTTGATTTGAGTGGCTTGTTGGCGCAGCAGGAGTTTTTGCAAATAGGCATTTAGTAAATCCCCCAGGGAGAGAAACAACATGGCAACAAAACCAAAATCACCAAAGTCCAAAATGAACATATTTGGCATAGCTGCTGCAATCTTCCTGGTGATGACTGCGATCGCTGCCTATATGAGCAATCTGGAGGAACGTAATAATGTGAGTTACGTTGGACTTTCGAGTCAGTTGCAAATGCTGTCCCAGCGTATCGCGAAGGATGCACAACAGGCACTACTCGGGAATGCAGCTGCATTTTCTGCGTTGACGGAAAGTAAGGCAAGCATGTCGAATATTTTGGGAAGGCTTGATAAGGGCGATAGCACACTGCCAGCGACCAAGGGTGAAGCGCGTGCCGCACTGGATCAGCTGATAAAGATTTCCGGTAAAACATTGCAGGATGTGCAAGTGTTGGAGGATGGGCGCACTGGATTGGTAGCGTTAGGCAAGACTGTTGCAACGATAAACTCGGTGAGTGCTGAATTTCGACGCCTGACACAGAGCATGATAGAAAGCTACAGGGGTGCTCAGAAGGAGCAGGTAACACGATTTGCGCTGGTGACAGAACGTATCGGCAAGGATGCGAGCATGGCCATGGGAGCCGAGGTATCAATTGAACACATGACCCAGCTCGGGATCGATATATTGGCTGCAGAAGAAAGCTTGGCAGCCTTGCCCGAAGATGCCAAAGTTGTGCGCGTCAGGGAGTTTTTCGATACTTATCGTAATAGCGTCCAAATCTTAACTTCTCAAGTAAGGAATCTGTTGGCAGCCAAAAAAGCAGCAAAGGCGATCGTTGATGACTCGGGTTCATTGCTTGCTGGTTCACAGCGTCTGGTGGATGCATATCAATTGTCTTCAAGTGGGCGGCCTGCCACCCTTGCTGCTGCTCTGTTCGGTTTGCTATTTCTTCTGACCCTGATGTTGTTGGCCAAATCCTATATGGAAAATTCCCGTCGACAAACTGAAGATGCGATGCGCGTCAATCGCCAGAACCAGGATGGGATATTGCGTTTGATGAATGAGCTGAACGATCTTGCCGAGGGTAATCTGACTGTTCGCGCCACCGTGTCAGAAGACATCACTGGCGCTATCGCTGATTCGGTAAATTACACCACCGAAGAGTTCCGCAAGTTGGTTGCCAGAATCAAGGCTGCTGCAGAGCAAATGGACCGTGCGACAAAGGATGCAGAGGATATTTCCAAGGGATTGCTAGAGGCTACTCAAAAGCAGGCAAAGGAAATTCAAGGAGCTGGCGATGCAGTACAGTTGATGGCTCAGTCCATCAAGGAAGTTGACTCCAGCGCGGCGCAATCTGCAGATGTGGCTCGTCGTACTTTGGCTGCAACCCAGCAAGGTGCTCAAGCAGTGCGCAACTCGATCAGCGGCATGGACGGAATTCGCGAGCAGATTCAGGACACTGCCAAACGGATCAAGAGGCTTGGTGAAAGTTCACAGGAGATCGGCGAGATCGTGGACCTGATTTCAGACATCACCGAACAAACCAATGTGCTGGCATTGAATGCCGCGATACAGGCCGCATCAGCAGGTGAAGCAGGAAGAGGATTTTCAGTGGTGGCTGAAGAAGTCCAGCGTTTGGCTGAACGTTCTGCGGAGGCGACCAAGCAGATTGGTGGGTTGGTGAAGACCATTCAGGGAGATACTCATGATGCGGTGGCTGCGATGGAAAAGAGCATTCTGGGTGTGGTGGAGGGGGCAGTTCTGTCCGATGTGGCTGGTCAGTCACTAAAGGAAATCGAACAGGTGTCGAACGAGTTGGCAACACTGATCAATAGTATTTCAGTATCCACCCAGGTACAAACTGACATGGCTAGCGAAGTTGCCGATGTAATGCAGGAAATTCTTCAAATTACTGTTCAGACCACTGAGGGGACACGCTTGACCGCCAACTCCATTGGACAGTTGACCAACCTGACAGCAGATCTGCGAGGTTCTGTTGCTGGTTTTAAATTGTAAATCTAAAAAGTAATTACATGACCAACAATGCTTCATTTGATCAAAATGCACTAGCTGCTGTAAAGCCAGGACTCGAAAGTACGCTGGCCGAAATAGCTATGCAACTGGAACGATTTTTCAGCGCGCCTGCTAGCAACGAGGCTGCACTGGAGGTTGCTAGAGTAGAATCGCGTCGCTTGCTGGGCGTCTTGAAAATGGTCGGTCTTCAAGGAGTGGCGGTCTATTGCAATGAGTTTGAGCTAGCATTGAGCGAGTTGGCCTCCAATACGCAGCGAATCTCCGAAATGCAACGTGAAGTATTGCCACGTGCAGTCACGGCCATACAGGATTATCTGCATGCATTGGCCAATGGTGCGAGTAATGCTTCATTGCGTCTCTTCCCGCAATATCAGGAGTTACAGCAGCTGCGGGGCATGGAAACATCCTTCGAAATGGATTTGTTTTACCCAAATCTTGAGGTTCAGTTGCCTCAAAAAGTGTTGGGCCCCACTGCCCAAGGCGATATTCGTGTGAATCTCAAGGCATTGCGCAGCCAGTATCAACAGTCACTCCTGCTGTGGTTAAGGCAGGAAGATGTTTCAAGTGCGACACAGAATATGCAGCAGGCACTGGATGGCGTCATGCGTTGCGTGCCACAGGATGAGGGGCGCGCTTTTTGGTGGATATCCAGCGGTCTGCTTGACTGTATAAAGTTGGATGGATTGCCTCCGGAATTAAGTGCGCGCAAATTGCTAGGCCGAATCGACCAGCAGATTCGCACCGTTTCCGAAGGTGGAAGTGCCGATGTACGTGCTGTCTTGAACGAGATGCTCTATCTTATTGCGCGAAGCCACGCAGTAAGTCAATTAGTGGAAGAGATAAAGCGCGTATATACGCTGGATGACTACCTTCCCGATGTTCCTACATTGCCTCCCGGCGTCCTGGAACAGCTGCTTGGCAACATGCGCGATGAATTACGCGTTTCGCAGGAAAGCTGGGAACGAGCAGTACAGGGTGATGAGACAGCATGCGAACAATTCATGAGGCATGCTGAACAGCTTGTGATGCACAGTGAAAAGCTGGAGCGAAATACCTTGCAGTATTTGGCCAAACAGATTCATATGTTGTCAGAGTATGCAAGTTCACCAGAACACGCACGTCTCATTGCGATCGATATGGCGATGACTTTGCTGTTACTGAATGGTGGCATAGAAAATTACAATCGACTGGACAAGGGATTTCAGGAACAAGCTCGCATCCTGTCGGAGCGGATGCAGGCAGCGATCAAGCAGCAGCCTGAGGACACTGAGCAGTTAGGCGAGTTGGTCAATCTTCATTACCAGATGGAGCAGGGTGAAGTCATGATTCCCCTGGCCAATGAAATGTTGGTGAACCTTCAGCATGTCGAACAGGGCTTGAATGCGTATTTTAGTGGCGCGATTCCGCGAGAAGAATTGCCAGGTTTACTGAAATTGTTGAGCCAAATTCGAGGTGGTTTACGCATTTCCTCACTAGATATAGCAGAACAGTTGCTGATATCAATTCAGCGTGAAGTACATCGATTTGCTCAGAGCAGTGATACGCCAAAACCTGCGGAAAGATATGCTTTGGCAGATGCCATGAGTGCAATCGAAAATTACATACAACACCTGACTCATGGACAAGCAGGAGATGTTTCCCCGTTACAACGGGCAGGGGCAGAGATAGCCAAGCTTCATCAAGTACCTGAAGCTACGGTAGTTGCTCCATCCGAACCACCCAAGGCGGTGGTACCAGCAGCTAGCGCTGCTCCAACGCCTGCACAGACAGCAGCACCGGCGGTTAGTCCTGCTCCAACGCCAGCACAGACAGCAGCACCGGCGGTTAGTCCTGCTCCAACACCAGCACAGACAGCAGCACCGGCACAGCGTCCATCGGAGGAGGACCAGGAATTGATCGACATATTCCTGGAAGAAGCCAAGGACGTTCTGGGTATCATGCGCGAGAACCTTGAAATATGTCAGTTGCATCCCGGCAGCTTCGATCCATTGGTGACCATAAGACGTGGCTTTCACACACTTAAGGGTAGTGGAAGAATGGTTGGCTTGACCGAGTTGGGAGAGGTTGCTTGGAGTGTTGAACGTGCGATGAACAAATGGTTGCAGGAAAATAAGCCTGCCACTACAGGATTAGTTCGTTTCATTGACGCTGCAGTAAAATCATTTGCCAGTTGGGTAGAAGTACTCAGTAAACAGGGGGAGTTACATATCGAGGCGGGAGATCTGGTTGCCACAGCGCAACAGATAGAGAACGGGCAATTCTCTGAAGCGCCTGCAGCAATCCCGCCTGACACGTCGGAAACTGAATCCAATTTACAGCCGATATCTGTTCCAGATAATGAACCCGTAGAACTTCAAGGACTTGAATTTGAATCTGTAACTGCGTCAGGAGCAATGCTTGATCAAGCACCGGCTTCCCTTAAGAGTGAGCTCGAATCTGAACCTTCAGGTTTGCCAGAGTTGGATTTCGAGCTATTAGCCGAGACTAAGCCTGATCAAGTTCCTGCAGCTCTCAAGGTTGAAGTAGATTCTGAATCTGTAATGCTGCCCGAATTCGATTTCGAGCGTGTGACAGAGCCATCAAAAGAATCCGAACCCGATCAAAAAACTGCCGAAGTCAAGGCTGATGCCGAACCTGAACCAGCCCTGATGCCGGAGCTCGATTTCGAGCAAATCGCCTCAGCGGCACCAGAATCTGAATCACCTCCTTCGACAGTTGAAGCTGGTGTCGAATTAGAGTCCATGGCATTTTCGGAGCTGGATTTTGAACATGTGCCTTTACCGGGATCAGAATCGGCACAAGCTTCATTGGAAATTAACGCTGAAGCTGACTCTATGATTCGACTTCCAGCAGAACAACTGCCGCAAGTTGATCTGGAGTCAAACAAAGAATCTTTCCCCGAACCAGGATCCGAGCAAACATTGTCACCTGTGTCCTCGGCTGAATTGGAGCCCTTGTCAAAGCCTGCGGCGGATTTTGAATTCAAGCTCGACTTCGAGACTGAGACTGAACTTGCTATTAATCCTGCAGCCTCGCCAGAATCAGGACAAGATTCATTATCAGAATCCTCGGAAGAGGAGGTGAAGGTAGGCGAAATTGTCCTCTCAAGAGCGTTGTTCAATATTGCCAGTACAGAGGCAGTACAAAATGTGGCAATCCTGCAAGATCAGTTCGATGGCTTAATCGCAGGTGAGCATCCGCTAGTGCAATACGATTTCATGAGAGCTGCACACACGCTGGTTGGTCTTAACCGCACTATGGGTTTTGATATGGTTGTGGATCTGGCCTATGAGCTGGAAAACTGGTTGAGGGCACGCATGGACCAACCATTCGTCCTTGGTGAAAGCCAAAAACAATTGCTGGAACAGGCCATAACTGTACTTGGAGAAATGGTGTTAAGCATTTGTGACCAGCAAATGCCACAGCGTCACAATGATCTAGTCAGTCAGCTACACGCAGATATAGAAAAAATCGGGCTAGCGGATGCAGGTGTTCCGATCATCCCTGGTGCTGGATCTGAGGGTGCCGTGGTTGGGAACCAGGATCAGGCTGCCGCAATTACAGATATAGCCGAGTTTCAGGTAAGTGATGAGGCGATCACAGCAAACGAAATCCCAGCAGTTGCTGCAGAAATATCAGACATATCAAGGCCGGCCTTTCGAACAGACGCGCCAACATCCGACAAGCCGGCAGCGTTGGAAGCTGAGACTGCAGACTCACAAGTTCAAGACGATGTCGACGAACAGTTGCTCCCGGTCTTCCTCGAGGAAGCTGAGGATCTGTGCCCAAAGATCAGTGACTCTCTGCGAACATGGCGTGAGAATCCAAAAGATGAGCAGCTATTGCAGTCCTTAAAGCGCCTGTTGCACACCATGAAGGGGAGTTCCCGGATGGTAGGTGCCATGCGCATTGGCGAAACTGCACATGAAATGGAAGACATGGTGTCCGCTCCCACACAGGCTCGGGAAGTAGCCGGATATTGGGATTCGCTGGAAGGAAGCTTCGATCTTATCCTCGCCCTTGTGGAGGAGCTGCGAGGTGGAAAACCTGTCGTAATGCCCGCCAAAGTTGATGAATCCAAAACGGTTGAGATAAGACAATCAGAAACTGGCCGCAGAGCAACAGACAAGCAAGGCAGTATGCGCATCGGTGATCGTCGAGCAACAGATCATGTCAAGGATCGAGCTGCGCTTGGAAATGTTCTTCGTGTGCGCTCTGAAGTGGTAGACAAGCTCGTGAATGATGCAGGAGAAATAAGTGTCGCCCGTTCTCGCATGGAAACAGAACTTCGCATTTTCAAAGATAGTTTGCTGGAATTGACCGCCAGCGTGATGCGCTTGCGACACCAGTTGCGGGAAGTAGAGATCCAGGCAGAAAGTCAGATGCAAGCGCGTGTTTCACATGCGAAGGACAGTGCTGCTGCGTTCGATCCGCTCGAATTCGATCGTTTTACGCGTTTGCAGGAATTGACGCGCTTCATGAATGAAAGCGTGCACGATGTGCAGACAATACAACATACTTTGCTGAAAAATCTCGACGAAACGACTGCCGTTTTGCAGGTGCAGGGGCGCCTGAGCCGAGATCTGCAGCAGAATTTAATGAATGTCCGTATGGTGTCATTCAATAGTATCGCTGACCGACTGTATAGAATCGTTCGACAAACTGGCAAGGAACTCAATAAGCGGGCTAATTTGGAATTGCAGGGCACAAGCGTCGAGTTGGACCGAAGTGTGCTTGAAAAAATGGTTGCGCCATTCGAACATTTGCTGCGTAATTCCATTGTTCATGGCCTCGAAAGTGATTTGCTGCGTGCTCAAAGCGGCAAACACCCGATTGGAGACATTCGCCTGAGCGTGCGTCAGGAGAGCAATGAGGTTGTGTTTGAATTTAGCGATGACGGCGCCGGTTTGAATTTTGCAAAACTTCGTGAAAAAGCAATTGCCAATGGTGCTTTTCAGGAAGATGATGATGTCAGTGAAGATCAATTGGCCCAGCTAATATTCATGCCAGGCCTTTCAACAGCAAGTGAAATTACAGAAAGTGCCGGACGTGGTGTCGGCATGGATGTGGTGCGGAGTGAAATCTCCGCATTGGGTGGAACCATCGATGTCAAATCAAAGAGCGGACAAGGTACGCATTTCATCATACGTTTGCCGTTAACTCTTGCGGTTACCCAGATACTGCTGGTGCGTTCTGGTGAATTGACATACGCAATACCATCTGCCATGGTTGAGCAAGTCAGACAATTGAAGTCTGCAGACATGAATATCCTGCATAACGAGCGGAAAATCGATTGGCAGGGTAGGGTATATCCCCTTCACTATCTCTCACAACTGCTGAGCGACGCTGATGTCATCCAGGAAAATCATGCGCGTAATTCTGTATTGCTGCTGCGCAGTGGAGAATATCGAATTGCTCTACATGTGGATGAACTGTTAGGCAATCAGGAAGCGGTCGTAAAGAATATTGGACCACAGTTGGCTAGACTTTCGGGAATTGCAGGAGCGACTGTGCTAGGCAATGGTGTAGTAGTACTGATTTTGAATCCACCACAGCTTGCACAACGTGCTGGAATCAGCAAAGTGAGCAAGGCCATCAAGGCAGAGGCACCAGAGGGAATCAAGGCCCTTGTTAACTTGCCGCTGATCATGGTGGTTGATGATTCTCTCACCGTGCGCAAGATCACGTCGCGAATGCTGACCCGCGCTGGTTATCAAGTGGTAACAGCCACTGATGGTGTGGATGCCTTGGAGAAACTGGAAGAATTTTCCCCAGACGTGATGCTGCTCGATATTGAAATGCCACGCATGGATGGATTCGCGCTTGCCAGAGAATTGCGGCGTGATCCCAAGACTCAAGACCTGCCGATCATCATGATCACTTCACGTACTGCCGACAAGCACCGTGATTATGCGATACAACTGGGTGTAAATACCTACCTTGGCAAACCGTATCAGGAGGACGAATTGCTGCAGAATATTGCTGACTTTGTGGCAGTACATAAATTGGACACTTAGCTTGAAATTCCGCGTTATACTTAATCAGATAGATAGAATTTTCGCATCGGAAGATGTATGCGTTTTAGCCCAACACCCGAGAACCCAAGATGGCCAATCAAAAAGACACCTATTCGGTTGAGGTCCTAGGCTTTACCGATAATGAGCAAGCTGTACTGGCCAGCGTATTTGGTCTGTCATCAAGACGAGTTCCAAAATTCCTGCGTCATGATCAGGCAGAAGGCCCTCCCGACATTCTTCTGGTCGATGCCAATGACGCTGCTGCTATCAAGCAACTAAGCGATCGCAATTCATCAAAACAAATCCCGACGATCTTGATTGGTGACACGAATTGTGGAACCGATTGGCCTGTCCTCCCCCGACCGATTCGCTGGATGAAGCTTTTTCAGGCTTTTGACGTAGCGATTGCTGCACCTTCTGCACAGGTTCCAAATACGCTAGTTGAAGCTGCCAAAGTTGCAGTTGCAACCCCAACCCCAACACCAACACCAACACCAACACCAACACCAACACCAACACCAACCCAGTTAAATACGCTAACCAATGTGCGACCTGCCAGCGCATCCCCAGCGACACCATTTGCAAAGCCGGCACCGGCAGTAGGTGAGCAGCAAGCCAAAATGTCCCAAGCCGATTGGGTTTTGGTAGTGGATGACAACCTCACAGTACGTGAATTCATGAAAAACAAGCTGGCCGCTTTCAATTTCAACGTCGATTTCGCAGAAAACGGTGAACAGGCCATTGGATTTACAGGGCAAAAACATTACACCTGTATATTCCTTGACGTCATCATGCCAGGTATTGACGGATATCAGGTATGCAAGCTGATCAAAGCAAACAGGACTGCGCAGAAAACCGCTGTGGTCATGCTAACTAGCAAAGATTCTCCTTTCGATAAGATACGTGGAAGCATGTCCGGTTGCGATGCATACCTCACCAAGCCTGTAGATGAAGAAAAGCTGCTTGAAACCATAGTCAAGTTTCTGCCAACCCGAAACTAACCAAGGTCAACCATGACAGTTCGCAAGGTTTTATGCGTAGATGATTCTGCCGCAGAACTCAGCGCACTTCGAAAAATTCTGAACGACGAGAATATCAATGTAGTTTTCGCCACTAATGGCAAAGATGCCATACAGTATGCAAAAGCTGAAGAGCCAGATCTGATATTCCTTGATATTCTGATGCCAGATATGGATGGATTCAAGGTGATGAGAGAATTGCAAAAAGACGCTCTCACCAAGGATATCCCGGTTGTCTTTGTTTCCAGTAAAAGCCAGAAGGCGGATCAAGCTTGGGCCAAAATGCAGGGTGGAAGCGGATTTGTGCCCAAGCCAGTTAACCGAGAGGCAATAATGAAGATTATCAACAGATTCTGACATCATATGGTCGACTATGCACTTTCATGGCGACAGACCCTGAAACAGAAATGACAATATTTCAAAGTTGAAAAATGCCGTATCAAGATAATGACCAAAATGTCGATATTGACGCCCTAAAGGCGCAAGTGGATGCAGATATCGCAGCCATGTTGTTGATTGAAGAGGATGCGGCTCGGCAAATACATCGCCGTGGATTTCGTATCGGCGAACTGAAATTGCTGGTGAGTCTGGATGCGACCAGTGAGGTTTCAGGAATTCCGTCGATATTTCGTCTGCCGGGAGCGCCAACAGGTATCATCGGTCTGGTCAATAGTCATGGGCGGGTAATGCCTGTAATGGATTTATCAGTACTATTCGAAATGCCGCAACAACGAAAGGCTACAGCCTGGTTGCTGACTTGTGGCCGTGGTGACGCTGCAGTAGGTATCATTATAGACAGCCTGCCAGAGCGAAAGAAGTTTGATCATGTAGATGAGGTCAACCTGACGGAAATTGAACATCCAATTGCACGTTACGCGAGGGCAGCCTACAAGGAAGACAAGGATATCTGGGTCGATGTTGATTTCGAAAATCTGTTTACTGCGGTACTTCAGGTCGACACGACAGATGTTTGATGATATCAAAGATTATTTGCGTTATTTTCAATATGAATCATATGACTGTTGGGTCACCAAAATGAATTCGACAGGCAAGGATCGCCATGTGGCGGCAATAAAGGTTTCGTCGATAACTTCGGCAGTTTTCTATACATTATGCAAGCAAGGAGATATATATGGTCGATTGCCACGATACAGAACAACTTTTGCAGGCTGAGTGCACTGCTAAATATGAGAGATTTTTAGATGGAGAACTTGGTGATTTAATCTCCACCACTGAACAAGTGCAATTCGCTGGTGACTGCAATGACAAAATTCCGAATCCGGAAATGGTTGTAGACTTCGCTGAGCAAGTTTGATCGGGATCCGGGAGAAAGTTATGTTTGCAACCATTCGCTCCAAATTGTTGGCATTCGCCATTGTTTCGTTGTTTTCCATTGTGTTGGTGGGCGCTGCTGGATTCTTTGGCTATCGTGTATTCAGTGGAGCCGTCGAAGTTACAGCAGGCGAGATTGAAACTTTGAACTACCAGCACCGTATGGAATTGGCAGAACAAGCAGTGCATACCGACGTTCTACAGATTCTTCGACTCGCCAACAGTGGTGATTCAACGAACGTTGAGGGGGTCCAAAAACAATTGAATGAGCACCTCAAAGTGCTGACAGACAGAGCTGCGAGTAACATGAGTTCAGACTCGACTGCCATTAAGATACGCCAAGCTGCAGCTGTCGTGAGGGCTGACGAGGAAGCATACACACAGTCGGCGCAAAATATCGTCAGTTTGGCTATGACCAACTCTGCTGCAGCTGAATCCCAATTCGGTGCATTCAATGAGTTATTCAATACACTCAGGTCAGACAGAAGCACGTTGGGAGATCTGCTTGCTGACGATTTGGCTGGCTCAAGGCGGGCTGCAGAAACTGCTTCACTACGTGTACGTGATCTCGGTATCGCTGCGCTCGTGACGGCATTCATCATTGTTTTACTGTTTGCAAATTTTGTATACAAGGGGATCACAAACCCACTGAATCAAATGTTAAGGGCGATTGCCAAGGTCAATGATGGCGCCTATGAGGTTCGCGTTAATCTTCGAACCAAAGACGAGTTTAATTCCATTAGCCGAGCTTTTGACAAACTTCTCGATGACCGAATAGCTACGCTCAGCGAAGCCGCAAGCGAGAATGAGCGTCTCAACAATTCCGTAATCGGATTGTTTACCGCGATGGGGGCATTGGCAGAGAAAGACCTGACAATCAGGGCGCCGGTAACTGAGGACATCATCGGTACTTTGGGCGATGCTATCAATCAATTGACCGATGTCACGGCGACAGTTTTGCATCATGTGACCAGAATAGCTGGTGTGGTCGAACATGCTTCCGAGCGTATGAAGCAACAATCTGATGTGGTAAATGACATGGCTAAAGAGGAAGACGTGATTGTGGTCAGGTTGATCTCCAACCTGGAAACCGCCATGGCTTCGATAGGTGAGGTGGCGATATTCGCCCGAGATTCGAGCAGGGCGGCTGCCGAAGCGACCGAGTCCACCGAAAGTGCGATGCAGACTGTGCAAGCGACATTGAGTGGCATGAGCTTGATCCGTGAAACAATTTCGGAAATGGAAAAACGCATCAAACGACTGGGTGAACGTTCCCAGGAGATTTCCCAGATTGTGAATCTGATCAACACTATCTCTGAGCGTACTCATGTTCTTTCGTTGAATGCCGCGATGCAAGCTGCGATGGCAGGTGAAGCGGGACGTGGTTTTGCAGTTGTCGCCGAAGAAGTTCAGCGGTTGGCTGAGAATTCACGACAAGCAACCGGGCAGATCGCCAATCTGGTGCAGAATATTCAGGTCGAGACAAACGACACTATTTCAACCGTGAACAAGACCATCGATCAGGTTGTCAAGGAGTCTGAGCTCGCGCATAACGCTGGAGAAAGAATGAAAGAGACGCATGAAGCTACAGCGCGCTTGGTTAGATTGGTTGCTACCATAGCGAGCAGCTCAGCGGAACAAACCAGGATTGCAGAATCTTTGCGATCTGCTGCTGACGAAATCACTCAGTTTACTGCAAAAACGGCAGAGCAGCTGGAGGCACAAAATCAGAGTGCAGCCAGTCTTGTGTCAGCTTCAAAGAAACTGATGGAATCGGTATCGGTATTCAAACTGCCGCCGGTGGTAGTTTAACGAACAGGATGCTGATGTCGCGCGGAACAGCCATCCGATTCATGGCAAGACAAATCGAATTGCCATGACAATCTCAGCGCTTACTCCGTTTCTTTCCGAAATGCGCAGGGAGCTGTCGCAAACTGCTCCTGACATGGAACGATGGATAAGCATATTGTCTACGGCCACAAGCGACGATCCGGCATTGATAATTGCCTTGGAAGAATATGCCACACAGATTGAGCGCATCGGTCAAACTGCAGAACTGATAGGTATGCCCGGTCTGAGTGCATGGTGCAACGCGCTCAACACGATTCTTCCCGGAATCGTATTTCTGGAAGGCGAAGCGCGTGTCCAATCATGCAAACATCTAGCGGTCTGGCCAGTACTTGTCGATGAGTACCTGCATAGGCCAGCTGAATTCGAAGTCTCTGCAGCGCTTGCCGAGTATTTGTCCAGCTCTAGTTTTAATCAACCGATAGATGAAAATGCAAGTCTCAAAATAATAGAGGCCCTTACCAGCCAGCCGGTTGTACCAGAAGAATTGATGGCTCAGCTCGCAAAAGCTGAAGAGGCGGTGAGTGTGACTGCCGCAGACGTTTCTCTGGCTGTGTCCGATACCGTCGACCCTGATGTCTATAATGCGTTCATCGACGAAGCTCCAAACAACTTGGAGGCTTTTGCTTCACTTACCTCAAGAATTGCAGCGGGTCAGGCAGATGTTAATGATATGCGCAGCGCTAAACGCATTGCTCATTCATTCAAGGGTTCGGCCAACATCGTAGGTATTCGCGGTATAGCAGCACTCGGGCACCACACTGAAGATATTCTCGAGTATTTCGAGCAGAATCCGGCAATGCCTCCCCGAGCGCTTGGACAAGCTTTAGTTGCGGCAAGCGATTGTCTTTCCCAGATGATTGGATTCCTTCGGGGAGACGAGAGTGCTCCAGAGAATGCATTCGAAGTGCTGAGCGAAATTGTGGCCTGGGTCAATAAGGTCAAGTCTGGCGAAATTGAAAGCATGACTCACGATGCCGTTGCGGAATCGGCCCCTTCCGAGTCTGATGAAATCCGACCCGATGTACCTGTGGCTGCTACTCCGACAAATGAGGCGCAGGCCACTTTGCGTGTTTCAGTCAATACCGTTGATGAGATGTACCGCCTGATAGGTGAGATGACAACCAAGATTGCTCGGCTCGAATCAATGGTTTCGAACGTGACCGGTCGTGCTAAGGCATTGCTTGTCCAGAACCAAATAGTACAACAGCGCGTCGTAGATATTGAAAAGCTTGTTATGCTTAGAGGTATGTCGCTTACCCCGGAGAATACCGCGGAAAACGAATCTTTTGATCCTCTTGAAATGGATCGCTATAACGAATTGCATGGGGCTACGAGGGCGTTGGTGGAGGCGGCTGCTGATGCGCGGGAGATAACGGACAACCTTGATGGCAGCGTGACAAATCTGCGCATGGAGGTTACACAGCAGTCACATATAAATAAAGAACTCCAGCACCAGGTCGTTTCAACCCGACTTTCTCCTGTAAGTTCGCTATCTGCCAGGTTGACGCGGAACGTACGCCAGACCTGCGTGCAAACTGGTAAACAAGCCTCACTGGTCATCAGCGGTGGTGACATCCAAGTGGACGGAGATGTACTTAACAAACTTGCTGATCCGTTGCTCCATCTACTCCGCAATGCGGTGGATCATGGCATTGAGCTCCCTGAAGTTCGTGCTGCAGCTGGTAAGCCGGTCGAGGGTTGTATCGACCTGAATTTCTCGCGACAAGGTTCAGGAATCATCGTTACCATTCGCGATGACGGGAAGGGTCTCGATTATGATGCTATCCGCACCAAAGCGGTCGATCGAAAACTGATCGAAGAAGATGTCGAGTTGACGAATTCGGAATTGGCGCGTCTGATCTTGTTGCCGGGCTTTTCGACCCGCGATGAAGTCAGTGAGATCTCGGGGCGCGGCGTAGGCATGGATGTAGTCGCCACACGTCTGGCCAATATCAAGGGTACCGTAGAGCTCAGTTCTGAACCCGGACACGGCTGCGAAGTCATTCTCAGATTCCAGGCTTCGCTAGTAACCCAGCATACCTTGCTGGTGGAAGCTGGAAAACAATTGTTTGCCGTACCAATTCACTATATCAGGGAGGTTTTCCCGGGTGACATTGGCCAGGTCAGACAGGTACTCACAGCGAGTAAAGTCAAGGAGCCTGGGGTTAGCAATTGGGAGTTCACGATTCGTGATGAAATTTTTCCGTTGCGGGATTTGGCGCCACTGACAGGCTATCCATCATCCTCCCCAAGTTCCGCACGCTTCACAGCGATGCCGAAACTTTTGATTCGGACTGCCGAAGGGGTGGTAGCTGTGTTGGTGGATCGGGTTGTCGAAAGCCGCAGCGTGATGGTCAAGACGATGGGGAAATACCTTACTCGTGTAAATGGGGTGGCAGGTGTCACCTTGATGGGTGATGGTACTCTGGTGCCTTTGCTAAACGTGCCTGAGCTACTCGTATCACCTGTTGCCGTAACTGCAGCCGCTGCTGACCTTGCTGCCACTGCACGGCTTCATGCACGAAGAATACTCGTTGTAGATGATTCACTATCCGTTCGCAAGGGATTGATGCAGCTCCTTCAGGATGCAGCCTACGAAGTCAAGGGTGCTGGTGATGGGATGGAGGCGATACGCGTACTCGATTCCTTCCAGCCTCACTTGGTCTGTACCGATATGGAAATGCCGAATATGAACGGGCTTGAGCTTACCCAACATTTGCGGATGAAGGAAAAAACACGTGATCTGCCCGTCATAATGATTACATCCCGTTCAATGGATAAGCATCGCGATCAGGCAATGCAGGCAGGTGTGAGCATCTATATCACCAAGCCTTATACCGAGGCTGATTTGCTAAAGCATGTTCATACTGCGTTGCAGGTTACGAAGCGTGATCTGATAACAGCCGCATGAAATTGAACTTTGTCAGCCTGGCACGTTACGATGGCATTGTGGTTCTGCCATTATCTCGGTAGTATTTGCCCGTGAAAATTAAAAGTCCAATTGCATAAGAGAACCATAAACTTATACAGTTATATTGATGGGGCAACTATAGTTAAGGATTATGAATAATTACACTCGACTTGCCATGATTGGCGTAGTAATTAGCAGTGTTATGCTGTGCGGAGATGCGCTGTTGTTTTATTATACTTCGACATATCTGCTTGCCGATGTAGTCCTGTTTCTATGCCTCTTGGTCTGCTTGGGATATTTGTTCAAGCAGACCTCTACGCATGAAAATCAGCAGACGCCGGGGCGCATTCTTGAAGAAAGCAGTGCATTCCATGCGCAACTTGGCAACGAAATCTCAGGCCAGTTGAGTTCAGCACATACCGAACTCGGTAATACTCAGGCGATCCTTAGTGATGCCATCGTCAAGCTGGTCAGTAATTTCATAGCAATATCTGATGAAGTTCGCAACCTTTCTGAGAACACAAACAATTTCAGCAGGCAGTTGCACGAACTGGGGAATAACGTTGGAGCTACGTTGGCTTCCACTGAGCGATCCCTCAGCGGTCTTGCATCAGGTGACATTTCTGTCGTGACAGACTCAAGGCAAAATGTACAATCCATGATCAAAGAGCTTACCAAGTTCAATGAAAGCGTCACGCAGAATGCTGTCGAGCTGAATATGATCAGCTCGAAAATAGAGCAGAACGTCTTGGTAGTGATTTCTACTTTGCAATTTCAGGATATGAGCACTCAACTGATTGAACACGCAAGATTGCGCATGACAGCCCTTCAGGAGGTTGCCAAGGAAATGGGCAAAGGAGGGGGGAACAATGGTGATTATCTGGAGCGCATCGCTGCATACAACCGCCTGCTGGATAAGCACGTGGCATCTTTGGACAAACAAAAGGCCAATCCAGTCAAGCAGAAAGACTTTGGTACCGGAGATATTGAGTTGTTTTAACGAAATGCCTGGTCATGTACTTAGAAAGTAACAAGCTACAACCAAGTCATCGTTTATAGTAAACCTGGTTCAACCGGGGTCAATTGCTTTTGACGGGTAATTAATGCAATCTGACATTACAAGCTACAATTACCCGATAATCACTTAATCGAGCGCGAAAAATATGGCCAAAATTATTTTAGCTGTTGATGACTCCACCTCCATTCGGCAGATGGTCGCTTTCACTCTTAAATCCGCTGGCTATTCTGTCATCGAGGCAGCTGATGGTCAGGAGGGGCTCGACAAGGCTAATTCAAGTAACGATACCATCAGTCTGATTCTTACAGACCAGAATATGCCCAAGATCGACGGCCTGACCTTGATAAAAACGCTGCGTGGCCAATCAAAATTTGCTTCAACACCTATATTGATGTTGACCACCGAATCAAGCGATGACATGAAGGCACAGGGCAAAGCAGCAGGCGCAACAGGATGGCTGGTTAAGCCCTTTGACCCTCATAAGTTGCTCGAGGTCGTAAAGAAGGTTATTGGATAGTGACAGCTTCCACCTTCAGATTCGGGCATGTTTGCCCTCCTGAACTCGTAACTCCATAAATCTCTAGGAAAAGCCGATGTCAATCGACATGAGCCAATTTTATCAGGCATTCTTTGAAGAGACTGTAGAGCAGCTCGCGAGCATGGAAAGTCTGTTACTGGCTCTGGATCTGGACTCTCCTGATGGGGATCAATTGAATGCCATATTCCGTGCCGCACATTCCATAAAAGGCGGCAGTGGTACTTTCGGTTTTAATGACATGACCGAAGTGACGCATATTCTTGAGACACTGTTAGATCGCATTCGCAAGAAAGAAATATCCATCACTTCAGAAATGGTGGACACTTTTTTGACTTCTGTTGACGTATTGAAAGAGATATTGGGGGCGCACCAGAGCGGGCACATTGCTGATCCAAGTGCATCGATTGCATTGTGCGATAAGCTCGAACGCCTCGCCCAAGGATCGTCGCGCATACCTGTAAAGGATTCGAAGGATTTCGCTCGTCCCTCTGTCGCTCAAGAGCATGGAGTCGGGACACCAACCCTACATGTTGCAGCAACTATAAATGGATCGCCTGCCAGGTATACCTACCAGATCAAATTTCCCAAGACTCCTGCTGTTTTCCCAAGCAAAAAACACCTGAATAATCTGCTAGAAAATCTTGCCAATATTGGAAATATCAGTAACAAGGAAATTACTTCAAAGGCAGTAAAGCTGACTCTGAATGCAAATGCATCTGAAGAAGAATTACGTGAAATATTCTCGTACTTCTTAAAACCCAAACAACTGTCTATTGTGGCATTGGATGCCCGATTGCCTTTGGCAAGTCCAGAAGACCAAGCGTACGGATTCTTCGAAGAACCAGAAAAAATCAGGGCTCGTCTCGAAGAAGAACAAGGATATGGATTGTTTGAAGATCCTGAAACGCTCAAGAACGCTGCTGAAAATGCTCAAGGATACGGTTTTTTTGAAGATCAGGAAAATATCAAAGCAAAGCTCGAGGATACACAGGGTTACGGCTTTTTTATGGAACCGCAGGAAATCAAGTCTTCCGTCGAGAATTCGCAGGGCTATGGGTTTTTCACTGAAGTGGGGGAAAAATCACAGTCATCCCGGCCTTTCCCTGCTCTCCGGCAAGAGGAAAGCCCAGGCCGCCGTGCCAGTGACAGGGTTACAGCCGCTTCCCTTGGCGACAGTTCCATCCGAGTAAGCGTAGGGAAAGTCGATAAGATGGTCAATCTAGTCGGTGAATTGGTGATTACCCAAGCGATGCTGGCAGAGACCGTATCCAAAATGGATGCAGCATTGAACGAAAGCCTAATCAATGGATTGGTTCAACTGGAACGCAATACGCGCGATCTACAGGAATCGGTCATGTCAGTACGCATGATGCCAATCAGCTTGGTTTTTAGTCGATTCCAGCGTGTCGTACGAGACAGTGCCGGCAAGCTTAACAAGAAAGTGCAATTAAAGATTGTCGGTGAGGGAACCGAGCTGGATAAGGGCCTGATCGAAAAGGTCAGCGATCCACTTACACACCTTGTTCGCAACAGTCTTGATCACGGTATCGAAACTCCGGAAGTACGGGTCGCCAAGGGTAAGAATCCGCTTGGCACGATCACACTGAGAGCTGCGCACCAAGGAGGAAATATCGTAATTGAGGTGTCTGATGATGGTGCCGGCCTAAATCGCGAGCGGATTATCGCGAAAGCGAGGGAGAAGGGTATCCCGGTCAGCGATAGCATGAGTGATGCTGATGTCTGGCAAATTATCTTCGCGCCAGGATTTTCCACTGCGGCAGTTGTTACGGATGTTTCCGGGCGTGGTGTGGGAATGGATGTGGTCAAGAAAAATATCGAGAGCATCGGCGGTCGTGTCGAAATTATTTCCCAGCAAGACCAAGGCAGTTCGATCACCATCCGGTTGCCACTGACTTTGGCCATCCTGGATGGATTGTCGATAGCAGTGGGGGAGCAGAACTACATCCTGCCGCTCAGTTTTATCAGCGAGTCACTTCAGCCAGGACCGGGTGATATAAAGGATATCAGCGGTCAAGGGAAGGTAGTGCAAGTGCGAGGGGAATATTTACCATTGCTCGCATTGCACAAGGTTTTCAACGTCGATGCAAAGTTTACCGATCCGATGGAAGGCATATTGGTGCTGCTGGAAGCGGAAGGTAAAAAAGTAGCGCTGCAGGTAGATGAACTCGTGGGGCAGCATCAAGTGGTCATCAAAAGTCTGGAAACAAATTATCGCAAGGTGGCAGGGATTTCTGGCGCCACAATCATGGGTGACGGGCGAGTGGCATTGATAATCGATGTTGCAGCGCTGGTAAAATTATCAAAACAATAGGATGTTCGGGTTGCTTGGTCGAAACATAGGTTTGGACGGAAAAAGGAATCGAGCAAACTCAGTCAGGAGGACATCATGCAGGCAGACCAGGGACAAACAGCGGAAAGCGCCAGTCGTGAGCTGTTGACATTTACGCTGGGCAGCGAGGAATACGGGATAGACATCCTCAAGGTCCAGGAAATAAGGGGCTATGAGTCGGTCACCACGATAGCCCATGCACCCGAATTCATCAAGGGCGTGATCAACTTGCGCGGCATCATCGTGCCGATCGTTGACATGCGCATCAAATTCAAGCTGGGCAATGTGGGCTATGATCAAACAACCGTGGTGATCGTGCTCAACATCGGGAGCCGTGTGGTAGGCATGGTGGTAGATGGGGTCTCTGATGTGATTGCGCTTAAACCGGAACAGATTAAGCCTGCGCCGGAATTTGGAGCCAGTCTGGATACAAAGTATTTGCTAGGATTGGGGACGATTGACGAGCGCATGATCATCCTGGTGGACATTGAACGCTTGATGACGAGCAGGGATATGGAATTGATCGAGGCGGCAGAAACCGCTGGGTAGGCACAACTTAGAACACGCAGGATTTCAAGTAGGCAACTAAATTAGGGGGGAAGGTGCCATGGCTTTGGTAAATCTGAAAGTGGGCGTACGTCTTGGCTTGGGCTTTGGCTTGTTACTGGTACTGATGACGTTGATGGCAGTTTTAGGAATGTCGCGAATTGACAATATCAAGAAAAATCTCGACTCCATTGTCGAACACGATGTTGCTGCAATGGGCTATGTCACAGAGATGCGCGAGGCAGTCAATGCTATCGCGATCGCAACTCGCAATGTCGTGATGCTCACCAACCCTGAGGAAATTGAAGTTCAAACCCGGCGAATTGGCAGTGCATGGGAATATTATGACTCGACAGCAGAATCTTTGGCAGCGATGGTCGGAAACGAAGCTGTACTTGTGTCAGTCAGTCAGGCCAGCGCAGCCACCAGGCCTTTGTTCAATAAGGTTACACAGCTTGCCGGTGAAAACAAGCGAGCGGAGGCAACTCAGTTCTTGCTAAAAGAAGTTCAACCCAGCCTGTCCAAGTGGTATGACGCGATGAATGACATATTGACAGACCGGGAGAAGGTTATCGAAGAAAGTACAGATGCGGCGCATGCGGCATACAACTTTGCTCGTTGGTTGGTGCTTTCGCTTGCTGGTGCAGGGTTGGTACTTGGGACATTCATTGCATGGCTAATTGCCCGGTCGATTATTCGCCCGCTACACCGAGCGGTAGAAATTGCAAGCTCAGTATCCAAAGGCGACCTGACACAACATATCGAGGTCAAATCCAGAGATGAAACAGGCCAGTTGCTGCGTGCATTGAAGGAAATGAATGAAAACCTGATTGGTATCGTCAGCGGGGTACGCAGTACCACCGATGCGATCACAACTGCCTCACAGGAGGTCGCTGCGGGCAACAGCGATCTTTCACAGCGTACCGAGGAGCAGGCTTCCAGTCTGGAAGAGACCGCGTCAAGCATGGAAGAATTGACTTCGACGGTCAGGCAGAATGCTGAGAACGCCAAGCAGGCCAACCAATTGGCGGCGAACGCTTCCGATGTTGCTGTCAAGGGCGGCCAAGTGGTCGGCGAGGTGGTGCAGACAATGTCATCGATCAGTGCCAGTTCGAAGAAGGTCGTCGACATCATCAGCGTCATCGAGGGGATCGCATTCCAGACAAACATCCTGGCATTGAACGCGGCAGTGGAAGCGGCGCGTGCCGGCGAGCAAGGTCGTGGATTTGCGGTAGTGGCTTCAGAAGTGCGTAACTTGGCACAACGCTCGGCTGCGGCGGCCAAGGAGATCAAGGACCTGATCGGAGACTCGGTAGAGAAAGTGGATATTGGTGCCAAACAAGTAGAACAGGCGGGTGCGACGATGGAAGAGATTGTCAGTGCCGTAAAACGTGTCACCGATATCATGTCCGAGATCGCCGCCGCTTCGAATGAGCAGACTGCAGGAATCGAACAGGTGAACCAGGCAATCACCCAGATGGACGAAGTGACCCAACAGAACGCTGCGTTGGTTGAAGAAGCATCGGCAGCAGCCGAATCAATGCGCGAACAGGCAAAAGGCCTGTATACGGCGGTTAGTGTTTTCAAATTGGACCGCATCAAGGTCAAGGTTGATGCAAAAGCCGAGCCTGCAAAGGCTGCGTTAGCGCCAGTTTCCGAGATCTCAGCTGCATCGATCAGAAAGCAGCGCAAGCTGGCTAGGGCCGAGGAGATCAAAGACGGCGAGTGGAAAGAGTTCTAGTCGATTCAGGTCAGGTTAAAAAAGGAATCGAGCAAACTCAGTCAGGAGGACATCATGCAGGCAGACCAGGGACAAACAGCGGAAAGCGCCAGTCGTGAGCTGTTGACATTTACGCTGGGCAGCGAGGAATACGGGATAGACATCCTCAAGGTCCAGGAAATAAGGGGCTATGAGTCGGTCACCACGATAGCCCATGCACCCGAATTCATCAAGGGCGTGATCAACTTGCGCGGCATCATCGTGCCGATCGTTGACATGCGCATCAAATTCAAGCTGGGCAATGTGGGCTATGATCAAACAACCGTGGTGATCGTGCTCAACATCGGGAGCCGTGTGGTAGGCATGGTGGTAGATGGGGTCTCTGATGTGATTGCGCTTAAACCGGAACAGATTAAGCCTGCGCCGGAATTTGGAGCCAGTCTGGATACAAAGTATTTGCTAGGATTGGGGACGATTGACGAGCGCATGATCATCCTGGTGGACATTGAACGCTTGATGACGAGCAGGGATATGGAATTGATCGAGGCGGCAGAAACCGCTGGGTAGGCGCGTACTGATATTAGCTGCTAATATTATGTCGTATGGGTTAATAATTGAAATATCAATATAAATAGGAGTTTCCACGATGTTCAAAAACATCAGTATTGGAGTGCGTCTTGGAGTGAGTATCGGGTTTGTGGTAGTACTGTTCTCCGCAACTATGTTTGCGGTTGGGACGGCACTATTTAATCTCACTAACGACGTCAAACAGATCAATGAAATAACGCTGCCGTACGTAATGGTGGCAGATGAAATGGACCTTGGTCGTTCTGAAGTACAGCAATTCCTGACAGATGTTTCAGCTACTCACGACCGTGCTGCATACAAGGAAGCCGAAGAGTCGGCTAACAGGTTTTTGAATGGAACTGAAAAGTTCAAGGAGTTGTACAGAAGGAATAATGACACTTTCAACCTAAAACAGATTGAAGACATCGAGGTAAGCTTCAACAAATTCTATAACAGTGGAAAAGTGATGGCAGAGGCCTATATCAATAACGGGATTGATGCAGGCAATCTGCTGATGAAAGGCACTGACCAGATAGCCGGTTTTGACCAGGACAGCGAAGCAATTGCCAGTAGTCTGGAAAAATTTCGTACTCAACAAGTTGCCGAGGCAAACAAGATCACTTTAGGTGCCGTGAGTGCAGCCAACACAACAATGTTTGTGATGATTTGGGGTGGTATCGCCGCGGCACTTGCGGCTGCTATTTTGGGAGTTTGGATTGTCAGGAGCATTCTGCGTCAACTTGGAGGGGAACCTGCATATGTGGCGGAAGTCGTTTCGAAAGTTGCAGACGGTGATTTGACAGTTCAAGTACACACAAAAGCAAACGACAACAAAAGCATGCTGTTTGCCATCAGGGGTATGGTAGAAAAATTAATTAGTATTGTCAGTGATGTACGAACAACTACCGACGGAATAACAACATCCTCGCAAGAGGTTGCTATGGGCAACAGCGATCTTTCGCAGCGTACCGAGGAGCAGGCTTCCAGCCTGGAAGAGACCGCGTCAAGCATGGAAGAACTAGCCTCGACGGTCAGGCAGAATGCTGAGAACGCCAAGCAGGCCAACCAATTGGCGGCGAACGCTTCCGGCGTTGCTGTCAAGGGCGGCCAAGTGGTCGGCGAGGTGGTTCAGACGATGGCTTCGATCAGTACGAGCTCTAAGAAGATCGTCGACATCATCAGCGTCATCGAGGGGATCGCATTCCAGACAAACATCCTGGCATTGAACGCGGCAGTGGAAGCGGCGCGTGCCGGCGAGCAAGGTCGTGGATTTGCGGTGGTGGCCTCAGAAGTACGTAACCTTGCGCAACGCTCGGCTGCGGCATCCAAAGAGATCAAGGACCTGATCGGAGACTCGGTAGAGAAAGTGGATATTGGTGCCAAACAAGTGGAACAGGCGGGTGCGACGATGGAAGAGATCGTCACCGCGGTAAAACGGGTCACTGACATCATGTCCGAGATTGCCGCTGCCTCGAACGAGCAAAGCATGGGCATTGAGCAGGTAAACCAGGCAATCACCCAGATGGACGAAGTGACCCAGCAGAACGCCGCGTTGGTTGAAGAGGCGGCTGCAGCTTCAGAATCGATGCGAGAACAAGCCAATTCCTTGTACGTAGCGGTGAGCGCATTCAAACTGAAGAAATCCAAAGAAGGTACGCAAACACCTGTCGCCAAGCCATCGGTTAGGCCTCCCGTAGCTCGTGTGGAAGTTGAAAGGCGTGATTCCATGCCCCCGAAAGAGCGTAAACTCATCAAGGCCAAGGATAATAAGGACGGTGAATGGAAAGAATTCTAGGAGTGTCCACATACCGCTTACTTGGCAGCACCAGTTTTTGGACTGTGTATGTTGAGTTTCAGGTAGTTAATATAGTCCAGTAATTCGAGAAGCCATGAGTTCTATACTGCCTTCAAGCAGTGGACGTGATCGTGAGTTCAAATTCACTCAAGATGATTTTGAGCGGGTGTCCAAGTTGATTTATGAGCATGCAGGCATTTCCCTTAAATCCTCGAAGCAGGACATGGTTTACAGTCGTCTGGCACGAAGAGTGCGCGCGACCGGCTTCGATAATTTCAGGGATTATCTGGATTACGTGGGTAAGAATGACCCGGTCGAATGGGAAGCGTTCGTTAACTCACTTACTACTAATCTGACGTCATTTTTTCGTGAGCCTCATCACTTCCCTTTGCTGGCGGAACATGTAATCAAACAGGGAAGAAGCCATCAAATAAGCTTATGGTGTTCAGCTGCTTCAACTGGAGAAGAACCATACTCCATAGCAATGACCATGGTGGATGCATTTGGAAGTTTCTCGCCACCTGTTTCCATTTTAGCCACCGACGTAAATACAACTGTACTCGCGAAAGCGGAATCGGGTGTATACCCTATCGAACACGTCGAAAAGCTTCCAGCAGACAAGGTGAAGCGATTTTTTCTCAGGGGAACGGGAACCCAGTCAGGATTTGTAAAGGTAAGACCGGAATTGCAGGATATGATCACATTTCGGCCAGCCAACCTGCTTGCGGAAAGCTTGCCGATACGCGGCCCCCTTGATGCGATCTTTTGCCGTAATGTGATGATATATTTCGACAAGCAGACGCAACTCAAGATACTGCAGCGTTTTGTTCCGCTATTGCAGCCTGACGGACTGGTTTTCGCGGGACATTCGGAAAGTTTTTATAATGCCTCACACTTGTTCAGACTGCGCGGTAAAACAGTATACGAATTGGTTAAACCTTATTCACATGAACGACAAGAAAATATATAACACAACAGATTGGACAGTTAAGTCGGAAGGGTCGGTTCAGTATGGCTGAGCATGGCTTCGAAGAGATACTTTCGCCACATCTTTATTACGATCGTGAGCATAAATCCGAGGCGGCCAAGATATTGCCTGGAGAATATTATGCGACTGCCCGCAATATGGTTCTGGTCACTGTACTGGGTTCCTGTGTATGTGCATGCATACGCGACAGGACTAGCAGGATAGGAGGAATGAACCATTTCATGTTACCCGAAAGCGGACAGGACAGAAACAATCCGCTGGGTGAGTCGGCCCGCTATGGTACCTATGCCATGGAAATATTGATCAACCAGCTGCTCAAAATGGGTGCCAAACGCAGCAACTTGGAGGCGAAGGTATTCGGTGGTGCATCGGTATTACGCGGATTTACCGTCAATAACGTCGGCGAGAGAAATGCTGAATTCGTTTTGCAGTTTCTAAAAACAGAACAAATTTCGGTAGTAGCACAGGACCTGCTCGATATCTATCCGCGCAAGGTCTATTTCTTTCCCGGTACCGGTTTGGTAAGGGTCAAGGCATTGCGCAATGTACATAACGATACGATCATCAGCAGAGAAGCTGAGTACAACAAGCGGCTGCAATATTCCAAGCTCGAAGGAGATGTGGAATTGTTTGGCTAAGGAAAGGAACAGCCATATATACTGGTCAGATATGTAAATACGCCAGTCACAGGCAACTAGTAAGGCCATATCAGATTCAACCGGACTGTTAAACCGGAGTAATCATGAAAAATCGCAAGATCAAGGTGTTGGTAGTTGACGATTCCGCGCTGATCCGTGCCGTGATGAAGGAGATCATCAATCGGGAAAGGGATTTGGAGTGCGTGGGAGTTGCACCTGATCCGCTAGTGGCACGCGAGATGATCAAGTCCCTCAATCCGGACGTACTGACTCTGGATGTGGAAATGCCGAAGATGGACGGGCTGGACTTTTTGGAGCGACTGATGCGCTTGCGGCCAATGCCGGTACTCATGGTCTCAACGCTTACCGAACTCGGCTCCGACATCACTTTCCGTGCCCTTGAATTGGGCGCAGTTGATTTTGTTTCCAAGCCAAAACTGGATATTGCTCGGGGCATGGAAGAATATGCCATCCAAATAACTGACAAAATTCGCGCTGCCGCCCAAGCGCAGGTTGGAAAAGCCACAGCTGTCACGGCCAATGAGAAATATTCAGCAGATGCGATATTGCCAACTGTTTCTGGACGGTTTGTTTCAACTGAAAAACTTATCGTTATAGGCGCTTCAACCGGAGGTACTGAAGCGATTAAGGAGATATTGACCAAACTACCAGCAGATGCGCCGGGCGTTCTGGTGACTCAACATATGCCAGAACACTTTACCAAGTCGTTCGCGGACCGTCTGGATACGCTGTGCAGGATCTCAGTCAAAGAAGCAGAGCATAACGAGCGTATCCTTCCTGGGCACGCCTATATTGCTCCGGGCCACTCGCATTTGCTGCTAAAGCGTAGTGGAACAAATTATATGACCCAACTGGATCAAGGAGAGTTGGTCAATCGACATCGACCTTCCGTTGATGTGCTTTTCCGTTCGGCAGCCAACGCTGCGGGATCAAACGCCTTGGGAATCATACTGACCGGCATGGGCAAGGATGGCGTGCAGGGCCTGCTGGAATTGAAAAAAGCAGGTGCCCACACCATTGCCCAGAATGAAGCAAGTTGCGTTGTGTTTGGTATGCCAAAGGAAGCGATTGCAGCGGGTGGCGTGCGTGAAGTACTTCCTCTACAGGATATCGCAAAGCGGACTATGGAATATCTCGAATCCCGTGGTGCTAGAAACACCCGTGTATAAAGGACTACTAGATCAAATATAAGGTATATCGAGCGAGTTGAATCGTAACGAATAACGAAACAAAACACCGCTGCTGTTCAGCAGCGGTGTTTTGAATTTTGGCCAGGATTATTTGACTACATTCACACCCGAAGGGGCAGAGGAAACATAACCGACAGATCCAGGAGTGCGCTTTATGTAATCGATTACTTCTGCATCACCCGATTTTATTGCTGGGGGGGTCAGGCCATCGCGAAATGATTTCTTGGTCCATGAGCTACTGTATTTGCTTTTGGTCATATCCAAGTATTTCGTCAAAAAGCTGTCCTGCATTGAAGCATTATCGACGGGAATCAGCTTTGTGCCGCCAGAGAATTGCTTTTCTCCGAGAAAGATATCCTTCACGTCGCCAGCAGAGATTGTTGTTGCTGGATGGGTAATGATAACCACGTCAGCGGCATTCGCTAGTTGTGGCAACAACAAAACCAGCAGAACGGCAGAAATATATCTGAAGAAAGTTGATTTCATCATGCTCAATCTCCTTATAGCTTAGAAGCGAATTGCGAACTGTGCGAGGAATCTGCGATAGTCATACGGCGTTCTACCTGCTTCGGCAGCAAACTTCGAATTGTTCAGCTCAAACTTCAACGATGTGGTCTGGTTAAGGTCATACTTGAGACCTACTGCTTGCCGGAAGTAGGACTGACCGTTGTCCTGCATGGCAAAGTAATTGTCAGCCTGGTCCAGAACAGTCTTTTCAACGCGGAAATAAGGTGTCACGCCGTTAAAATTCCTGCCTAGCTGCAGATAGTCGGCCCAACTGCTGTGAGATCCAGTTCCCCCGCTTTGATCGGCATCGCTGAAGCGATAATATTCACCTAGGATTTCCCAGTTGTTTTCCTGATAGATCACTGCGGCGCCAGCCATGCTCAGTTCAGTTTTATTCGGCGGAGCATCATCATCGACGACATCGCCACGCAGACCATATAGTGACATTCTCAGTCCATCCGCCATGCCGGAGAACTCATAACCGAGGTTGAATCCGATCATGGCCTGGTTGTTATTGTCCCCTGCTGTCTGAATGTCCAATACGTTTCCTGCAATCGCTGGTCCATTACCTGCGTAGACATCATATATGAGCTTTCCGTCACCCGCTCTCATTTTTCCGGTAGCCCAAAGACCGACCATGTGTGCAGGTAGAATGCCACCCTTGTCCTCGAAATCGAGGAAGCGGGGCCTTGATACGGCGGTCTGCATCTGGGCTCCATGGTGAAAGGCAGTATTCCAGTAACCGTAAGGTGTGTGATAGCGACCAGCCCACAGCGTGGCGTTGTCGCTGAAGGTGTAACCGACTTGCGCCCTTTCAAGATCTGTTGCAAGGGAACCTTCGGGAGTAGTCTCGAAAATAAGTTCAATTAATCCCTTAACGTTACCTTCGAATTGTGGTGTCAAATATATGTCTAGGGATCCGACATTAAAGCCTCTTGGAAGATCGGGCAATGCGGGATTGTTAGCGTCCTTGCTGTTGGTGTAATAGCCCACGTCTAGGAAACCATGCAAAGGTACCCCTTCAATTTCAGCCTGTGCCAAAACAGGTGAGAATAACAATATGCCAGCTATCGTCAATTTCAACAATGCTGAAAATTTTCCTTGCTTGATATGATTCATTTTCATTATTTTTGCAGTTACCATTTGTGGCCTCCGAAATTTATGGAATGAAATTAGCGGATACATACTGCACAAGCTCCCTGATAGAACAACTCGAAATTTCTCATGCCAAGGTGCTGAAACCTGAAAGCCAGTACCACTCTAAAGTGATTATTTGCTTGAAGGAATATTTTTTGGCGCCGAGTCCGCCCAGATGCTAGAGCAAACCTGCCGTTCCTGCAACTGATTCGTCAAGCACGGCCAATGAAGATCAATAACTTACGTTCAGAATATGTTCAGAGAGCCTGGACAGATTCGCACGAACCACCGTGAAGATCGGAAATGTGTCATGCTAGTAACATCCACATTTGCTGGATAGATACTGACCTTGCTGCAAAGCGAGACCCCAAATTATAAATTACTTTGATAGAAATTGTGCCGCCCGCCCCTGAAGGCTACAATGACACCATGTCCGATTTCAATTTAACCCACCATTTCCTGATAGCGATGCCAGCGATGCAGGAGGGTTTCTTTGCTGGAACCTTGACCTATGTGTGCGAACACAACGAGAACGGGGCGCTTGGCATAGTTGTAAATCGCCCTATCAGTCTCACACTGGGCGAACTTTTCGATCAGATCAACATACCACTTGATCAACCTAAGCTGGTAAAGATACCGGTGCATTTTGGTGGCCCTGTGCAGACCGAGCGCGGCTTTGTGTTGCATGAAACACCAGGAAACTGGGAATCCACTCTACGTATCAACGATAAGCTGGCATTGACCACGTCAAAAGATATCCTTGAAGCGCTGAGTGCTGGGCGCGGGCCGCGAAACATAATCGTTACACTGGGTTACGCGGGCTGGGATCAGGGGCAACTGGAACACGAGATCACAGAGAACATTTGGCTTACTGTGCCTGCTTCAGAACATATCCTTTTCGATCTGCCTGCCGAAGAACGGCTTGCGGCTGCTATGGCATTGCTTGGGGTCGATTATGCTTCGCTGGCCGAGGATGCGGGGCATGCCTGAGGGAGAGGTCTTCAAACCCACAGTCTTCGATATTCCACAGGGCACACTACTTGCATTTGATTTTGGCACCAGACGCATCGGAATTGCCATAGGCAATAACATACTGCGCCGCGCCAATCCGTTGACCACCATAGACGAAGAAAGTAACGAAGCACGATTCGCCATGATTACCGCCTTGTTGAGGGAGTGGTTACCTTGTGCACTGGTGGTGGGGCTGCCGAGCAACGAAGATGGAACACCACATGAACTTACTGCCCTGTGCCGGCGGTTCGCCAACCGCCTTAAGGGGCGGTTTAATTTGCCCACGATACTAGTCGATGAACGGTATACTTCGCTCGCAGCAAGCACACAGTTGAAAGAAGAGGGTGTACATGGCAGGAAACAGAAAACCCTTCTTGACCAATATGCCGCTCAGCAGATCTTACAAGCGTATTTTGATGAACCCGCTTCGGGAATTATCATATGAACAACCCACAACTCAATAAACACGGCGAACTACAACATCTGCTTACCACCGAAGGTTTGCCCGTGACTATCGTGCGAGAGATACTCGACCGCGCAGCGACCTTTGTTGATGTCAGTGACGGCCTGGAGATCAATAATGCACCTCTACTGCAGGGCAAATCTGTGTTCAATGTATTTTTTGAGAACAGTACTCGTACCCGTACCACCTTTGAAATTGCTGCAAAGCGCTTGTCGGCAGATGTGGTAAATCTAAATATCGGTGCATCGTCTACCAGCAAGGGTGAGACCCTGATGGATACCGTGGATAATCTTTGTGCCATGCACGCCGATATGTTCGTAGTACGACATGGACAAAGCGGTGCAGCTCATTTCATCGCAAAGCACGTCGATCCTGGAATTCACGTCATCAATGCCGGTGACGGTCGCCATGCTCACCCCACGCAGGCACTGCTGGACATGTTCACGATCCGTCACTTCAAGAAGGAATTTCATAATCTACGTGTAGCGATTGTTGGCGATGTGTTGCATTCACGCGTCGCACGTTCCCAGATCAGCGCGTTGACTACGCTTGGTGTCCCGGAAGTCCGAGTCATCGCTCCCAAGACGCTTCTACCGACCTTGGTCGAGAATCTGGGTGTCAAGGTTTATCACGACATGGCAAGAGGACTGCGTGATGTGGATGTGGTTCTGATGCTGCGCCTGCAGAATGAGCGCATGCAGGGTGCAGCGCTACCTTCCGCTGGTGAATACTTCAAGTATTACGGCCTGACGGAAGAAAAGCTGGCGCGTGCCAAACAGGATGTGATTGTTATGCACCCTGGACCGATGAATCGAGGCATTGAAATAGATTCCAGCGTCGCCGATGGACCAAATTCGGTGATACTTTCTCAGGTGACTTTCGGTATTGCGGTACGTATGGCGGTGATGAGCATGTTGGCAGGAGTGTCCAAATGAACATCCATATTAGAGGCGGGCGTCTGATAGACCCGAAAAACAACATCGATGAGATATGCGATTTGTTCATCATGGCAGACAAGATTGCGGCGATAGGTGTTGCTCCACAAGGGTTTGTCACTAAACTGGTTATTGACGCCCATGGATTGATTGTAGCACCAGGCCTGATAGATCTGGCTGCCCGATTGCGAGAACCCGGCTACGAATACATGGCGACACTTGAGACAGAAATGGTCGCTGCTGTGGCTGGTGGGGTTACTAGTCTGGCCTGCCCACCAGATACCGATCCACCTCTGGATGAACCGGGCTTGGTGGAGATGCTCAAGCACAGGGCGCGCATCCTGAATCAGGCGAACGTATATCCTGTCGGCGCGTTGACCATGGGTCTGAAAGGACATGAACTGACAGAGATGGCCGAACTTGTGGATGCCGGGTGCATTGCATTCAGTCAGGCGGATGCACCCCTAACAGATACGCGCGTTCTGATGCGTGCCATGCAGTATGCTGCTACGTTCGGGTTGTCGGTGTGGCTGCGTCCACAAGACAGTTTCCTCGCCAAGAACGGTGTGGCGCACGATGGTGAAGTGGCGACTCGTTGTGGTCTGCCCGCAATACCTGTGTGCGCAGAAACAATCGCGCTCTCGACGATGCTGGCGCTGGCGCAGGAGACTGGCGTAAAGTTACACATATGCCGTATATCCAGTGCTGCGGGTGTGGAGATGGTTCGCTCCGCCAAACAACAAGGTCTGCCCGTGACATGTGATGTATCTATGAATCATGTACATCTGTCCGAAATGGATATCGGATACTTTGATCCGAATTGCCACTTGAGCCCACCGCTACGCAGTATGCGTGATCGAGCAGCATTGCGCGCCGGATTGCTGGATGGCACGATAGACGCGATCTGTTCCAACCATGCGCCGGTGGACGATGATGCGAAGCAACTTCCCTTCGCGGAAGCAGAAGCAGGAGCGACCGGGTTGGAGTTACTGCTTCCGCTTATTTTGAAATGGGCGCGAGAGGAAAAGCTTGAACTTTCGGAAGCATTGGCCAAAGCAACGTTGCGACCTGCACAGGTACTTAGTCTGGATGTCGGTCATTTGAGCATTGGCGCAAATGCAGATGTGTGTATATTCGACCCGGATATGTATTGGAAGGTCGTTCCCGGGGCGCTTAAAAGCCAGGGCAAGAACACGCCGTTCACAGGCCATGAAGTTCAGGGCAGGGTGCGCTACACGCTGGTAAATGGACAGTTGGTTTATCAGACTTGATAAATTCTGTTTCTCCCCCAAGTAACCGTTTAGATTGTTTCAATCCCAGAGTATTCAAATGAATCCACTACTAGATTTTTCAGGTCTGCCGCGGTTTGCGGAGATCAGGCCAGAGCATGTCTCACCAGCAATTGATAAATTACTGTCAGATAATCGCGCGCTTATTTCGCGATTAGTGGACGATCACTCACAGCCTACCTGGCAGAATTTCATCGTGCCGATGGAAGATGCCAATGAAAGGCTTTCGCGTGCCTGGGGGCCGGTTGGACACCTGAATGCAGTGATGAACAGTCCTGAATTGCGCGAGGTATACAACGCCACGCTGCCAAAAATCACTCAGTATTACGCAGAACTCGGCCAGAATCTCAAGCTATACAATAAATTCAAGGAATTGCGTAACAGTACCGTGTATGAGGGCTTGGGTGCAGCGCGCAAAAAGATCATCGAAAATGAGTTGCGTGACTTTCGTCTTGGTGGTGCTGAGCTGCCTGATGCCCAAAAAACGCGTTACCTGGAAATTCAGGAAAGGCTATCAGAATTGTCATCGCGATTTTCGGACAATCTTCTGGATTCAACCAACGACTTCTTGTTGCTGATCGAAAACAAGGATGAGTTGACTGGACTGCCGGAGGATGTGCTACAGGCGGCAAAGGAAGCTGCGAACGATAAATTTGGTTCTTCAGATAAACCAGGTTGGTTATTTACACTTAAAGCTCCTTCTTATATGCCTGTGATGCAATACGCCAGTAACCGTTCGTTGCGTGAACAGATGTATCGTGCCTATGGTACGCGCGCGAGTGAATTCGGCAAGCAGGAATGGGATAACACGCCCTTGATGGAAGAGATTATCAAGCTTCGTGGCGAGGAAGCGGCATTATTGGGTTTCGAGAATTACGGCGAACTTTCCTTGGCCAGCAAGATGGCGAACTCGCCGCAACAGGTAGTCGAATTCATGCGCGAACTTGCTCAACGGGCACGCCCGTACGCAGAAAAGGACCTGGCTGAACTTCGCACATTCGCAAAAGCCGAACTGGGAATAGCTGAACTGCAATCATGGGATAACAGTTATGCCAGTGAGAAATTGCGCGAACAACGTTATGCATTTTCAGAGCAAGAGGTAAAGCAATATTTTCCAGAAAATGCTGTCTTGCCTGGCATGTTCAAACTCGTCGAAACGTTGTATGGATTACAGATCAAGCAGGCGAGTGCTCCTGTCTGGCACAAAGACGTCCGGTTCTTCGACATTCGAAATGACCGTGGCCAACTGGTTGGACAGTTCTATCTTGATCTGTATGCGCGCAGTAGCAAACGTGGCGGAGCCTGGATGGACGATGTAATCACGCGTCGCCGCCTACCATCTGGAATACAGACTCCAGTCGCCTATCTGAATTGCAATTTTTCTCCCCCAGTGGGAAATAAGCCGGCTGTATTTACGCATGATGAAGTCATCACCCTATTTCATGAGTTCGGTCACGGGCTACACCATCTTCTCACTGAGGTTGAAGATATGGGCGTATCCGGTATCAATGGTGTGGAATGGGATGCGGTCGAGTTACCCAGTCAATTCATGGAGAATTTCTGCTGGGAATGGGATGTGCTGCACGGCATGACAAGACATTCGGACAGTGGGGAACCATTGCCTCGAGCTTTGTTTGAAAAAATGGTCGCTGCGAAGAACTTCCAGAGCGGTTTGCAAACGCTTCGCCAAATCGAATTCTCGCTTTTCGACATGTTGATGCACAGCAATTTCGAGGCAGGTGGTGCAAAATCCATCCTGCAGTTGCTCGATGATGTGCGTAGCGAGGTCGCGGTTCTGATTCCGCCAGCATTCCACCGCTTTCCTAACAGTTTTTCTCACATCTTCGCCGGTGGTTACGCAGCGGGATATTACAGCTACAAATGGGCGGAAGTGCTGTCCGCCGATGCATATAGTATGTTCGAGGAGAACGGCGTACTTAATCCAGATGTCGGCGCACGTTTTCGCAGTGAGATCCTTGCGGTTGGCGGCAGTCGTGATGCGATGCAATCATTCTCTTCGTTTCGAGGACGTGAACCGAGCTTGGATGCGCTATTACGGCATAATGGACTGCTCGAGACTTCTTGAAGAGGTTATGGTGAAGCACATACATAAAGTATCGGTCATTATGGGGGCTATCCTGATAAATTTTCAGGCATTGACTGTTCATGCCGCTGACATGTACCGATCAGTGGACTCAAGGGGCACAGTGCATTACAGCGACATGCCTTCTCCTGATGCAGAAAAGATCAACCCCGGAAAATTCTTGGACAAGACAACAGTGGACGAGAACTTGCCCTATGCCACAAGTATCGCAAAGCAGAATTTCCCGGTTACTTTGTACGTTAGTTCGGGCTGTGGCGATGCGTGCAACAAGGCACGCAACCTTCTGAACAAGCGCGGTATTCCTTACTCTGAAATATCCCTGAGTACCAGGGATGATATTGATGCTTTAAAGAGGCATTCAGGCAACGATATTGTGCCTACACTTGCAGTGGGTAAATCCTATTTGAATGGATTTCAATCGGAACAGTGGCATAGTGAGCTGGATATCGCCGGGTATCCCAAGATCGCACCGTATCGCGCTCCAAATATCAAATCTTCTACAGATAATTCCTCCGGGTCGGCATCCGACAATCCTGATGTCAAAAATCGACCGGCCACACCATGAAGCTGGCTACCTGGAATGTCAATTCTCTCAAGGTTCGCTTGCCTCATGTGTTGGACTGGCTAGCAGCGAATCCTGTTGACGTATTGTGCCTGCAGGAAACCAAGCAGATTGACAGCGACTTTCCGCAGGAAGCGTTGCAGGCCTCGGGCTATCAGAGCATATTCAGTGGGCAGAAGACCTACAACGGCGTGGCTATCCTGAGTCTTATACCGGCCATTGATGTTCAGATTGGCATACCGGATTTCGCTGACGACCAAAAACGTGTGATCGCTGCTACCTTTGGTGATATACGCGTTGTCAATGTTTATATACCCAACGGTCAAGCTGTCGATTCAGACAAGTATCTATACAAACTGGGTTGGCTTGATGCTTTGCACGTATGGCTAAAGCAGGAATTAGTGTGCTATCCGAAATTGGCTTTGTTAGGTGACTACAACATAGCGCCAGAGGATCGGGATGTGCATGACCCGAAGGCGTGGGAAGGCAACGTGCTGGTCAGCGAGCCCGAACGCGCGAAATTTCAAAGTCTTGAGCAACTTGGATTGCATGATAGCTTCAGATTGTTCGAGCAGCCTGAAAAATCATTTACCTGGTGGGACTACCGGATGATGGCCTACCGCCGGAACCATGGCTTGCGTATCGACCATATCTTGATCAGCGAACCACTCGTGGTCCAATGCAAAAGTTGTTTGATCGATAAGGCACCAAGAAAACTGGAGCGTCCTTCGGATCATACGCCGGTGGTGATCGAGTTATAGTCAAGGAAAGACAGTTAAAGCTAGGCGACTCAAGCGTCGATTTCAACAGTCAGATCGAACGCCAAGAGTAGACCAGCGTTATTGTTTCAACCATTCGCACCAAACATCATTCGCTTAGCTACAAATTTTTTCAGGGAAGGCAGACAGTCCAGTGCAGTAAGTGCTGCGGCTCGACCTGAACTGAGTAACGGCAGGTCGTTTGAGAACAAACGCACCAGGCCATCGGTGAAGCGTATTCCTGCTTCGCGGTCAGTGCGGCGCAGTTTGCAATAGGTGGCAAGCATCGTCTCGGTGCCTAATTCCTCCGGGGTGCTATCGAGAATTTCCTGTGCAAGTTCCCATGCATCGCGCAATCCCATGTTGAAGCCTTGGCCAGCAACCGGGTGCATGGTTTGCGCGGCATTGCCTAGCAGCACGGTATGTGGCATCGGAGTTTGCTCTGGTGCACGCCGCAGGCCGAGCGCAAAGCAGGTACGATCTCCGACAGTAAGGAATTCCCCGACTCGATCACCGAAATGTGACTGCAATTCATGCAGGAATATATTGTCGTCCCATTTCAACATTTCCTGGGCGCGTTGATGCGGTGCGGTCCACACAAGTTCATAGCCAGTCCTGAAGGGCAGAAGTGCCAGTGGACCTTGCGGCGTGAAGCGCTCGAAAGCAGTATCGGATTTTGGTGAGGCACAAGTGATATGCGTGACCAATGCGCTCTGTCCGTAATCGTGTACTTTCGGGGGGTACTTTTGTGACAGCAATTTGCCCCCGTCTGCGACCACTGCAAGGCGGGCATGCAATAAGTGTGGTGTGCCATCCTGCTGATAGCCAATGACGGCGTGATCGGCTTCACCTTGAAGCTGAGTTACACTTGCACCGAAAACAGTTTTGACATCGCACTGTTTTAGCGTATCGGTCAACGCATCTTGTAATTCAGAATATGGCAGGACAAAGCCGAGTTCCGGCACGTCGAGTTCAGAAGCACGCAATATGGTCCGGCCGAAACTGTGCTTTTGAGAAATGTGGATGGTACGAATCCCAGACACATCTCGCAATGCGTTCCATACGCCGAGCCGAACTAGGAGAAACCGGCTGCCATACGACAGGGCCAGTGCGCGCGCATCGTTGCTGGCAGCATTGGCCAAGCGCGCTTCCAACACACAGACTTTCAGTTTGCTGTCACGTAAGGCCAATGCAAGGGCAGTGCCGACCGGACCGCCACCGATGATCGCGATATCAAATTCGGAGTTCATGACTTTTTCATCAGTTCTTCAATATCTGCCATGGCTTTAGGGGCGGCCGAGGTCAATACCTCGTTTCCATCATCATTGATGGCTACGTCGTCCTCTATGCGGATACCGATGTTCCAGAATGCCTGTGGTACATCATCTGAGGGGCGTATGTAGCAGCCTGGTTCGACGGTCAGAACCATCCCAGGCTGCAGCGTGCGCCAACTGTCACCAGTCTTGTAATTGCCTACGTCATGTACATCCATGCCCAGCCAGTGACCAGTACGGTGCATGTAAAACTTCTTGTAGCTTTCGCTTTCCAACACTTCATCAACGCTTCCGCTGCAAAGCTTGAGGTCGATGAATCCCTTCGCCAGCACATTTAAAGCCGCATCGTGAGGAGCGATCCAGCTATTTCCGGATTTAGCAGATTCAATTGCAGCGAATTGTGCATCGAGTACAAGCTGGTAGACGTCCCTTTGAGGGCCGCTGAATTTTCCGTTTATCGGGAAGGTGCGTGTGATATCGGAGGCATAGCTGTCCAGTTCGCATCCTGCGTCGATTAGCAGCAGATCACCGTCCTTGAGCTGGGTATTGTTCCCAACATAATGCAACACACAGGCATTGGCACCACCAGCGACGATGGATGTGTATGCAGGGTGTCGTGCGCCATGAGCACAGAATTCATGCAGAAGCTCGGCTTCGATCTCATACTCGTATTTACCGGGACGCGTGAACTGCATTGCGCGTCGATGAGCCGAAGTCGAAATCTCTGCAGCGCGCCGCATAATACCCAGTTCATGCTCATCCTTGAACAAACGCATTTCTCCGAGCAGGGAACGCACATCTTGTATCTGATCAGGAGCTTGGATGCCGCTGCGTGATTTTTCCTGGACTGCACTGCGTATCCTGAGGATATGCTGATCCCAGCCAACTTCCGCGCCCAGCGGGCAGTACAACGCGGGTTGGTTTGCCAGAAGCTCGACAAGCTTCTCATCGAGTTGTGTGATGGGATAAGCCTCATCAAAGCCGAATTGTTCCCTGGCGGCATCGGGCCCATGTCTATGCCCATCCCAGATTTCTCGTTCAAGGTTTTTCTCTCGGCAAAACAAAATAGACTTGGGTGTGTCTGCTGCTACAAGTACCAGTACAGCTTCAGGTTCAGCGAAACCACTGAGGTAATAGAAGCTACTGTCGTGGCGGTAGGCGTAATGCGTGTCTGCATTGCGCATGATTTCCGGCGCAGTGGGTATGATTGCGATGCCTTGTCGCATTAATTCAATCAGGTGTCTTCGGCGTTCAATGTAAGGGTGTATGCTCATGGTGTATTGTGCTTCGAACTGATTCGCATGTCGAGTTCAGCTAGGCGCTGTGGTGTGCCGACGTCAACCCACGAGCCCTGATGAAGTTCCCCGCTGATCTTGCCAAGTGCAATCTGCGCATGCAGCAATGGTGCGAGTGGAGCCTTGGCTCCACGTGAAATCGGAGAAAATAATGATGGATGGTAGACACCAATACCGCTGAAAGTTAATTTTGAATCATCGGCTTTCAGGTGCTGATCCCCGCTTGGGAGGATGCGACCATTGCGCAGATAAAAATCGCCGTTCGAATGATGGGTTGGATTGTTGACCAGAACAAGATGGGCGATGTCGCCATTCGCACCTAGTGCTGCGGCTCGCTCGGACAATCGAGAGAAGTCGTAGTCGCACCAGATATCACTGTTAATTACAGCGAATGGCATCTTCCCCAATAGGTGCAATGCAAATGCGACGCCTCCAGCAGTTTCAAGCGCCATGCCTTCATCGGAATAGCGGATGCGTACTCCAAACCTGCTACCGTCACCCAGTGCAGTTTCGATCAAATCGCCGAGGTGCGCATGGTTGATAATGATCTCGGTGAAGCCGGCTCTTACAAGATTTTCAATGTGCCATACGATTAGGGATTTGCCACCAGCTTCCAGCAAAGGTTTGGGGATTGTGTCGGTGAGCGGGCGCATGCGCTCGCCTCGACCGGCAGCCAGCAGCATCGCTATCAAAATGTATAGCCCTCCCGAGTGATATTCGGCTCGAGTGTATCAAGCAGGTTAAGCAGAGGTTTAAGGTCAACATAGCGAACACATGCAGCACGCAGATAGGACATCACAAGCGGGAGGTCTTTCAGGTAAGCTTCCTTGCCATCGCGGTGATACAGTCGCGCGAATATACCCAGCACCTTGAGATGACGCTGCACGCCCATCCATTCGTAATCACGATAGAAATCTGGGAAATCCTTGTGTACCGGCAGGCCCGCCTTACGTGCCTTTTCCCAGTACCTGATCAACCAGTCAATCACTTGTGCTTCCTCCCAGCCGATGTAGGCATCCTTGAATAGTGAAGCAAGGTCATAAGTTATCGGGCCATAGACGGCGTCCTGGAAATCGAGTATTCCCGGATTGTCTTCTTCCAGGTGCATCAAATTGCGCGAGTGGTAATCACGGTGGACATATACCCGTGGCTGCGCAAGGTTGTTGTCGATGATACGTGCGAAAGTCGCATCCAGTTTGGTACTTTGAACTTCGTTGAGCGTAACGTTAAGATGCCTGCCGATATACCATTCCGGGAACAAACGCATTTCGCGCAGCAATAACGCTTCATCATAAAGAGGCAAATTATTTTCGCGTGAAGCAAGTTGTATCTTGACCAGTGAGTCAGTGGCTGCGCCATAAAGACTGCGTACAGTTGCTGCGTCCCCTTCTTTTAATGCTTGCAGATAGGTGGTGCTCCCCAGATCTGACAACAGCAGGAACCCGTGCTCTAGGTCTTGTGCAAATATGTGCGGGACATGCGCTCCTGCATTTTCGAACAATTGAGCCACATGAAGAAACGGACGACAGTCCTCGTGCTGTGGTGGGGCATCCATCACGATCAATGTCCGGTTGTCAAAAGCGGCGCGAAAATATCGACGAAAGCTTGCATCCGCTGAGGCAGGTGCAAGAGTAAAGGATTCTTCAGGGAATAGGCCGTGCAGCCATCCGGTCAGCTGATTCTGGCGTTGCATATAAGGTTCTTGAGGGTTCTTGATGTTAAACTGTTGGAAGTTTATCACCTAACTATTCGCTGCGCGTTATGCGGTTTTTCCACCACTATGTCCTGATTTACCTGCTTTGTACTTTTGCGCTCTCCTCAGCCGCAAAAGCAGAGAAGCTTGAACCTGGCAGCGATGAGACCTTGCCGGCTGATCCTGCAATTACTCAAACACAGCCTGTAGTGGAGACTGCGGCGACGGAGGAGCTGCCCGCCATTGTGGAAGCCGATCGTCTGGAGGGGAAGAAGGGGAAGCAACTCGAAGCATCTGGAAATGCACTCTTGCGAAAGGGCGACCAAACTATTCGTGCGGATCGATTGATATATTTCCAGGATACCCAAGATATTCATGCGCAAGGATCCGTGCTTTTGCTCAAGGGTGATCAGTCGATCAGTACGGACCGGTTGTGGTATTTTCATGATACTCGCGAGGTTGATGCGCAGGGTTCGGTGGTGCTGGAACAGAAAGGCAGCAAGATGAGTGGCCCGCATCTCAGGCTCAATCTGGATACCAGTATCGGTTCCTTCGAAAAGCCTGAGTTTTTTTTACCAGAGAATGATAGTCGAGGTGCAGCGGAAGCTATGCACATTCAGGACAAGCAGCACTTTGTTTTTGATAAGGCAAGCTACACTACCTGTCCTGCTGGCAACCAGGATTGGATGTTGAACATGGGTGGGTTGGAAATCGATAAAAGCCGGCAGATCGGCATCGCCCGAAATGCCTGGATCGAGTTCAAGGATGTTCCTATCCTCTATTCGCCATGGATGGATTTTCCGCTAAACGATCAGCGAAAATCCGGCTTTCTTGCGCCGATATTTGGTGGAACCGTAAATGGTGGTAGCGAATTGACCTTGCCATACTATTGGAATATTGCAAAAAATCATGATGCAACAATAGCGCCACGGCTCATGCTAAAGCGTGGTTTGATGCTCAACAATGAATTCCGATATCTCGAAACCAATTATGGTGGTGAGGTGAATGCGAATGTTCTGCCAAATGACAAGTTGACCAAGCTCAATCGCAATCTTTTCAGCATGAAACATCGTCAAGCACTGTCATATAACCTGAATGGAAATATAAATTTTACCCGTGTTTCTGATGATGACTATTTCAGGGATCTTGCCGATTCGGTGAACGCTACTTCACAGGTAAATCTGTTGCGGGAAGCTCAGTTGAGCTACCAGGCGAGTGATTGGATTGCTTCGGTCCGCGTGCGAACTTTCCAAACCTTGCAGGACCCTGCCTCACCCATTGAGATTCCTTATGCACGCTTGCCGCAACTCACCATTGGTACTCAACAATTTCATTCAGGTGTAAATCTTGGTTTTGCTGGTGAATATATTGATTTCAGGCATCCGGATAAATTGAATGGGTCTAGGGCAGTGCTCAATCCCAGTGTCAGTTATCCGATGGCGACTGCTTCTTCGTTTTATTTCACACCCAAGCTGGCTTGGCACTATACATACTACAAAATGGGCGATAACAATACCGGGAGTTTACCTAACACCTCGCGCTCATTACCCATCCTGAGCGTGGACTCCGGGGTGGCTTTTGAGCGCGAGTCAAATATGTTCGGGGGTGATTATGTCCAGACTATTGAGCCCAGAGCATATTATGTTTATGTGCCATACAAGGACCAGTCGGCGATGCCAAATTTTGATTCTGCATTGGCAGATTTCAATTTTACTCAGATCTTCACTGAGAATCGCTTTTCAGGAAGCGATCGGGTCGGAGACGCCGATCAAGTAACCGTGGCAGTTTCTTCACGTTTGCTTGACCAGAACAACGGGGTAGAACGATTAAAGGTGATGATGGGAGAGCGGTTCAGCTTTAAGGCTCCGCAGGTAAATCTGGTTGCGCCTACATCCAGTTCAGGTAGGTCGGATATATTGTTGGCGGCCTTCGGACAACTGACCAAGGCTTCGTCTCTGGACATTGAGTTTCAGTACGATCCAAATCAAACCCATATGCAAGTCTTCAACGTTGCGACGCATTATCGGCCTGAAGCCGGCAAGGCGCTTAACCTCGGGTATCGTTTTTCACGCAACGCCCTCCGACAACTTGATATCTCATCACAATGGCCATTGTTTAGACGCTGGCATGGTGTGGGACGCTGGAACTACTCACTGCAAGATGGTCGAATTTTGGAAGCCATCGCAGGGCTTGAGTATAATCAAAGTTGTTGGACCCTGCGATTCGTGGCACAACGTTTTGCGACCGCCACGGAACAATACAATATCGGTTACTTTGTGCAACTTGAGCTGAATAACATGGTCAAGATTGGTTCGGATCCGTTGAGCCTGCTCAAGCAAAGTGTGGCCGGGTATACCAAATTGGTTGGCGATGTATCCACCACTCCCTAGCAGATCCGAGAAGAACTTAGAAAGCGAATAATGCAAATTAAGAATACGTTGATGGTTTGCTGTATGTTGGTCATGCAGCAAACGGCATATGGAGCCGATGCCCCCACAACAAGTCACTCAAATGCAGATGTAAAAGCTGGTAAATCGCGATCCAATAAGGCTGATTCTCTGCAGCAAGTCGGGGTCATTGATTCAGTGATTGCTGTGGTAAATGATGATGTTATTACCCGCCGCGAGCTGAATGAACGTCTCGATGATGTGGTGCGCCAACTGAAGAAACAGGGCACACCATTGCCTCCAACTGATTTGTTGGAAAGACAGCTTTTGGAACGAATGATAACCGACCTCTTGCAGATGCAGTATGCCAATGAAAGTGGCATTCGTGTGGATGATACTCAGCTGGATCAGGCGATTGTTCGCATTGCCCAGCAAAACAACTTCTCTTCAATTTCAGAGTTTCGCGCCAGGTTGGAAACTGAAGGAGTCGATTTCAAGAAATTCCGCGAAGAAATTCGCAACGAAATAATCTCCACTCGTTTGCGTGAGCGGGAGGTTGAGAGCAAACTGGTCGTCAGTGATACAGAAGTGGATAACTATCTTGCAAACAAGGCCAGGATGGGAGCTTCAGAAGAAGAGTACCATCTGGCGCACATCCTTGTTGTTGTTCCAGAACAAGCCAGTGCAGATAAGATACAAGCTGCGCGAGATAGAGCCGAACAGGCATTGGGCCAAATAAAAGACGGAGCAGATTTTGCTCAGATTGCAGCAGGAAGTTCCGACGCTAAGGACGCGTTGAATGGCGGTGATTTAGGCTGGCGCACCAGTGATACCATCCCTGCCTTATTCATGAACGAGCTTCAGAACCTTGGCCCTGGCCAAGTCACTGCAGTGTTACGCAGCCCTAGCGGCTTTCATATACTCAAGTTGGTTGAGAAGCGCAGCAGCAAAGCGCCGGTTGTAGTTACGCAAACTCATGCACGCCATATTCTGATCAAGACGAGTGAGATCGTCTCAGAAACAGAAGCAAAAAACCGCTTAGTTGAAATCAAGAATCGTATCGATAATGGTGCAGATTTCGCAGAGCAGGCCAAACGATTTTCACAGGATGGCAGTGCGCAGCAAGGAGGGGATCTGGGTTGGATATCTCCCGGACAGACCGTACCAGAGTTCGAGGAGGCATTGAACAAGTTGCAGCCAAACAAGGTCGGGATGGTGAAAACACAATTCGGCTGGCATTTGATTCAGTTAATTGAGCGCCGTTCCGCCGACATCAGCGAGCAGCAGCGACGTCAGCAGGCGAGAGTTGCGATAGGAACATATAAATCCGATGAGCAGTATCAGGACTGGCTACGTCAGCTACGTGATCGTGCTTTCGTCGAGTACCGCATTCAGTTTAACAATTAGCCAGTGAGTGCCGCTACCCATATTACGCCTTTGGCGATCACTTCCGGAGAGCCTGCCGGCATAGGACCGGATTTGTGCCTGCAGCTTGCCTCTGAGCCACCCGATATTCCATTTGTCATCATTGGAGACAAGAATCTGTTGCTGGAGCGTGCGGCGTTACTTGGCATCAGTTTGCGGTTGCATGATTATGTACCAGGACAAGACCAGCACTCGCAGCATGGCAGTTTGCCAGTGATCCATTTGCCATTGTCCGTGCCATGCCGTCCAGGCGTTTTAAGTGCAGACAACAGTCCATACGTGCTAGCGATACTGCAACGTGCCTTACAGGGCTGTCTGAAGGGGGAATTTGCTGCCATGGTGACGGCACCTGTCCACAAGGGTGTCATCAATGAAGCTCAGATCCGGTTCACCGGGCACACCGAATTTCTAGCAGAGCAGACTAAATCCGATATGGTAGTGATGATGTTGGTGGGTGGCGGTATGCGCGTTGCGCTTGCTACCACGCATCTTCCTCTCAAGGAAGTGGCTACTGCAATCACTGCTCCATTATTGGAAAGAGTTTTGCGTATCACACACCGAGACTTGCGAAATCGCTTCGGCATCATGAATCCAAGAATTTTGGTTGCAGGCTTGAATCCGCATGCTGGCGAGTCAGGATTTCTTGGGCGCGAAGAAATCGATGTAATGATTCCCGTTCTGGACAGATTGCGATCAGAAGGCTTGAATGTAAGCTCACCCTTGCCGGCCGACACGATATTCACTCCCCAGAAACTGACGCAGGGTGATTGCGTAGTGTGTATGTATCACGATCAGGGTTTGCCAGTATTGAAGCATGCCAGCTTCGGGAAGGGGGTTAATATCACGCTCGGTCTGCCAATCATACGAACATCGGTGGATCATGGCACGGCGTTGGATTTGGCGGGGACTGGTAAAGCTGATTGCGGAAGCTTGGTAGAAGCGATCAAGGTTGCCGTTGAAATGACTTTACACAAAAGCCTTATATTAGAAAATCCGCAGTTGCTTGAACTTCATAACCCTTATTGAGCAGGTGTTGCAAAAAGCTCATATGAGCACGCATTTAGGAAGCTATTACTGGTATCTATTATGAACCATCGAGCCAAAAAGCGATTTGGCCAGAACTTTCTCGTTAATGAGCAAATTATCTCCGACATTGTCAGCGCGATTCGACCCGAACCTGATGACAACATGGTTGAGATTGGCCCAGGATTGGGCGCATTGACTCGGCCATTGCTAAAGAAACTGAAGCACCTGCATGTAGTGGAAATAGACCGTGAAATCATCGCACAGCTAAGCAAGGACTATCCGCCAGGCGACCCGAAATCCAACTTGATCCTTCATTCAGGAGACGCCTTGAAGTTTGATTTTTCGGATCTTGGGGCACGGCTGCGCATCGTCGGCAACCTGCCATACAATATCTCGACCCCTTTGCTTTTCCACTTTTCTGAATATTCTGACTTGATCACAGACATGCACCTCATGCTGCAGAACGAAGTGGTCGAACGCATGGTAGCCAAACCTTCCACCCCGGAATATGGTCGGTTATCTGTGATGTTGCAGTACCGCTTTTACGTTGAGAAATTGCTCGATGTACCGCCTGAGTCGTTTCGCCCGATACCAAAGGTGAATTCGGCCATCGTGAGATTGATTCCGTTGCCAGCAGGCGAAATTCAGGTTCACGACAGAAATGCATTCGCTGAAATTGTCAGTGCCGCGTTCGGTCAGCGCAGAAAGACGCTGCGCAATACGTTGCGCAAATATCTGCAGGAGGAAGATTTTGTTAGCCTTGGAATAGATGCCCAGTTACGTGCCGAGAATCTTGCCGTAGATGACTTTGTCAGAGTGGCGAAATATTTACGTGGAAGGACGATAAATGCTGCAGTCGAGTAGGCCTGAGATATCGGTAGGTTGGATTTTAAATAGTTCCATAGGGTAGAATGTGCGGTCTTGCCGATCCTTGTCCTGCTTGAATCATGTCTGAATCGTTTCCGCTAGTTATGAGTTTTGCCGCCACCGACCCCAGCGGAGGTGCGGGCTTGCAGGCAGATATACTGACTATCGCCAGTATGGGCTGTCATCCCTTGCTGGCAGTTACGGCAATTACCGTTCAGGATACCAGTGGCGTGGATGATGTGATGGCGATTGATCCAGAATGGGTTGCGGATCAGGCGCGTGCGATGCTTGAAGACGTTCCTGTGGCCGCTTTCAAGATCGGCCTGTTAGGCAGCGTGGAAAATATCGCAGCAATTGCCGAGATACTTGCCGATTACCCGGATATCCCATTAGTGCTCGATCCGGTATTGTCTTCTGGACGTGGGGATGAGCTGGCAAATGACGATATGCTTGATGCGATGTGCGAGTTGCTGATACCTCAGGCAACGATAATAACTCCGAACAGCATAGAAGCACGCCGTCTGGCATTGGATGAGGATAATGACGAAGATGATCCCAGTCTGGATGAATGCGCCAAGCGAATGCTGCGCATGGGTTGTGAATATGTGCTGATCACCGGTACCCACGAACAGACGCCGAAGGTGATCAACACCTTGTATGCCGAGCGCGGTATATTGCGCAGCGACAACTGGGCACGTTTACCAGGGATTTATCACGGCTCTGGATGTACTTTGTCAGCGGCAATTGCATCCTTATTGGCTCAGAATGTTGACATTCAAGAAGCAGTAAAAGAAGCTCAGGAATATACTTGGCAGACGCTGCGTTCGGGATTCCGCCCCGGCATGGGACAGCACATTCCTGACAGGTTCTTTTGGGCACGTGGTGAAGAAGATGAACCCCAACCTGAACGACCGAATTAGAGGCCTGTACGCGATCACCCCGGACGAACAGGACACGACGGAGCTGTTGCGAAAAGTCAGGCTGGCTATGCTCGGAGGGGTACGTGTACTGCAATACCGCAACAAGCTCGCCGACCAGAAGTCACGTCTGGAGCAGGCGAGGGAATTGCGTAAATTGACACAAGAGTTTGGTGTGCCATTGATCATCAACGATGATGCAATGCTGGCAAAAGAGGTTGGCGCAGACGGAGTGCATCTGGGAGCTTCTGATGGCAGCATTTCAAGTGCACGGGCAGTGCTTGGCAATGACAAACTCGTCGGGATGTCTTGCTATAATCGCATCACACTTGCACGCGAAGCGGTAAGTCGGGGAGCAAATTACGTGGCTTTCGGCAGCTTTTTCTTGTCTGCTGTGAAGCCCGATGCGGTAGTAGCCACAACAGATATGCTGCTACAGGCCCGTAGCGAAATTTCTTTACCCTTGGTGGCTATAGGTGGTATCACAATAAACAATGGGCCGAAGTTGATCGATGCCGGTGCCAATGCGCTGGCAGTAATTTCGGCTTTGTTCGGTGCAAAGGATATTCGGGGAACTGCGCATCAATTTGCAAATTTAAACTTTTAATAACGATATTTCGACTGTAAACATATCAAATTGGAAAGACAATCATGACTTCGCACAATCAGCAGTTATTCGATGCTTCACAAAAGGTAATCCCGGGCGGCGTGAATTCTCCAGTGCGCGCGTTCCGATCTGTCGGCGGGACCCCCTTGTTTTTCCGTCGTGGTCAGGGAGCCTACGTATGGGATGCCGACAACAAACAATATATCGATTATGTCGGTTCATGGGGACCAATGATCGTCGGTCATTGTCATCCCGAGGTTGTCAGGGCGGTACAGGATGCGGCAGCGCAGGGTCTGGGTTTCGGTGCTCCTACTGCTGCAGAACTGGAAATGGCCGAACTGTTGTGCAAACTTTTACCCAGCTTGGAAATGGTGCGTCTGGTAAGCTCCGGCACTGAAGCTACGATGTCTGCCATACGCCTAGCGCGCGGTTATACCGGACGAAGCCGCATCATCAAATTCGAGGGTTGTTATCATGGTCATTCAGACGGATTACTGGTAAAAGCTGGATCAGGTGCACTGACTTTCGGTCAGCCCAGTTCATCAGGGGTTCCTGCCGAAATCGCCGCACTTACTACGGTGTTGGATTACAACGATGCTGCCGGTTTGGAGCGTGCCTTTGCCGAAATGGGCAAGGAAGTCGCGGCAGTGATTGTCGAGCCGGTAGCGGGAAACATGAATCTGGTCATACCCAAACCGGAATTTCTACAAGCCTTGCGCAAACTGTGTACTGAATACGGCGCAGTATTAATCCTTGACGAAGTGATGACCGGTTTTCGTGTCAGCCTCCAGGGAGCTCAAGGCCATTTCGGAATCAAGCCTGACCTAGTGACACTTGGCAAAGTGATGGGCGGCGGCTTGCCTGCTGCGGCATTTGGCGGTCGGCGTGACATCATGCAATGCCTTGCACCGCTTGGTGCGGTATATCAGGCAGGCACGCTTTCAGGGAATCCGGTAGCAGTCGCGGCAGGGCTTACGACACTAAAGCTGGCTCAAGCCCCAGGATTTTATGAGCGCCTATCCAAGTTGGCCAAACAATTGACCGAAGGATTATCTGCAAGTGCAAAAAAGCATGGCATTTCCTTCTGTGCACAGTCAGTTGGCGGCATGTTCGGCCTGTATTTCAGCAAGGCATTGCCGACCAGTTATGCAGAAGTGATGGCATGCGACAAGGATGCGTTCAATCGTTTTTTCCATGCCATGCTTGACGAAGGTGTGTATTTCGCCCCATCTGCATTCGAGGCTGGGTTTGTTTCCGCCGCACACACTGATTCTGACATTGCTAAGACGATTGCAGCAGCGGACAAGATTTTTGCCTCCTGGAAGTAATGGGGCTGTTTTCCAAGGCGGCTTTTTATACCACCGTCAATCACCTCAAGGATTTGCCCCTGCACGGTGGCAAAGAGGTTGCGTTCGTCGGGCGTTCTAATGCAGGCAAGTCAAGCGCAATCAATACCCTTGCGAACCATACAAGGCTGGCCTACACCAGCAAAACCCCAGGGAGAACCCAGCACCTGAATTATTTTTCTCTGGGCAACAATGATTTTTTGGTTGATTTGCCAGGTTATGGTTATGCGAAAGTGCCACCGGAAAGCAAGCGTCATTGGGAAGGCTTGCTCAGTGAGTACTTGCAAGCCCGTGAAGAATTGTGTGGTCTGGTGGTGATAATGGACGCCCGCCATCCGCTGACAGAATTGGACGAAAATATGCTTGAATGGTTTGCTCCAACCGGGAAGCCGGTTCATATCCTGCTCACCAAGTCTGACAAACTGAGCAGGCAGCAAGCCACATTGACCTTGAATCGAGTAAAATCATATCTCGCTGAGCATTTTCCACAGTGTTCCGTGCAATTGTTTTCAAGCTTAAAGAAACAGGGCATGGAAGAGGCTGAAGGGGTTATTGAAGCCTGGTTGGCACATGAATGAAGTATTTGCTGACGATGAAAAAAATGCCCCCGGCCAAAAGGGGAAGGTCGGGGGCAAAGTCTTAACAGAGTTAAGACACACGCTCAGGGAGGAGAAACGTGGAATGACTCGCATCATTCAGTGAGTCAGATAAGCATTTTCTAACATAGTTCCGCAAAATGTGAATTTTTAGGAAAAATCATGCAAACACTAGGACAATATCCAAATATAAGAATGCGTCGGATGCGTCATGATGCCTTTTCTAGGGACTTGATGCGAGAGCATGTACTTACTTCTTCTGATTTCATCTACCCGGTTTTTGTGCTTGAAGGTAGCAATAAGGTCGAAGATGTGAAGTCCATGCCGGGTGTACAGCGTAAGACCTTGGATCTGTTGCTCAAGGATGCCGAGCAGTGCGTCAAGTTAGGGGTGCCGGTAATGGCGATTTTCCCTGTGATCGATGCACCACTGAAGAGCCTGGATGCATGTGAAGCTTATAATCCGAATGGCCTGGTACCACGTGTTGTGGCTGCACTGAAAAAGAAATTTCCTGAACTTGGCGTGATGACAGACATTGCCCTAGATCCTTATACAAGCCACGGCCAGGATGGGCTGATCGACGATAGTGGTTATGTCCTGAACGATGAAACGGTAGCGGTTCTGGTACGGCAGGCACAGACCCATGCAGCTGCCGGAGCGGATATCGTAGCTCCTTCCGACATGATGGACGGACGTATTGGTGCAGTTCGCGCCGCACTGGATGCCAACCATCACATACACACCCGTATCATGGCCTATTCCGCCAAGTATGCCTCCAGTTTCTACGGACCATTCCGTGACGCAGTCGGTTCGAGCGGAAACCTGGGCTCTGGCAACAAGTATACTTACCAGATGGATCCAGGTAATTCTGACGAAGCTCTGTGGGAAGTTGGCCTGGATTTGCAAGAAGGGGCCGATATGGTCATGGTCAAACCGGGTATGCCTTATCTGGACATTGTGCGGCGCATCAAGGATGAGTTCAAGGCACCTACCTTCGTTTACCAGGTCAGCGGTGAATACGCGATGCTCAAAGCAGCCGCCCAAAATGGATGGCTGAATGAAAAAGCATGCGTTCTGGAAGCATTGCTGTCATTCAAGCGTGCAGGAGCAGACGGTATTCTGACCTATTTTGCGCTGGACGCTGCGCGTTGGTTGAAATCAGGCGGCTAACAAGTTTTCCAGGGCGGTGACGTCAGCATGAGTTGACGGTTTTCGGCTGCCACTATAACGGGCGCTTTCCGGGAGCAGCACCAGATGGGCCTTCACGCCCGATTCGCCAGTCAAAGTGTAACTTGGTACGACCTCTTCGCGTCCGCCTAAATGGACCTTCCACTCGCCGTCCTCAAAATTGATATCGTTGTTTAGCAAGAACAGTAAAACTGCCTTTTCATCATCATTGAACAATATCAGGTTGATGTCCGACTGCTCTCCTGCAGTCCCGTCTAAAACGGAACCTGTCAGATAAGGGTGGAATTCTGCCAGCTTCTTCATCCAAGTGAGCGCTTCTTCGCGCAACTCTCTTAATATGGTAGGGTGGCGTTCGCTTTGATACAGGCTACGAAAGCTTTGCAACGCGATATTGATTTCCTCGTTGCTCGGCAGATGCTGGGTATCACTTGCGCCCAACTGCTTCGCGGCCTTTCGTTTGGCGTGGGCATGGTCGGTAATCCCGCCTTCCGCCATAAGTTTGGCAGCCTGGTGAGCCAGTTGCTCACGCATCAAGTCACGCTTCAGTGAGTGTTCTTTGGTCATCTGTTTTATCAGAGCAACTGGTCCTTGAAAGACTCGGCAGGTTTCATTTCTTCACTTGGTGTTGCGACAGAGTGTTCCGGTGGAACGTTTTCCTGGTAAAAATATTCGATTCGAGGACTGTTATCATCACGTAAACCCTCGTCATTGATATGTAAAGCGACCATGTTATCCGGCATGGTATAGACGGCCTCGGGCACACCCTTGAGCGCCCTTTCCATATAGCTCATCCAGATTGGCAAGGCTGCACCCCCACCTGTCTCTCGGTCACCCAAACTCCGCGGTTGGTCATACCCCATCCATGCGATGCCCACTACAGTCGGATGAAAGCCACAAAACCAAGCATCAATCGAGTCATTGGTCGTTCCAGTTTTACCTGCCAAATCCTGGCGACCCAGTTGCATCGCCCGAATGCCCGTGCCATGTTTGACGACGTCCTGAAGCATGCTAACTATTGTATAGGCGTTGCGGACATCGATGATTTGCTTTGCGGAAATTCCAGCTACTTCGGGAGAGGCTTTGTTTAGCACGTTACCTTGTGCATCCTCGATGCGTTGGATGATGTATGGTTCGACGAGAAAACCGCCATTCGCAAAAACGGAATATCCGGCCAGCATCTGTATTGGCGTCACAGAACCAGCACCCAGCGCCATCGTCAGATATGCTGGATACTTGCTGGGATCGAAGCCGAATTCGGAGATGTAGTCCTTGGCATATTGCGGGGTGATTGACTGCAAAATACGGATCGATACCAGATTTTTGGATTTGATCAAGGCATGGCGCATACGCATCGGACCTTCGAATGATCCATCATAGTTCTTTGGTTCCCAGGGTTCATTTCCGGTTTGCTGGGCATCGAAGATCAAGGGTGCGTCATTGATCACAGTGGCGGGCGTGAAGCCCTTTTCTAGTGCGGCGGAATATATAAAAGGCTTGAAGCTGGATCCGGGCTGGCGCCATGCCTGAGTTATGTGATTAAACTGGTTGTTGTTGAAGTCGAAACCGCCAACCAGCGAGTAGATGGCGCCATCGCGAGGACTTCCGGAAACAAATGCTGCCTCGACTTGAGGAAGCTGGCTTATTTGCCATACACTCATATCATCTTTTTGCAGCCTGATCAGCGAGCCTATGTTAATTCTCTGGTTCAGTGCGACCTTTTTGCTCAAGGCCTGTTGGACAAAATCCAGAGCATCGCCAGTGATTTCGGCTATTTCACCTCCCCTGCAATATGCTTTTATCAGCTTTGGTGATACCTCAAGTACTACGGCAGGAATCAAGTCGTCCCCGTCCGTAACTTCCAACAATGCCTCTTCCAACTGATCCGCACTGTAACTGGCACTGGAACTTCCAGAAGGTATATTGATAAAACCCTCAGGGCCACGGTAGCCGTGACGCCGATCATAATCAAGGACACCCTTGCGAACTGCCTGATACGCCGCGAGCTGGTCTTTTTCTCGAATAGTTGTATAGACCTTGAAACCCTGAGTGTAAGTTTGATCTTGGAATTTTTCGTATACAGATTGTCGAACCATTTCAGCAAGGAAATCCGTTTTGACGCCGAATTCCTGACTGCCTCTCATGATCACAAGTGGTTGTTGCTGAGCGAGCTGGTATTGTTCATCATCGATGAAGTTCAATTCATGCATGCGACGCAAAACGTATTGCTGCCGAAGCTTGGCGCGTTGAAGGCTGGCTACGGGGTTATATAAGGAAGGGGCTTTAGGCAATCCGGCTAGTACTGCAACCTCGGCAACTGAGAGCTGATTTAAAGGTTTGCCGAAGTAAACTTGAGCAGCAGCTGCAAAGCCGTAAGCGCGCTGGCCTAGGAAAATCTGATTGATGTAAAGTTGAAGAATTTCGTCCTTGGTTAGGCTGTGCTCGATTTTGAAAGTAAGTAGTACCTCGTTGAACTTCCGTGACAGAGTCTTTTCCCGGGTAAGAAAAAAGTTTCGAGCGACCTGCATGGTGATGGTGCTAGCGCCTTGTTTCACTCCCCCGGATGTGAAATTTGAGAATGCTGCACGCATGACTCCCATGTAATCGACTCCGCCGTGTTCATAAAACCGATCATCTTCAGCAGCCAAAATGGCTTGTTTCATGATTTCGGGGACTTCAGAGATTTGAACCAGTGCGCGACGTTCCTCGCCGAACTCACCGATAAGCGATCCTTCTGCGCTATATATTCTCAGTGGTATTTTGGGACGATAATCGGTAAGTACCTCCAATGACGGTAAACCCGGGTAAGCGAGCATGGCAGCCAATCCGAGTGATATTACGGGAAGAATTAACAGGGCCAGGGCAATAAGAACAGGGTAAGGCCAGCGACTGAAGGTCATGAGAAGTAGTCCGGGGTTTGGTAACTAATGGTAAGGTGGGTTAAATTATATCGGCACTTAGCATATAAATAACACCATAAAAATAGCTTTACACAATTTGGAGTTATTGCTAGGATTTAAACCACTTTATACAAAAAGAGCGCTAACCAGCATATGTTTAAGGCAAATTTCGACATACCACTGGATTTTCTGCGAGCTTCAACGCCGCCCTTGATCGGCGTAGACATCAGCACATCATCTGTCAAGATGGTTGAGCTGAGTGAATCGCCAAAGAAAGGTGGATATGTAGTTGAGCGTTATGCAATTGAACTACTGCCTAAAGATGCTGTAAGTGATGGCAATATTAATAATCTTGATGCGGTTTCGGAAACTTTGCAGCGAGCCTTGAAACGGCTTGGGTCCCGTATCAGGAATGCAGCACTTGCTCTTCCCGCTGCTGCTGTGATCACAAAAAAGATTCTTTTGCCAGCCGGTATGCGAGAAGAAGATCTTGAATATCAGGTTGAATCGGAAGCAAATCAATATATCCCGTTTGCTTTGGAAGAAGTTAATCTTGATTTTCAGGTAATAGGCCCAGCCCCTGGAAATGCAGAAGAGATGGAAGTTCTGCTGGCAGCATCTCGCAAGGCGAATGTCGAAGATCGCGTGGCAGCTTGTCAGGTTTCAGGACTTAAGCCGCTAGTCATGGATGTTGAGCCATTTGCTGCTGAAATGGCTTTCGAGCAGATTAGTGTACAGTTGCCTGATGGTGCAGCGGATAAATGCGTAGCGTTGGTCGATATCGGCGCCAGTGTCATGAACGTGAATGTGCTGCGAAACGGTCAGTCTGTATATTCAAGAGATCAGCAGGTTGGTGGCGATCAGTTGACGCAGCAGATTCAGTCGGTGTTTGGCTTGTCTGCGAGTGAGGCTGAAGCGGCCAAGCGAAATGGCGGATTACCAATTAACTATGAAAGTGACGTGCTGGACCCCTTCCGCGAGAATGTCGTGATGGAAATAGCACGTGCGCTACAGTTCTTCTTCGCTTCTTCTCAGTTCAATGAGGTGGATTACATAGTACTTGCAGGTGGATGTGCTGCATTGCCGGGATTGGATGACGCGGTGGCGACGAGAACCCAGGTCAGTACCATGGTGGCGAATCCATTTGCCTTGATGACTCTTTCCAGCAGAATCAAGCCTAGACAGTTACAAGCTGATGCACCATCACTGATGATCGCCTGTGGCCTTGCAATGCGGAGATTTGATCCAACATGATGCGCATAAATTTATTGCCGCATCGGGCTGAAAAGCGGCGTGCTCGGCTAGTGCAGTTTATCGCGTTAAGCGTGATTTCTATATTGCTGGGCACCATATTGGTTGGCTTTGTGCAGGTGGCGATTGGTACCCAGATATCCTATCAGGAAAGAAGAAATACATACCTGAAGCAGGAGACTGCGATACTGGACAAGCAGATTGCAGAGATCAAAAAACTCCGCGAACAGACGCAGTCATTGTTGGCGCGTAAGAATGTCGTGGAAAGTCTGCAAAGTACCCGGTCGGATGTTGTTCACCTGCTTGATCAGATGTTACGCATCCTGCCTGACGGGGTGTATCTCAAGACGCTTAAACAGACCGGAAATAGAATCGATCTGGTCGGTTATTCGCAATCCAATGCGCGAATCTCGACCTTGATGCGCGCAATCGAAGATTCGCCTTGGCTTGATAGTCCATTGCTGATAGAGATTCATGCTGTCACGGTAGGAGGAGCTCGCCTCAGTGAGTTTAAGTTGAATTTCAATTTATCCAAGGCGACTGTCGCTGCTGAATCGCCAGAAGATCCCACCAAGGCGAAGAATTAGGTGTCATGATGAATTTTGATGACTTGAAAAATCTCAATCCCAAGACGCCTGGAGCTTGGCCGTGGCCAGCTAAAATAATTGCTTTTGTTTTGATGTTTGTCGCCGTAGTTGCTGCTGGCGCAGTGTTCTTTTGGCAGGATCAATGGGAAATGTTGGGCAAAGTCCGCCAAGAGGAAGAGAAACTTAAAGAGACTTTTCTGATAAAAAAGAAGCAGGCAATCAACCTGGATTTGATCAAGAAGCAACTTACGGAAACTCAGGAGTCATTTGGTGCTTTGCTGAAACAATTGCCAAGCAAATCTGAAATGGATGCTTTGTTGACTGATATTAACCAGGCCGGCTTGGGGAGAGGGTTGCAATTCGAACTTTTTAAGCCTGGAGCCGAAACAGTGAATGGCTCATTTACAGAGCAGCCAATCGCCATCAAGGTGACTGGGAACTATGATGACCTTGGAAAGTTTGCAGGGGACATTGCGATGTTACCGCGTATTGTTACCCTTAATAACATTTCCATAGCCCCTCTTAAGGACGGTTTGGCCATGGATGCTACTGCAAAGACATTCCGCTACCTGGATGAAGAGGAACTGGCAGCGCAGAAGAAAAAAACTACGGCGAAAACTACGGCGAAAAGAAAATAATGAGGTTCATATTATTCACTTTGCTTTCACTTTTGCTTGTCGGATGCGGCGGCGAGGAGTATCAGGATCTACGTGAATTCGTCAAGAATTCCGGAGCCGGTATGCGCGGCAAGATTGAACCGCCGCCAGAGGTAAAAACATATGAGCATTTTGCCTACAATAACGATGCGAATTTGCCCGATCCCTTCAAGCCGCGTAAACCGGAAAAGCGAACCGGTGGCGGAATAAATCAGCCAGACATGGATCGGCCCAAGGAAGCTCTGGAGGAATTCCCTCTCGAAACACTCAAGATGGTCGGCTACTTATATCGTAACAAGATTGGCTATGCGGTAATACGGTCGACTGACGGCAAACTGCATCGGGTCAAGGCCGGAAATTATGTCGGCATGAATTTTGGCCTGATAAAGGAAGTGACAGATACAGAGATTATTATCAAAGAAATGGTGCAAGACAGTGCCGGCGATTGGACAGAACGCGTGAGCAGCTTGCAATTAATTGAATGACCAGGAGCATGACAATGAGAAACATTAGTAGCGCAGTTCGATTGCTTGGCATATTCATCATATTTTGCGGAGTGAGTGTCCAAGCTTTGGCTGATAACCAAAACAGCATCACTGCGATGGGCGTAAGCAGCATCGGAGGCGGGGCGACAGTCATCAAGGTCGAGTTGTCTCAGCCACTTGCAAATCCCCCTGCAGGTTTTACCATCAATACGCCACCACGAATCGCATTTGATTTTCCAAATACGACTAACGGATTGGGTAAGTCAGTCCAGGATTTCACTGAAGGAGACTTGCGCAGCGCAAACATAGTGCAAGCTGGTGCGCGTACCCGTCTGGTATTTAATCTGAACCAGATGCTTAGTTATGACACCAAGATTGACGGCAATAACGTGTTGATTACTTTGCATTCACGGTTAAAGGATAATTCTGCTAACACAAACATCTCTCGGTTTGCGGAAGCAAGCGAGAATACGCAAAGACACACTTTGCGGGATATCGACTTTCATCGCGGAAAAAATGGTGAGGGCAGAATTCAAGTTGACCTCTCAGACCCAGGTATAGGCATAGATATTCGGCAGCAAGGCACCAAGTTGATTGTCGATTTCCTTAAAACCAGCCTGCCACGCAATTTGCAACGTAAACTTGATGTACTTGACTTTGCGACACCAGTACAGGGTGTAGATACCTTCGCTTTGGGCGATAACGTTCGAATGGTTATCGAGCCAAGAGGTCAATGGGAGCAGGCCGCATATCAAACCGATAACAAGTTCATCATTGAATTAAAACCGGTTGTAGAGGACCCTGACAAACTGGTCAAGGGTTCCAAGGCAGGTTATGCGGGTGAGAAGTTGACATTGAACTTCCAAAAGATAGATGTTCGTGAAGCATTGAATGTTATTGCTGATTTCACCGAGTTAAATATAGTGATAAGCGACACCGTGAAAGGCAATCTTACCCTGCGCTTGAAAGACGTGCCGTGGGATCAGGCGTTCGACATAATCCTGCAGAGCAAAGGCTTGGATATGCGCAAAAACGGCAATGTTATTCAGGTGGCGCCTCGCGATGAAATCGCAGCCAAGGAGAAAATAGAATTATCGGCCCGTCAGGAGATCGCAGAGCTGGAAGAAGTGCGCACTGAAAGCTACCAATTGAGTTATCAAACCGGAGATGCGGTCGCTGCAATCCTGTCGAATAAGGATCAACGTATCCTGTCCAAACGCGGTAGCGCAGTTGTCGATGCACGCACGAATACCATATTCATTCAGGATACCCCTTCGCACTTGGAAGAAGCACGCAAACTGATCAAGCAGATCGACGTGCCAGTTCGCCAAGTGATGATAGAGGCACGCGTTGTCGAAGCTTCGGACCAGTTTGGCAGGAATTTGGGTGTAAGGCTCGGTTATGTCTCCAATGACTCGTTTTCTGTAGGTAACAGTACAAAGCTTTTCGGAAACGTCGGCGCGAATACGGTTACTGCGGGTCCGTTGGCTGGAACGACGATGCCGGCAAATACGCCAAATGTGAATTTGCCTTCTTCAGGAACCGCAGGTGCATTCTCGTTCCTGTTGTTCAATAGCGCGGTAAGCAAGTTGCTGTCTGTGGAACTGACCGCCTTGGAATCCGATAGCAAGGGCAAGATCATCTCCAGTCCAAGGGTTGTTACCTCGGACAAGACAGAGGCTACGATTGAGGCGGGTACTGAAGTTCCATACCAGGAAGCCAGTAGCAGCGGTGCAACCAGTGTTTCATTCAAGAAAGCCACCTTGAGTTTGAAGGTCAAGCCTCAAATTACCCCAGATGACAACGTCATTATGGATATCAGCGTAAACAAGGACTCGGTTGGCCAACTTTATGCCGGTGTGCCCAGTATTGATACCAATGCAGTTAAAACACAGGTTTTGGTGGAAAATGGGGGAACGGTGGTAATCGGTGGGGTGTACACTCAAACCTTATCAGAAGGTGAGAATAAGGTGCCTTTGCTTGGAGACATACCGCTGCTCGGTTATCTATTTAGGAGTACCTCAAAGCTTGATAACAAGAACGAGTTGCTGATCTTTATATCGCCAAAAATCATGAAGGACACGATGACGTTGCGATAACCTCCGAACAATACCGGCCAAGGTTCGACTGGAACGAGTCGGAGAAGTTGGAGGAACACCCTCCGGGCACACCCAGAAGCACCCCCGCGGGTGCTTTTGTTTTATCGTTTACAATGCGCGATATGCAAAGCATCAAAGACAACGATAGCAAGCTCGATCATATGGATCTTCCCCGAAAACTCCATTCTGGCAATCTGATTCTTGTGGGTATGATGGGTTCGGGAAAAACCACCATGGGAAGGATACTCGCTAGACATCTGGGCAAAGCCTTTGTTGATAGCGACGATGAAATCCAGAAGCGCACCGGCGTGAATATCCCTTACATATTCGATATAGAGGGCGAGCCCGGATTTCGTCAGCGTGAATCCACGGTTCTGGACGACCTGGTCAAGCGCGACAACATCGTATTGGCTACTGGCGGCGGTGCGGTTCTTACTGAGCAAAATCGTGCCCTGATGAAGCACAGCGGGATCGTAGTTTACTTAAGGGCGGGTGTGCAAGATTTATGGCACCGCACCCGACATGACAGGAATCGCCCTTTATTGCAAACCTCTGATCCTCATCAGAAACTGATGGAGTTGTTTCAACAGCGTGATCCGTTGTACATGCAGGTGGCAGATATCGTGGTCCAGAGTGGCAAGCAAAGTGTGCATAACCTGATGCTGCATCTGGTTGATGAAATCGAGACTTACAGAAGAGCCTTTCAGACAGATGGCAAATAGATTATGCAGACTTTGACCGTAGGTTTGGGCGATCGCAGTTACCCGATACATATCGGAAAAGGATTACTCGCCCATGCAGAATTGATACAAATGCATGTGCCACGAGGCCGTGTTGCGATTGTGACCAACACAACAGTGGCCCCGCTGTATTTGGAAAAGCTAAAGCGTGCTTTGCAAAATGTAGCCATCAGCAGTGTAAATGTGATATTGCCGGATGGTGAGGAGTACAAGAATTCCGAAACTCTGAATCTTATCTATGACGCGCTATTGAAAAATCGCTGTGAGCGAACAACTCCGCTGATAGCCCTTGGTGGTGGCGTGATTGGTGATATGACCGGATATGCAGCAGCGACATATTTGCGCGGAGTGCCGTTCATCCAAATCCCTACCACGTTGCTAGCGCAGGTAGATTCATCAGTGGGCGGCAAAACGGGTATCAATCATCCGTTAGGAAAGAACATGATCGGCGCCTTCTATCAGCCTCGCGTTGTGTTGGCGGATACGGATACGCTGGATACCTTGCCGGACAATGAATTGGCAGCCGGCATCGCAGAAGTCATCAAATATGGTTTGATCCGCGACCTGCCATTTCTTGAATGGCTTGAGAAGAATATGAACAAACTGCTGTCACGTGATACGGAAGCACTGCAATATGCGATTGCTCGCAGCTGCCAGAACAAGGCAGAAGTTGTCGCGGCTGATGAGCGTGAAAGCGGAGAGCGTGCGTTATTGAACCTGGGTCACACCTTCGGACACGCGATAGAGTCCGGTATGGGTTATGGCAACTGGCTGCATGGAGAAGGCGTCGCAGCAGGTACCATCATGGCATCGGACTTGTCACAGCGCATGGGTTGGATCTCCGCTCAGGACGTTAATCGCATACGCATGCTATTTGAGCGTGCCAAGTTGCCTGTGGTTGCGCCCGACCTGGGTCCCGATAAGTATCTCGAGCTGATGGGATTGGACAAAAAGGTCGAGGGCGGCAAGATGCGATTCGTGTTGCTCAAGAAAATCGGACATGCGGTAGTTCAGGCTGACGTGCCGATGGAGTTATTGAAAAAAACATTGCAGGTTTGCTGCGCAGTAACAGTCCCTGGGTTGCAAAGTACCCAACGCCCTACGTTAGGTGGGGGCTAGCATGACTGAACTTGCTACCTACGCCGTAGGCGGGGACAATTCCCGTGGGCGAAAGGTTGCAGAAGATGCGCCAAAAGGGCGCAGCGAATTCCAGCGCGATCGCGACCGCATCATCCATTCCAACGCGTTTCGTCGGCTCGAATACAAGACCCAGGTATTTGTAAATCACGAAGGTGACCTGTTTCGTACCCGGCTAACCCACAGCATTGAAGTTGCGCAGATCGCGCGATCCATTGCACGTTCATTGCACCTGAATGAAGACCTTGCCGAAGCGATATCTCTAGCGCACGATCTTGGCCATACACCTTTCGGCCATGCCGGACAGGACGCACTGAATACCTGCATGAAGCCGTATGGCGGTTTTGAGCACAACCTGCAATCGTTACGTGTAGTCGACACGCTGGAAGAGCGCTATGCAGACTTCGATGGTCTTAATCTGTGCTTTGAAACACGCGAAGGCATACTGAAGCATTGCTCAGTTGAGAACGCCAAGCAACTTGCAGAGCTGGGTGAGAGATTCCTGAAAGATCGCCGTCCCTCTCTGGAAGCGCAGGTCTCCAATCTTGCAGACGAAATTGCCTATAATAATCACGATGTGGATGACGGCTTGCGTTCAGGCTTGATTACACTTGAACAACTTGCCGATGTACCACTGGTTGCAACGCATTTTCGTGAAGTGCGCAGAGCCTATCCAGAACTGCCGGAGCGGCGAGTGGTGCATGAAACGATACGTCGCATGATAAATACCTTGGTGACAGACCTGATACGTCAGAGCGAGAATAATATCACTTCGCAAAATATCGCCACATTGGAAGACGTCCGCAGTGCTCCAGCTTTGATCGCTTACAGTCCATCAGTCAATGAGCAGCAACGCGAACTTAAGAATTTCCTTCGTACCCGGTTATATCGCCATTTTCGAGTGTTGCGGATGAGCGCAAAGTCGCAGCGAATCCTTAGTGACCTGTTCGGTGTATTCATGGCGGACAATCGCTTGTTGCCTCCACAATATCAAAGGCAAGTCGAATTTGATCGTGCTCGTGCAGTAGCCGATTATATAGCGGGAATGACTGACCGATATGCCATCCGCGAGCATCGCCGGATATTTGCAGTGGAGGAAGCCCCTGTTTAGCATGAATTACAAAGCCAAGCTGGTCGGGGCGGTTGCCCATCACCTCCAGACAAGGTAGAATTTCCGCCCTTTCGCTTCTGAATTTGACTTGGCGACGTGTGTCGCCTTTTTTTGGCTTAGTGAATAGCGCAACTTAAGTTTGAATTGGGGAATAATTTGAGCAACTCTTCTTTGCCGATGCAGCAAGGCTTGTATGATCCTCGTCAGGAGCACGATGCCTGTGGGGTCGGTTTTGTCGCCAATATCAAAGGCAGACAGAGCCATGATTTGGTGCTTCAGGGGCTTCAGATACTTGAGAACCTGACTCACCGCGGTGCAGTCGGAGCTGATCCACTTGCCGGTGATGGTGCAGGTATTCTGCTGCAGATTCCCGACGCGTTTCTGCGCAGCCAATGCACTGCAATTGGCATTGAGTTGCCGGCTGTCGATAGTTACGCAGTAGGGATGCTGTTCCTGCCGCGTGATGCGGGGGCGCGAGCTGCCTGTGAGAAGATCGTGGCCGCCAAGATTGCTGCTGAAGGACAGAAGTTGCTGGGTTGGCGAGATGTGCCTGTAGATAGTACTGGTCTGGCAGTAAGCGTGAAGAAGGCAGAGCCGATGGTTCGTCAGGTTTTCATCGCACAAGGAGAAAATTGTGCAGATGCAGACGCTTTCGAGCGCAAGTTGCTGGTGATCCGCAAGACTGCGGAACATGCAGTAAGCAGACTGCCCGATTCACAAGGGCAGGGATTTTATATACCCTCGTTGTCATCCCGTACCATCGTATACAAGGGGATGTTGCTGGCAAATCAGGTCGGCAAGTATTACCTGGATTTGCAAGATAAAAGAGTCATCAGCGCATTGGCGCTGGTACACCAGCGTTTTTCCACCAATACTTTCCCGACCTGGGATCTGGCACATCCGTTCCGCATGATTGCGCATAACGGAGAGATCAACACGGTACGCGGCAATGTCAACTGGATGACGGCACGACATGCTGCAATGTCGTCCAAGCTGCTTGGTGATGACCTGGAAAAGCTTTGGCCGTTGATCGTGGAAGGGCAATCCGATTCAGCTTGCTTCGACAACGCTCTGGAACTGTTGGTGGCAGGAGGTTATTCCTTGCCGCACGCGATGATGCTGCTGATACCAGAAGCATGGGCGGGGAATCCACTGATGGACGAGGAACGTCGAGCTTTCTATGAATACCACGCCGCCCTGATGGAGCCTTGGGACGGGCCGGCTGCAGTGGCTTTCACCGACGGCCGAATGATAGGTGCAACACTGGATCGTAACGGTTTGCGCCCAGCGCGATACTTGATCACCGACGACGACCTGGTGCTGATGGCTTCCGAGATGGGTGTGCTTGATATTCCGCAGCACAAGATCGTCAAGAAGTGGCGTTTGCAGCCGGGCAAGATGTTCCTGATCGACATGAAAGCCGGTCGCATTGTGGATGATGCCGAATTAAAGACACAGCTTGCCACCGCAAAACCATACCGCAAGTGGATAGAGAAAACCCGCTATTTCCTTGGCGATCTGAAGGAAATTGCTGCTAAGCAAAAGCTCAATGCATCATTGCTTGATACCCAGCAAGCATTCGGTTATTCGCAGGAAGACCTTAAATTCATTCTGGCGCCAATGCTGAACGCTGGTGAAGAGGCTACCGGTTCGATGGGGGCTGATGCCGCCCTGCCAGTGCTGTCGAACAGGAATCGCTCGTTCTATGATTACTTCCAGCAACTTTTCGCGCAAGTAACGAATCCTCCTATCGACCCGATAAGAGAAGAGATCGTGATGTCGCTGACTTCGTTTATCGGGCCGAAGCCAAACTTGTTCGGCATCGAAGAGACCAATCCGACGTTGCGACTCGAAGTACATCAACCAGTATTGTCGAATGCCGATATCACGAAACTACATAATATCGATAAACTCACTCAAGGCCGATACCGTTCCCTGACACTGGATATCACCTATCCTGTGAAACAAGGTGCTGCAGGTTGCGAGAAAGCAGTCAAGGCATTATGCGCCGCTGCCGACAAGGCCGTGGTGGATGGCTATAACGTGCTGATTCTCTCAGACCGAGCGATGTCGGCACAGCGTGTTGCCGTTCCGGCACTGGTCGCCTGTTCAAGGGTACACCTTCACCTGGTGCACAAAGGTCTTCGCACCAGTACGGGCCTGGTAGTGGATACTGGATCCGCTCGCGAGGTTCATCACTTCGCCTTGCTGGCCGGATATGGCGCGGAAGCAATATGTCCATGGTTGGTATATGAAACCATAGCCGCCATGAGTCTTCCTGCAGGAGTTGATGCGAAAGAAGCCAGAAAACGTTTCATCAAGGCGATCAATAAGGGGTTGATGAAAGTGATGTCCAAGATGGGGATATCAACTTATCAATCCTATTGCGGTGCGCAGATCTTTGAAGCGGTAGGGTTGAACGCGGATTTCATTGAGGAGTATTTCACTGGAACATCGTCCCAGATCGGAGGTATCGGTCTTGACGTGGTGGCCGAAGAATCGGTTCGCACCCACTACAGTGCATTTGGCAAGGATCCGGTGCTAGCTAATGCACTTGAAGCGGGTGGTGAATACGCATGGCGGGTTCGCGGCGAAGAGCATATGTGGACACCTGAAACCATTGCTAAATTGCAGAATGCAACGCGCACCAACAATTTTTCTACTTACAAGGAATACGCCAGACTCATCAACGAACAAGGCACTAAGTTGAAGACCTTGCGCGGACTGTTCGAGATCAAGCCGGCAGGTGCAGCATTGCCGCTCGAAGAAGTCGAGCCTGCCAAGGAAATCGTCAAGCGTTTTGCAACCGGCGCGATGTCGCTGGGCTCGATCTCCACAGAGGCGCACACCACGCTGGCGATTGCGATGAATCGCATTGGCGGGAAATCGAATACTGGCGAAGGCGGAGAGGATCCGTCTCGCTTTAAGGCGCTTAAGGGCGGCGAGTTTTTGTCAGAAATTATTGGAAAAGGCCGTATCGAGCGTGACCTTCAGATGAAGGCTGGCGATTCGCTGCGTTCCCGAATCAAACAAGTTGCTTCTGGTCGATTCGGTGTCACCGCAGAATATCTGAGCAGTGCCGACCAGATTCAGATCAAGATGGCTCAGGGCGCCAAGCCAGGCGAGGGTGGCCAGTTACCAGGACACAAGGTTTCCGAATACATCGCGCAGCTTCGTTTTTCAGTACCGGGTGTCGGGTTAATTTCCCCGCCACCGCATCATGATATTTACTCGATTGAGGATCTGGCTCAACTTATCCACGATTTGAAGAACGCCAATCCGTCAGCGTCGATCTCGGTAAAGCTGGTATCTGAAGTTGGCGTGGGTACAGTGGCTGCGGGTGTGGCCAAGGCCAAGTCCGATCACATCACAATTTCAGGTTTCGATGGCGGAACCGGCGCATCCCCGATCTCCTCGATCAAGCATGCAGGTACTTCATGGGAACTTGGCTTGGCTGAAGCACAGCAAACACTGGTTCTGAACCAGTTGCGCGGACGTATCACATTGCAAGTCGATGGACAGATTAAGACTGGCCGAGATGTACTGATAGGAGCACTGCTCGGCGCTGATGAATTCGGTTTCGCCACAGCACCTCTGGTGGTGGAAGGTTGCATCATGATGCGCAAATGCCACCTGAACACCTGTCCAGTGGGCGTTGCGACGCAAGATCCGATATTGCGCAAGAAGTTCTCCGGACAGCCCGAACACGTGGTGAACTACTTTTTCTTTATTGCTGAAGAGGTGCGTGAGTATATGGCCCAACTGGGCTTCCGGAAACTCGACGAATTGATCGGGCGCAGCGACCTGCTTGAAATGAAGCACGGCATAGACCACTGGAAAGCGAAGGGCCTAGACTTGTCGAGGATATTCCAGCAACCCGACGTTCCGTCTAGTGTTGCGCGCTGCCATAGCGAAGAGCAGGATCACGCGTTGAGGAATGCTCTTGACAACACCTTGATAGAAAAGGCAAAAATTGCGCTCGACAGCCGACAGCAGGTAGTAATCTCAAGTAACATCAGCAACGTCAACCGTACTGTCGGCACGATGCTGTCCCATGAAGTCGCCAAGCGTTTTGGTCAAGCAGGTTTGCCTGATAATTCCATCACTGTGAATTTCAATGGCACAGCTGGGCAGAGTTTTGGCGCATTTCTCTCACGGGGCATTTCCTTCGAACTGCAAGGTGAAGGAAACGACTATGTTGGCAAGGGTCTCTGTGGCGGGCGCATCGCTATCATGCCACCAACAGAGTCGAAGTTGGTCGCACA
>JAHEDW010000065.1 GCA_024641025.1 Gallionella sp.
AATAATCACTGCAGTCAATGCCAGTGCTGCCTGCTCGAATGCCTCATCAAGCGTCGGTCCAACTCCGCGCACACCGATGTCTGCATCGTGAGAAAAATGTTCCCAATGAGCAATAATTATCATTTTCCTTTCAAGTATGCTCAGATCTGGTGGTGTCTTTCCATATTCATGAACCCAATGTGTAAGGTATATCAGCTGCAACGCTTCCTCATGTAGGATTTATGATTCTCAAATTACCTTACCACCAAATTCCGCAGCAACCTCGCTGCGTAGCGCCTCACGATCTTCAGCAACGTAGCGTGGAGAAAAATGCAGCGGTATGACACAACCAACTTTTGCGGAACGCGCAATCTCTCCAGCCTGACGCGCGGTGAGATGGAACTTACGCCGGCCATGTTCAGCATCGCGCTCCAGAAAGGCCGCTTCGATGAACATCAAGTCGGCATTAAGCGCCAGTTCAATTATCTTATTCACATTATCCCGATGCCAAGCGACATCGGTGACGTAAGCAATCTTCTGGCCTGGCACAATGCGTAAAGCTGTCTTTAACTCGCCCAGAGGCACCGATCTCTGCTGATCGACTCCGTTCTCTCTCCAGGAAACTAGTATCTGATAATGCTCCGGTTGATTGTGCAATACCGCCTTCTTCAGTTCGTTTAACCAGGCTCCCACTGGCAAACCAAGTCGTTGCAATTGAGTCTTCCATACATTGATGTGAACCTGCTCCTCCAGCGCATAGGCCAGACAAGGAATCCCGCCATGATCAAGCATGGCACAACGTACCAAAATCGCAGGCTCTTCAAGCAAAACGTTACCCGAACATACCACAGCTATTTCATTTTCCCGGCGGAATCCAGTGAGGCAACGGAAACTGGCACGCCACCCTGTTTGGTTGCCGTCAACTTCAGTGACATGAAGCGTTAAATCTGAAAGATAGTTATGTACAAGATTCCATGTATAGGCACGCAACTTGTGTTCAACCTGGTCAAGGAAGCCAGGGGGCCCGAACAATCTCAGATCCTTCTCACGTCCAAGAAGTATCCGCAGCAACCAGTCGAATCCGATAAAGTGATCCATGTGCGCATGGCTGACGAACACCTCGCTGATACGCAACAGTTTGCGCGACGGCAAAGTTTTGATATCACCCAGATCGAACAGAAGGGCTCGGTGTTCAAATAGGCAATCGACGAACAACACGGGGTCTCCTGCAGAACCGTTGACCAGATCCGGATGAAATTTCGAGCGCATTCGTGTTTGCCTTGAAAATGAATTCTGACTACTGCATAACCTCTTAAGCTGGGGTTATGGAGTCGTCTTAAGCAGTTCGATCACCTCTTCATCGCTCACTTGTGGGAATGACGCATAGAACTGCCCAACTGCATAGAACATCTCTGGGGCGCTCAGACATACTACTTCATCAGCATAGGGTCGAACCTTTATCAACGTGTCCGGCGGCGCAACCGGCACGGCACAAATAAGTTTTTTTGGGGACTTGGCACGTAACGCATGAAGTGCGGCAATCATCGTGGAGCCGGTAGCGAGACCATCATCAACGACAATGACGATGCGACTCGCTGGTTCATGCGGCGGACGTATCGGTGTATAGCTTGCTCGACGTTCGCGCATTACCTTGAGTTGAGCCATCTTTTCAGACTCGATATATTCTGAACTTCCTCCCACCCGTCCGGCATAATCGCCCAGATAGGTCCAACCGGATTCATCCACTGAACCAATTGCGAATTCAGGATTGCCAGGTGCTCGTAGCTTCCTCACCAAAACCACGTCCACATCACCACCAAGTTCATCTGCAATGATCTTTGCCATCGGTACTGCACCGCGTGGAATCGCCAATACCAGCGGATTCTGGCCGCGATATTGTTCGAGTTCTTTAACCAACCGGTGGGCTGCATCCTTGCGATCACTAAATATCATTGCACCCTCCATATGTCATACAGTAACTAACAGAGAAGAATATATCTAATGTTTCATTTTACGCCCGAAATTGATACAGATGGGAAACCATTGTCAACATTACAATGATTGAAGCGCATCGATTTCACAGAAAAAAGGTGGGCTGCATTCCGCCCACCTTTTATCGTCTCAATGAATACTTAAGGGATTTACGTTCAAAAGGGATATATTTCTACGCGACGATTCTGAGCGCGCCCTGTTGCTGTCCTGTTGTCACCGATCGGATTGACCGAGCCCTTACCTTTAGTTTCAATACGATTCGGATCAACGCCTTTTTCAACCAGATACGCCTTTACTGCTTCAGCACGGTTGGTAGACAGCAGAATATTTGCATCTTCATTACCACTGCTGTCTGTAAAACCAATGACAGTTAGCTTTGTCTCTTTATGCTTGGAAGCATAATCTACAACCCCATCCAATTGCACGAATGCAGAAGCCTTCAGTATTGCAGAACCTGTATCAAAGTTTGCGCCTTCGATTGTAATTGGCTTATCAGCAAAAACAGCAATTGGTACAACTGCTGGAGAATCTTGTTTAGGAGAAGCAATGACCGGGGTTGGCTCAACTATTCTTGCAGGCTCAATCGCAAAAGACGTCGGGTGTGTCTCTACAGTTGGGGTGAAATAATAGTTTATTCCAATTGAAATATTGCTATTGGTATGATCAATCGAATTAACAGTCTTGCTGTCTCCTGTCCACTCACCTACCACACTCCAATTTGAGTCAACCTTGAACTCCATACCCAAGCCACCGTGAAGACGAGAACCGGGATTTGTACCTACCACCCCCAACTTTATGTAAGGCATGAATTTATCCAAAGGATAACCAAACTTAACATCCACACCAACATCCCTGCCAGTTATGGATTTGATATGGCTATCAGCAAATACGTTCAGACCCAGCAGTGCTCCACCCTGACTCCATGCATAACCGGCATCAGCACCCAAATAAAACTCATCAGAAGTTGATTTAGCAACTGGTTCATTCGAGTTATAACCGATCTTGCCGCCAAAATATACACCATCGAATTCGCTGGCATATGCAAATGCCGTGCTTGTCAGTGCGAACACCAAAGCAACACTCGTTGCTATTGATTTCATAACCATCCCTCCTTATATTTACCGTCAAATTTCATGGATATCTTACTAAGTCCAGTCAAATAACATTTTGAAGTTTTTCTGTTCATTCTCACAAAACACATAAAGTTATAATCATGAGCGTTGTCTTCTTGCTTCGAATAGACAGATACCTGCACTGACCGAAACATTCAAGCTTTCGACACTGCCAAGCATCGGAATTCGCACCAGTTCGTCACAAGTTTCTCGCGTCAGGCGCCGCAAGCCTTCACCCTCGGCCCCCAACACCCAAGCCAAAGGTCCAGTATGCTTAAAACTGTTGAGATCCCTCTCGGCTTCGCCATCCGCGCCTACAACCCATATATTCTGCTCCCTGAGTTCGCGCAACGTGCGTGCCAGGTTGGTGACAGTAATGTATGGCACAGTTTCCGCCGCACCGCAGGCCACCTTTTCCACTGTGGCGGTTATGCCGACAGCGCGATCCTTTGGGGCAATGACCGCATGCACCCCAAACGCATCGGCACTGCGCAGACATGCGCCGAGATTGTGTGGGTCCTGAATACTATCAAGCACAAGCAACAAAGGTGGCTCGCTGAGGGTCTCGAGCACATCTTCAAGATGATGCACTCGACGTGACGCATCGACACGTGCCGCGACACCCTGATGTCTTGCACTGCCGGCCATGCCGTCCAGACGTTTGGCATCCACCGAGATCACACGAACGCCATTGGCCTCTGCTAATTTTATCAGGTCACGCATTCGTGGGTCATGGCGCTGCGCCTGCAGATAGACCTCAAGTACGCCATCTGGATTTTGGCGGATACGAGAAGTCACGGCATGGAAACCGTAGATGAGGCGCAGATCAGCCACGGCGTTTCTTTCCCACTGATGATTTGCGCGAACCAGCCTTTGATTCCCCAACTTTCTTAGCTTCCTTGCGTAAACTTCCCTGATCCGCCGATTCTGTCTCATGCAGTACAAAATCGATCTTGGTGCTTTCCATATCTACCTTGACAACGCGCACTTGAACACGATCGCCAAGCCGGTAGCGCTGACCTGTGCGTTCACCCAGCAACTGGTGCTTGGTGGCATCAAAGTGGAAATAATCCTTACCGAGTTCAGAGACGTGTACTAACCCTTCGACATACAGGTCGTCAAGCGAGACAAACATTCCAAAACTAGTCACTGACGAAACCGTTCCAGGGAACACGCTACCAAGATGATCGCGCATATAAAAGCATTTCAACCAAGCTTCAACATCACGAGTTGCGTCGTCGGCACGGCGTTCGGTCATGGAACAATGGGCGCCCAATTCGCTCCATTTCCGGGCAGGTTTGTATTGCTTACCGTGCAACACCGCCTTGATGGCACGATGAACCAGCAGGTCGGGATAGCGTCGTATTGGTGATGTAAAATGGGTGTAAGCCTCATACCCAAGTCCAAAGTGACCAACGTTTTCCGGCTCATACCTGGCTTGGCGTAACGAGCGCAACATCACCATTTGCAGCAACCCCGCATCAGGACGACCCTTGATCCGCTTGAGCAGCTTGGAATAATCGGATGCCTGGGGATCGTCGCCACCAGTCAACTGCAGTCCGAACTCCTTCATGAATTCGCGCAGTGCTTCCAGCTTCTCCGGCGTTGGCCCTTCATGGATGCGATAAAGGACAGTGTGTCCATTTTCGTGCAGGTAATCCGCCGCACAAACATTCGCCGCCAGCATGCACTCTTCAATCAGTTTATGGGCATCGTTGCGTATCACCGGGACGATGCGCTCGATCTTGCCTTGGTCGGTAAAGATCATCTGCGTCTCGACCGTCTCGAAGTCGATAGCGCCACGTTTGGCGCGTGCATTTAGCAATTTCTGGAACAATGCGTAGAGATCTTGGAGATGGGGCAAAATGGCAGCATTGTCCTTTGCCAACTTGCCATCTGGTTCAGCCAGCATACAAGCCACCTGCGTGTAAGTCAGCCTCGCCTGCGAATGCATCACTGAAGGATAGAAGCGATATCTTTCAATATCTCCGCTGGTGTTGACATGCATGTCACACACCATGCACAACCTGTCCACCTTGGGATTCAGGGAGCACAGCCCGTTGGATAATTCCTCCGGTAACATGGGGATTACGCGGCGTGGGAAATACACCGAATTGCCACGCAAAATGGCTTCACGATCTAGCGCATCGCCGGTTTTCACGTAGTGACTGACATCGGCAATCGCCACTACCAAACGGTAGCCTCCCTTTTCCGGCGAACAAAACACTGCATCGTCAAAATCTCGCGCTGTCTCCCCATCTATGGTTACCAGCGGCAATATGCGGATGTCTTCTCGGCCAGTCCAGTCTTCAGGAGAAACGACTGGCGCGATCGCCTTGGCCATCCTATCGGTGTCCTTGGGGAACTCATATGGCAGATCGTGTTTGCGCAAGGCGATCTCGATCTCCATGCCAGGGTCAGCATAGTTGCCCAGCACTTCTGCGATGCGACCGATTGGCTGCGCATGCTTGTTAGGTTGCTGGAGAATTTCCAACACCACCACCTGTCCGGGCTTCGCTATACCAGTTTCACCCGGGGCCACCAGAATGTCCTGGGTGATGCGGCGATTCTCAGCTACAACAAAATGAATGCCGTGTTCTTCAAACAACCGCCCAACCACACGATTATTGGCACGCTCAAGGACCTCAACGATCTTGGCTTCTGGACGACCTCGCCGATCGACACCAGACTGCCTTACCATGACCACATCCCCGTGCAAAACCTGGTGCATCTCCTTCTCGCTGAGGAACATGTCGGGGCTGCCGTCTTCCGGAATCAGGAAGCCGAAGCCATCCGGATGTCCCTGCACCTTGCCTTTTTTCAGGTCGAGCTTATCAACAATACAGATCGCATGCTTACGATTACGCATTATCTGCCCGTCACGCTCCATCGCACGAAGGCGACGGGAAAATAGTTCCTCTTCATCAAATTCGATTTGCAACATTGCAAGCAACTCTTCTTCTGCAACTGGTGCACCCTGCTCGGTCAGCATCTGAAGGATAAATTCGCGGCTTGGTAGTGGATTTTCATATTGTTCACGTTCACGTTCCAGGAACGGGTCCCGCTGACGTATGTTATTTTTCTTTTTCATTGACAATGTATCCTTTAACTATTAAATTGCGCGCCTTCATCAAAAAGCCCAGATGGCGGAATTGGTAGACGCGCACGGTTCAGGTCCGTGTGCCGCAAGGTGTGGAGGTTCGAGTCCTCTTCTGGGCACCAAACTTAAACTGGCTCGCGCAAGCGGGCCTTTTTCTTTTTTGCACCTTGGGCAGCGAAATAATTTTCACCTTGGAATTCAAAATCATCCGGTGTAAGGTAGTCTGTGCCGTTCTAGCATCAGCATGAGTACTTCAGGATGCCAGAATATGTTATCCGAACACTTGAGTACAGCTCGAAAGAACAGCTCGAATCTGGCATTGCGTTCTTTGCTTGTGCACTTATGCAAAACTCGTATTCAAACTCCATTTCGAATGGTAAAAAAGATGGCGCAGATCATGAGTTTCTAAATGTACAAATAGCTCGTTCAGAATTTCGCAAGAAAGATCGCGCGCCTTCACCGTAGAGACAGGACCGGAATTACTCAAAAGGATGCCGAAGCACTATGGTTTCATCGCGATCTGGCCCCGTCGAAACCATGTCGACCGGCACGCCGCAAACTTTAGCGATGCGCTCCAAATAATTTCTCGCAGCTTGTGGAAGATCCTGATATCGCTGCACACCCAGTGTGCTTTCACGCCAGCCAGGCATCTCTTCATATACTGCCTGACAATCTGCTAATGCATCGGCTCCGACCGGCAGGATATCGCTTTCCACGCCGTTGATTCGATATCCGACGGCGAGCTGAACCGATTCCATGCCGTCCATCACATCCAGTTTGGTGATGCACAATCCGGAAACGCCATTGATCTGGATCGAGCGCTTAAGGGCTGCTGCATCGAACCAGCCACAGCGGCGTGCTCGACCGGTGGTAGACCCAAACTCGTGACCGCGCTTGGCCAAACCTTCGCCGATAGGATCTCGCTTGTCTACGGCATCATAAAGCTCGGTAGGAAACGGACCGGAACCAACTCGAGTTGTATACGCCTTGGTGATACCAAGCACATAATGCAGCATCTGCGGCCCCACACCTGCACCGGCACATGCTGCTCCCGCTACGCAATTGCTCGACGTTACAAACGGGTAAGTGCCGTGGTCAATGTCCAACAGTGCACCTTGCGCACCTTCAAAAAGTAAACTTTTCCCGGCCTGGTTGGCTTCATACAAGGCACGAGGCACATCCATCACAAGAGGTTTGATGCGCTCTGCTAGTCCCAGCGTTTCATCTAATGTCCTCTGGAAATCAACCGTGTCAGCCTGGAAATAATGCTTCAACACATAATTGTGATAGTCCAGTACTTCACCCAACTTTGCAGCCAGGCGCTCACGGAAGAATATGTCCTGTAAACGTATCGCGCGTCGGGCCACCTTGTCTTCATATGCTGGGCCGATTCCACGTCCGGTAGTACCGATTTTGGCAGCACCTTTTGCCAACTCTCGAGCCTTATCTAGTGCCTCATGATAAGGAAGAATCAATGGGCAGGCTTCAGAGACTTTCAGGCGGCTATAGACATCTATACCTGCTTCCTTCAGCTCATCCATTTCCTTGAGAAGCGCTTGCGGTGACAAGACAACACCGTTGCCGATGTAACACATCACATGGTCGCGAAGAATGCCGGAAGGAATAAGATGCAATACGGTTTTCTTTCCACCTATGACCAGCGTGTGGCCGGCATTGTGCCCGCCCTGAAATCGCACTACGCCCTGCGAATGATCTGTCAGCCAATCGACGATCTTGCCCTTGCCCTCATCACCCCATTGGGTGCCTATTACCACTACGTTCTTAGCCATTACTTGAACTTTCGAATTTGATATTTAAAGTGGAACAACCTGCCATGTGCCGTCGCGCATTACAAGTTCACGATCGCATTGCAATTCATCATACAATTCGGCTTTGCCCAGCAGGTCGATAACAACCGCCTCACCAGCTTCACGGAGCTGAGAGATTTTTTTGTGCAAACCAGCATCATCGATATGTGGCGCACGCACACCCGAAGGTGCTGCCTGAGCAGGCAGCAAACGATATAACTGGCGCAGATCCATGCTGAAACCGGTGGCTGCACGCGCACGACCGAAACTCTTGCCAAGTTCGTCGTAGCGACCCCCTAAAGCGATCGCATCATGGCTTCCGGCATGATAAGCAGCGAATACCATGCCACTGTGATAGTGATAGCCGCGCAGATCGGCGAGGTCAATGCCAACACTGGATACTTGAGACTTTAATTCCTCGGATACAGTATGCAAAGCATCCAGGGCAACCGTTATTTCTACATATTTGGGCAGCAACTTGCGCGCCCGTTCCAGCACATCTGAGCAATCGCCATACAAAGTCGACAAAGCCAGCAAAGCCGAACTCAGTTTAGCATCAAGTGGCTGAACCAAAGCCTGCAATGCTGCGCAATCCTTGCTTTGCAGCGTGGCGAATAATTTGCTTTCCAGATCCTTGTCGATATTCGCGTGATGGACTAGAGCTCGAAACACACCGACATGACCAAGATCCAGATGGACACCATTGATGTTCAGCAAGGAAAGTGATCGCAACATCAGTTGCTGAATCTCGAGATCGCTCTCCAGACCGCTATGCCCGTATATCTCGGCACCGATCTGCAGTAGTTCACGGGTGCGCGTCAAACCTACCGGCTGGGTATGTAACACACTGCCTGCATAGCAAAGGCGCGTGACGCCTTTTCGATTTAACAAATGTGCATCAATACGAGCTACTTGCGGTGTGATGTCGGCACGCAATGCCAAAGTGCGACCGCTCAACTGGTCGACCAATTTGAAGGTGCGCAATTCCATGTCATCGCTGCCATCAATAAGCAGGGATTCCGCATATTCGAGAAGCGGTGGAGAAACAAGTTGGTAGCCGCTCTTGCGTAATAGTTCGAGGAACTGAGCGCGCATCTTCTCTACGCGCCAAGCCTCATCTGGAAGCATGTCTTCTACATGCTCTGGAAGTAGCCAGTTTTCCATCACTTAATCCAATACAGCAGTATTATTCCGGACAACATTGCGGTGATTCCGATGAAACGTAATTGCCCGTCAGACAGCTTAACCATCTTGCTAAAAGTCTCGCGCCACAACCCGGGCATGATGAAAGGCCACATTCCTTCAATCACTAGCATCATCGCCAAACCGAGTAACCAGTAATCGAGCACACTATCTGCCCGACCCACCGGAATTCTTCAGGTACTTGAAAAATGCCGAGCTCGGATCGATGACCATCACGTCATTCTTGTCTTTGAAACTTTGTTTGTAGGCTTCCAGGCTGCGATAGAAGGAATAAAACTCAGGATTCCTGCCGAATGCCGCCGCATATGTCGCGGCAGCCTTGGCATCACCCTCACCCTTGGTCTTCTGCGCTTCTCGATAAGCCTCGGCCAGAATCACCTCTCGCTGCTTGTCGGCGTCGGCCTTGATCTTTTCGCCTTCGGCAGCACCTGATGCGCGCAATTCATTCGCCACCCTCTTGCGCTCTGCATCCATGCGGCGATACACCGACTCGCTGATCTCCAACGGAAAGTCGACACGTTTCAGGCGCACATCCAGCACTTCCACGCCGATCTTGCGCGCGTCGCTGTCAGTTTTCGTGCGCAGCACGTTCATGATTTGTTCGCGCTCGCCGGATACCACCTCATGGATGGTGCGCTTGCCGAACTCTTCGCGCATGCTTGAGTTGACAGTTTGCAGCAAACGCGTCTTGGCACGAATTTCATCGCCGCCCACACTGACATAATATTGCTTGACGTCCACGATGCGCCACTTGATGAAGGCATCAACCATCACGTTTTTCTTCTCAGCCGTGATGAAGCGTTCCGGTTCGCCTGCATCCAAAGTCAGGATGCGCGAATCAAAGAAGCGCACGTTCTGCAGTAGCGGAATCTTAAAATTCAGCCCAGGTTCAGTCTTGACACCGACCACTTCGCCCAACTGGAACACGATCGCATTCTGACGCTGGTCCACCACGAACACGCTCATGCTCACCACGATCAAAACGGCAACCGCTCCGATCAATAAATTGACCATGCTCTTCTTCATTAACGTGCCCCCCTGTCGCGACTCAGCAACGAGTCTCTTGCGCGTTGCGCTGCAGTATTATCACTGGTTTCTGAACTGTTCGGCGCTGTCGAAGTTGCTGCCGCACCGGCTGAACGCGATGTCTCAATCAGTTTGTCCAGTGGCAGATACAACAGACTGTTGCCGTTCTTCTGATCAACCATCACTTTACTGACATTGCCCATCACCTGCTGCATCATGTCCAGATACATACGATCGCGTGTCACGCCGGGAGCCTTTTGATATTCAACCAGTATCTGCTTGAAGCGGCTAGCGTCACCCTCGGCATTAGCAATCACACTTAGCTTGTAGCCTTGTGACTCTTGTATCAGGCGTGCAGCGGTACCGCTGGCGCGTGGTATCACATCGTTCGCATAAGCTTGGCCTTCGTTCTTCTGCCGTTCACGATCCTGACCGGCCTTGACCGCGTCATCGAAAGCTGCCTGGACCTGTTCGGGCGGTTGCGCGTTCTGCATCGTCAGCTTGCTGATCAGGATGCCAGACTTGTAACGATCAAGGATCTCCTGGATCAACTTGGTCGCCGCTGCGGCCACCTGCTCGCGCCCCTCATACAGCACGAAGTCCATCTTGTTCTTACCTACCACTTCGCGTATGGCTGTCTCAGCCGCCTGGCGCACGTTCTCATCCGGAGCGCGGTTATTGAACAAATAGTCGGCCGGGTCTTTCAAAAAGTACTGCACCGCAAACTGGATGTCGATGATATTCTCGTCATCAGTCAACATCAGCGATTCTTTCAGCAGCTTGTTCTTTACGTTGTCGCGATAGCCCACTTCCACGGTACGAACCTGGCTCAGGTTGACGATCTCCACGGTTTCGACCGGGAACGGCAAGTGCCAGCGCGGGCCGGACTCGGTCACTTCGGTCTTTTTACCGAAACGCAATACCACGCCACGTTGGCTGGCATCAACAATGTAAAAGCCGCTTCCTACCCAGATCAACATTGCGATCGCAACGACCAATCCGATTCCAGGACCGAAGCTCTGTGACTGGCCGCCAACTGGACTCCCCGAGTCGCCTTTACCTCCCTTGCCGCCCATCATGGACGCCAATTTGCTATTGAGCTTGCGCAACAACTCTTCCAGATCTGGCGGGCCACCACCATTTTTATTGCCCCATTGCGGATCATTCAATCCCATAACTCTCTCGCTTGTTAAGTTTGATTTTCAATTGCTTCGGCCGATTGTCGTGCGGTTCTTGCTTCCAGCAAGGCTGATTTCAGTTCATCCAGCCCCGCACCGCTCTTGGCACTCAGAAAAACCCGGGAGATTCTACCATAATCGTCGCGCTGTACGCCCGACGGTATATCTTGCAGGTCTATTTTGTTAAAAACCAGAATCTGAGGAATGTCAGCTGCACCGATCTCGGTCAACACCTTGTTCACCTCGGCGATCTGATCGTCTCGGTTGCCACTATTGACATCCACGACATGCAGCAACAAGTCGGCCTGAACGGTTTCTTCCAATGTACTTCGAAAAGCTGCGACAAGTGAATGTGGTAAATGACGGATGAATCCAACTGTATCAGACAATACGATCTGCCCTTTTCCTTCGGCATATAAACGCCGAGAAGTGGTATCTAGCGTGGCGAACAACTGATCGGCCACATAGACATCTGCACGGGTCAGTTTGTTGAACAGCGTCGACTTCCCAGCATTAGTGTAGCCAACGATCGACACTGAAAGCACGTCTGAGCGGCTGCGGGCGCGGCGCCGTATAGCACGCTGATGCTTTAGCTTTTCTAGACGCTCCTTGAGCAAATGGACTCGCTTGTCAAGCTTGCGTCGATCAAGTTCCAGTTTGGTTTCACCAGGACCACGCGCACCCACTGCAAATTTCTGCTGTCCCATGTCAATGCCTTGACCGACAAGGCGTGCGGAAAGATACTTGAGTTGCGCCAATTCCACCTGGACCTTGCCTTCATGGCTTTTTGCGCGCTGCGCGAAGATATCTAAAATCAGCATGGTCCGGTCGATCCCTCGTGAA